>DASXTH010000152.1:0-4476 GCA_036505555.1 Candidatus Limnocylindrales bacterium | reverse complement strand
ATCACGATCGAGGAGCTGCTCGCGGCGAACCCGGCGATCAAGAACCCCGACCGGATCAGCGAGGGCCAGCAGATCACGATCCCGGCCCCGAGCGAGGCGCCGCCGGATACGATCGAGGAGTCGCCGGCGCCTTCGTGAGGGCGGGCGCCCGACGGTGCCGGTTGGCACGGCAGGTGGCGCCGCCCCGGGGCTGCCGCGGAGCTTGGCGCTAGCGCGGGGCGAGGTTGATCGAGGTGATCTTGCCGGCCTCGACGCGGAACGTTGCATCGAGATGGAGCGACGGCGCGCCCGGCCGAACGACCAGGACATCGGCCTCGTAGGTGTTGCCCGTGTCCCGGACTTCGCCCGGGATCATCCGCAGGCCCGTATCGCCGCGGAGAAACCAGCCGCCGACGCGCTCGACGCCGCGGAGGGTCTGGGCGCTGTCGCCGACGTGGATCCGCATCTCGGCGTTCTCGGCCATCAGCTGGACCGCCGCCTCGCGGTCGCCCGCGTTCAGCAGCTCGAAGAACGTGTCCATCGTGTCGACCGCACCCACGGCCCGAGTGTACCCGTCATGATCTGGCGATGCCGTCCCCGCTCGCCGGGCTGTGGCCGCTCGACCCGTCGATCACGTTCCTGAACCACGGCTCATTCGGGTCGTGCCCGCGACCGGTCCTCGATGCGCAGCAGGCCTGGCGCGATCGCCTCGAGGCACAGCCGGTCCAGTTCCTCGCCCGCGACCTGCCGGCTCTGCTCACGGACGCCCGCGGCGAGCTCGGCGCGTTCGTGGGCGCGGATCCCGACGATCTCGCGTTCGTCGCGAACGCGACCGGCGCGGTCAATGCCGTCCTGCGCTCCCTTCGGTTCGCGCCGGGCGACGAGCTCCTCACGACCGACCATGAGTACAACGCGACGATCAACGTCCTCCGCCACGTCGCCGAGCGCGATGGCGCGCGCGTCGTCGTCGCCCGGGTGCCGTTCCCGGTCGCGTCCGCGGACGAGGTCGTGGACGCGATCCTCGGGGCCGCGACGATGCGAACACGGTTCGCGCTGATCAGCCACGTGACGAGCCCGACGGCACTCGTCTTCCCGATCGAGCGAATCGTTCGCCGCCTGGCCGAGCGCGGCGTCGAGACGCTCGTCGACGGAGCCCACGCGGCGGGGATGGTGCCGCTCGACCTCGATGCGCTCGGCGCGGCGTGGTACACGGGCAATCTCCACAAGTGGGTCTGCGCCCCGAAGGGCGCCGGGTTCCTCCACGCCCGTCGCGACCGCCAGCCCGGCATCCGCCCGAACACGATCTCGCATGGAGCCAACGCCGACCTCATGGCCAGCAACGGTGCCGGCCCCGCCACCCGCTATCGGGCCGAGTTCGACTGGCAGGGCACGCTCGATCCCACGCCGTGGCTCGCAACCGCCGACGCGCTCCAGCTCCTCGGCCGCCTTGTCGGCGGCGGCTGGCGGGAGGTGATGGAGCGGAACCACGACCTGACGCTGCGCGCTCGAGATCGGCTGGCGGACGTCCTGGGACTCGACCGGACCCTGCCGGGCCAGCCGTCGATGCTCGGCTCGATGGTCGCGTTGCCACTGCCGCCGTCCGGACCGCTCGCGACGCCGGGCGCGGGCTCGTCGCCGCTCGACACCGACCCGCTCCAGCGGCGGCTCCTCGACGAGTTCCGGATCGAGGTCCCGATCTATCCGTTTCCGGTTCCCGCGGCCGAGTCACCGCTGCCGCCACGGCGCCTGATCCGCATCTCGAGCGCGCTCCACAACGGACCGGACGACGCCGATCGCCTCGCGGGCGCGCTTGCGGCGCTTGGGACGACTGCCGCCTGACCCCTCTAGAACCCGCCACCCGAGCCGCCCCCGCCACCGCCCGAGCCTCCGCCGCCGAACCCACCGCCACCACCACCACCGCCAGACGACGACGGCGCGTTCCCGATCGTCCCAATCGCCGCGAACATCCCGCCGAAATCCGGGATCGTGGAGCTCGAGAAGAGGCTGCCACTGCCGCTTGCAGCGCCGGCGAAGTCGCCTGCCGAGCCCGCGGAGAGGCCGGAGCCGCTCGACGAGGCGAACCACGCCGGGACGTAGGCGCTCCCGACGCCCGCGGTGCCGCGCTCCAGGTCCGAGATCGAGCGGCCGATCACGGTCTCGATCTCGTCCTGGAGACCGAGGGCGAGCCCCCAGACCACGGCTTGATCGGGCGTCTCGAGCCACGGCAGCCCCGCGTCCGCGACGACCTGATCCATGGAGCGGGCGTGGTCCATGGTCTTCTTGAGCGTCCGCCGGTACGCCGCGAGCATCGCCCGGATCATTGCGCCGGGCAGCGTGACGGCCGGCATCGACCCCGCGACCACCCAGACCACGATCCCGCCGACGATGAGGCCGCCGCCGAACAACAGCAGGCCGTTGCTCGGGACGTTCACCCCGCCGAACACGCAAGCGATCCCGAGCCCGATCGCGCTCCCCGCTCGGATCCGCCAGCGCGTCACGACCCTCGAAGGCGCCTCGCGGAACCAAGCGTTCCGAATCGCCTCCTGCTCGAGAGCCTTGGCGAACGCGGGTACCACGGGCGCGATCCCGATCAGTTCCTTCGGCTCGATGTAGCCGTCCGACTGACGGCCGAGCGACGCGAGCTTGTCGGCCACGATCTGCTCGGGCCGGCCGAGGCGCCGGGCCGCGTTGAGCAGCTGCCGGGCGCGCGTGTGCGGGTCGGGCTCGGGTGGCTCCGTCACGATCCCGACCTTCTTCTGGAGCCCGAGCAGGTGGGACTCCTGGCGGAACAGGATCGTCCCCCGGCTGGCCAGGTCGATCAGTGTCGTCGTCAGCGCCCGCCGCGACGAGCCGGCGGCTTGCACGAAGGCCGCGGCGGCGGGGGTCAGAGCCGCCGGCGGTCCCGCCATGTGGATCGACGGGTCGTCGAGGTAGACCGGGTCGCGGCCGAAGCGCAGCCAGGACCACGCGGCGCTCCCCACGAGCAGCAGGATGGCGACGGGCGCCCCGACCAGGCCGGCGACCGCGTCCATCTGGCGCGCTTGCTGAAGGCTTGCGGCGTGCTCGGGGGTTGCGTTCCGGTCGACCCGTTCGAGGGCGACGGTCAGGGCGCCGTCGAAGTCCCCCGCCTTGAGGCGGGGGAGCATGTCCTGGTCGAAGATTTGCTGCTTCTCCGAGTTGTCGAGGAAGGCCGCGCGGTAGCCGGGGCCCCCGTACAGGCTGACCTGACCGTGCCGAATCCCGGGGTACATGTCGAAGAGGATCACGAGGCCGTCGTCGAATCCCTTGCGCCCGACGCCCCACTGGTCCATCAGGGCACGGGCGTCGGTATCGGCCTCCTCGCTGGTCCGGCCGTCCTCGACCACCTGGGTGTAGACCGCGACTTCGGCGCCGGTCCTCGCCTCGATCGCGTCGATCGTCTTCTCCGCCGCGGCCAGCGTCTCGGGCCGGAAGATCCGCGCCCGATCGTAGACCGCGATCCCCTCGACCGGGCTTGGAAACGGAGGTCCCGCGTCGGCTGCCTGTCCGTCGCCGGACGACCCGCCGGCGGTCGCGCCGAGGACGGCCGTGGCGATCCCGGCCAGGCCGACGCCGAGGGCGCTGTCGAGGTCGCAGGCGGCCACCAGCGGGGCCATGTCATCCACGATCGAGGCGGCCTGGCCTGCGCCGAGCGCCTCCTGCGCGATGACGTCCGACACGCTGATCGCGACTGGGCCACCGCAGCCGGACGGCGTGACCGCGACGTACAGGACAAGACCACCGCCGTCGACGGCGTCGCCGACGCCCATCGCCGTGCGAAGGGCGTCCGCCCGCGCCTGGGCCGCCCCGCTCGACATCGCGGCCGTCGCCCGTTCGGTGACGACGACGACATCGGCATCGGCGACGAATCGCATTGTCTCGGCCAGGCTCTCGGCGGTCCGCTCGGCGTTCGCGCCGAAGATCCCCGCAAGGTCATAGACGGCGTGATCGGGGATCCGGACCGGCACCGGCGAGGCCGCGAGAATCGGTCCGACCCCGGCTGCGAGGACGAGCATGAGCCCGCCGCCGAGCGCGAGGACGACACGCCGCGTCGAGCCGACGGCGCGTGACGACCGGGAATGGCGCGGACCAGCCACGTCCAGAGCCTAGCGTGTTGCGATCGCCGGGCGAGCGCCCGATGAACCGGAGTCGCCGGACCTCAGCCGAGGGCCGCCGCGGACCCCCGATGCCGTCCGAGCACCAACTTGCCCTCGTCGGTCAGGATCACCTGGGGCGGCCGCGGGCGCCCGTTGTACGTGGATGACAGCGACGCTCCGTAGGCGCCCGCGTCCCGGATCGCGACGAGATCGCCTCGACGGAGCGGCGGCAACGGATGCTCGCCAAGCTCGTCGGTCGACTCGCAGATCGGCCCGTGGACCGTGGCGACCGAGACCTCCGCCGGGCCGTCGACGGCCGCGCCAGGAGCGCCGGGCGCAAACGAAACGGCCGCGCCCAGCGACGTCAGCGCCACGATCGGAT
>DASXTH010000151.1:0-3122 GCA_036505555.1 Candidatus Limnocylindrales bacterium | reverse complement strand
ACTTCCGTCACCGCGCCCTGTTCATCGGCCCGAACGCGCGGGCCGCGGTCAACGAGGGTCGCGCCGACTACGTCCCGGTGTTCCTATCGGACGTCCCGCGGCTGTTCCGGTCGGGCGCGCTGCCCCTGGACGTCGTCTTCGTCAACGCGACGCCGCCGGACGCCCACGGGTTCTGCTCGCTCGGCGTATCGGTCGAGGCGATGCACGCGGCGATCGCCGCGGCGGCGACCGTGATCGTCCAGTTCAACCGCTCGATGCCCAGGACCCTCGGCGAGAGCTTCGTCCACGTGGACGAGATCGACCTCGCCATCGAGGTCGATCAGCCGCCGTACGCGATCCATCAGCCGGTCGTGGGCGACGTCGAGCGCAGGATCGGCGAGTTCGTCGCCGAGCTGGTGCCGGATGGCGCGACGCTCCAGCTCGGGATCGGAGCGATCCCGACCGCTGCCGCGCTCCACCTCCGTCACCGGCGCGACCTCGGGATCCACACCGAGATGTTCAGCGACGCGGTCGTCGATCTCGTCGAGGCCGGCGCGATCACCGGTGCCCGCAAGGAGCGCAACCGCGGCAAGATCGTGACCGCGTTCCTCATGGGCTCGCAGCGCCTGTACGACTTCGTCAACGACAATCCGATGGTCGAGATGCGTTCCGTCGACTTCACGAACGATACGCACGTCATCCGCTCGTTCGCGACGATGACGGCGATCAACTCGGCGATCGAGGTCGACCTGACGGGTCAGGTGGTGGCCGACTCGATCGGCGACCGGCTGTACAGCGGCGTCGGTGGTCAGATGGACTTCATCCGCGGCGCGGGCCTGGCCGAGCAGGGCCGGGCGATCATCGCGCTGCCGGCGACCGCCGCCGACGGCGTGGTATCGCGGATCGTGTCCCATCTCAAGCCCGGTGCCGGCGTCGTGACGACGCGCGCGCACGTCCGGACCGTCGTGACCGAGTTCGGGGTCGCCGAGCTGTTCGGCCGGAGCATCCGCGAACGCGTCGAGGCGTTGATCGCGATCGCCCACCCGGACCATCGCGACCGCCTGCGGTACGACGCCCGGCGCAGCCGCGCGATCTGAGCCATCGACCCGCCGGCGACGACCCGCCGGTGTGGTCGGCGGGTCGTCGTCCCTGGGGCTCGGGGCGCGGCGCGTCTCGGCGCGCCGCGCGAGCGCGGCGTCGGTCAGTGGGTGACGATCACCGTGGCCTCGCTATGGGTGACGACGTGTTCGCTCACGCTGCCACCGAAGAAGCGCCCGATGGCGCCCTGGCCACGGGACCCGATGACGATCGTGTCGAAGGCGCGCTCCGCCGCGATCCGCTCGATCGTCACCGCGGGATCGCCGTACGGCTCGATCAGCTCCGGTTCGATCCCTCGCTCCCGGAGCCGGTTCTGCGCGTCCCGCAGCTCACGCTCGTGGACCTCGCGGTCGTCCCACGGATCGACGCCCATCGGCGCGGCGTGCAGCGGGATCACGCTGATCACGGCCACGAGGGCGCCGAACCGGGTCGCGAGCTCGACGGTCGTTTCAAGGGCACGCACGGCAGGTTCGCTGCCGTCGTAGGCAAGCAGGATGCGGTTCATTGGCTCGACCTCCGCGTCGTTGGCCGGCCCGGACACCCATGACGGGCGGAACGCACGGCCATCGCAAGGATGGGCGCGAAGGGTGCGGGCGACGATGGCCCGAGGTCACGGACCGAAGGGGCCGAACGGACCGAACAGGCCGAGGGGACCAACCCGTCACGCGGCGGCGCGCACCACCCCCAGGTCGATCCGGATCTCCACGATCCCACCGCCGACCGGCATCGTCAGGCACGGCAGGCGAAGGCCGGTCAGCAGCCGCTGGATCGGCGCATTGCTGGCGAGCATCGTGGCGGTCAGGACCCGGATGCCTTCGGATCGCGCCCAGACGACGGCGGCCGCGACGAGCCGCCGGCCGATGCCCTGGCCCTGGCACTCATCGGCCACGGCGACCGCGACCTCGGCAGCGCACGGCCCGTCGGGCTCGACGCAGATGTGGCCGACGATCCGCTCGTTGCCCGACCCGTCGCCGACGACCGCGACGAAGCCTTCGCGATGCGCGTGATCGGGCGAGCAGAACCAGGTCGACTGGGTCGATCCGATGCCGCGGCTGGCTCCCAGGAAGCGTGTCCGCCGGCTCTCGTCCGAGAGGCCGGCGTAGAACGAGACCAGATCGTCGTGATCGGCCGCAGCGATCCGCCGGATCACGATGGGGAGATTCGATGAGCGATCCATGAGCGGAACGTAGACGTCGCCACGACCCGCGGCGAGGGGCGGATCGGCCCCTCGATGGGGTCCGCTTGGATCGATCTCGCCGCGACCTGGCGCCTTCCCGGAGCCCCTTCGGCGCCCGCCGGGGTGCTTCGGTAGGCTGTCCGTGTCGGCCGCGCCGCACGATCCAGCGGACCTCCGGCCCTCGCTCGGAAGGAAACGTCGCAATGCTCATGCCCGAAGCGGCCACTTCGACGACGCCCCTCGAGCCCGCCGACCTTGCCCGCATCGACGCATGGTGGCGGGCGGCGAACTACCTGTCGGTCGGCCAGATCTACTTGCTGGCGAACCCGCTCCTGCGCGAGCCCCTCCGGCCCGAGCACGTGAAGGTGCGGCTCCTCGGCCATTGGGGCACCACGCCCGGGTTGAACTTCATCAATGCCCACCTGAACCGGGTGATCGCCGCCCGCGACCTGGACGCGATCTGGATCGTCGGCCCGGGTCACGGTGGTCCCGCAGCCGTCGCCAACGCCTGGCTCGAGGGGACCTACACGGAGCTGTACCCCGACATCACGATGGACGAGCCCGGCATGGCCCGTCTCTTCCGCCAGTTCTCGTTCCCGGGTGGGATCGGATCGCACGTGACGCCCGAGACGCCGGGCAGCATCCACGAGGGCGGCGAGCTCGGCTACGCACTGTCGCATGCGTACGGCGCCGCCTTCGACGCGCCGGACCTCGTCGTGTTCTGCGTCGTCGGCGATGGCGAGGCCGAGACGGGCCCGCTGGCGGCGAGCTGGCACGGGAACAAGTTCCTGAGCGCACGGAGCGACGGTGCGGTCGTTCCGATCCTCCACCTGAACGGCTACAAGATCGCCAGCCCCACGATCCTCGC
>DASXTH010000150.1:0-12514 GCA_036505555.1 Candidatus Limnocylindrales bacterium | reverse complement strand
CCGGTTCCGATCTCGATCCGACCCGCAACGAAGGAAGACCGATGGCGATGAAGACGGTGGTCGCAAGACTCGACGGTGAAGGCCTGCGGTTCGTCGCGACAACCGGCAGCGGCCACACGATCGTCGCCGATGACGCCGAGGGCGACACCGGCCCGCGACCGGCCGAGCTCCTCGTCGTGGCCCAGGCGGCCTGCACGGCGATGGACGTCGTCTCGATCCTGCGCAAGAAGCGCCAGGCCTTCACGCGCTACGAAGTGCGCGTGTCAGCGGAGCAGCGCGACGATCCGATGCCGCACGTCTTCGAGCGGATCCTGATCGTCCACGTCGTCGATGGACCGGTCGAGATCGAAGCGGTCCGCCGCGCGATCGAGCTGTCGGCGACGAAGTACTGCACGGTCACCGGCAACCTGGCATCCGGCGTGACCGAGATCCATCACGCCTACCTCGTCCGTGGCACGGACGGCGAGGAGCGCTACGCCGAGGTGGTCGTCACGGGTCCTGGCGAGTTGGTCACGAGTCGGACCACCTGAGGGTCGCCTGGACTCGCCCACGGATCAGCCGGCGCCTGGGCTCAGGCGCCGGCTTTCACCCATGGCCGCCGGAGTTCGCGCCTCCGTCGGCGGGACCTAGATCTGTGTCACCAGGTAGAAGGTGACGAAACCGGGCTCCGCGGGCGTCGTGAGGGAGCTCCATCCCTCGGGCCCGTCGCTGCCGACGGGCAGCGTCTGGAGATGGATGATCACGGTGCTCGTTCGGCATTCACCGTTCCGGAGCGACATGGCCTGACGCTCTCCAAAGCTCGGCAGGAACGACTTGTCCGTGGCGTTCGGGCAGCTAGCCGGGTCGAGAAGGTACTCGGCCGTGGTGATGCCGAGGATCCGCGGAAAGAACCCGACTCCCTTGTGCTGGGAGCCGAGCGCGGTCTGACCGTCGTGGATGTGCCAGGACGGAGGCAGCACCGCTGCATCATCCGCGGCCACCACGGTTGCGCCATATGCCGTCAGCAGGAGCGTCGCAGCCGCGGCGATCGGCAGAAGCCACGACCTCGCTCGGTGTTTCCGTCGGCGACCCTGCCAAATCGGGGCCGTGCGCGCGCTCGTATCCATCAGATTCTCCCTTCCCCCGACGCCACGGACACCGCGACATGCTCGATCTCGCGGAAGATCCGGACGCCGGCTCCGCCGTCCGGGAACATCGCCCGGACGGCCTGATCGACCTGGGCCAGGTCGAATGCCCAGCCCTCCATCACGACTCCGACACCGGAGGGATCGGCGAGCAGCGATACGCGAGTGATACCGAGACGGGCGAGACGCTCCGCCGCCTCCGGGCCGATGACCGGTTCCGAGGTCTCGGGACCTGCGACGAGCATCGCGACGGCCACTCCAGCACCTTCTTCGCTACCTGCGTGACCCTCCATCGGGTCTGCATGCGAGGCTAGGCGGCGATCGGACGCTCATTCATCGGGTGAACCCCGTACCACGGACGAGCGGACGAGCGATGCGAGCTCCGTCCGATTCCGCAGCCCCAACTTGGCGAGGATGTTGGTGATGTGTCGCTCGACCGTCTTGGGCGAGACGGCGAGTCCCTCGGCGACCTCGCGGTTGCTCGCGCCGGCGGCGACCCGCTGCGAGATCTCCTGTTCGCGTCGGCTCAGGCCCTGCACGCCGGATCCGAGGCCAGCCGCGCCCCGGCGCCAGGCCCGAACGCCGAGGCCCCGCAAGGCCTGCGCGATCAGGCGTCCTTCGCTCGCGGCCGCGCACCGTTCGGCGAGCTCGGCCGCGGCTGTGAATGTCGCCACCGCACGGTCGCGGTCGATCTTCGCGAGACTCCGCCCAAGGTCGATCCGAACCCAGATGAGCTCGAGGTTCAGGCCCGCGCCCTCGAGGGCCTGTGCGAACGTCTCCAAGAGGGAGATCGCGGTCGCATGGTCGCCGCTCGCGGCCGCCACGGCCGCGCCAGTCCGGATCCGCCACAGCGCGCGGTTGACGCTGACGGCCGCATGCCGACGGTCCCAGGTCTCCAGCGCCCGCTGTGCGTCGTCGACTCGTCCGATCCGGGCCAGGAGCTCGGCGCTCCGGAGGGTGAGGTCGGCAATGTGGCGCGGGCAGCGGGCGAGCTCGGCATCCGCGTGCGCAGCGGCGAGCTCGGCATCCACCTCGCCCGCGGCTTTCGGGCCCGCCACTCGTGCCTGCCAAACGGCGATCGCGAGGTGGAGGTCCTGGCGGTAATGCGGGTCCGGTTCCGCCGCGGCATCTCGCCGGAGCGCGCGAAGGGCGGTTGCAGGATCTTCGTAGGAGAGCTCGATCACGTGTTGGATCGACGGGCCGGTGCCCCACTGCCGAGGTGTATCCGTCAGTCGTGCTTCCAGCTGCCGTGTCTCGAGGGCGATGGCCCGGGCGTCGGCGAGGCGGCCCAGGTCACGAAGGACACGGGCGAGTCCGCTCCCCGCGAGGAATGTCAGCGTCGGCAGGACGAGGCGCTTCGAGGCCTCCCACGCCCGGCGGCTGTGCGCCTCGCCGTCGCGCGGACGTCCGACGGTCCGCAGGGCCCCGCCGACCCGAATCTGAGCGGCGATGTGCGACTCGTCATCGAGCGTTGCCGCGGCGAGCAGACAGTGCTCCGCCAGGCGGACCAGGTCGTCATCGCGATCCTCCTGCATCGCGCCATCCATCGCGACCTCCACAGCCGTGAGGTACGCCCGGCGAGCAGAGGACGGCAGACGCTCGAGGCCGCCGCCGCGCGACGCCAGTTCCTCCGCCGTTGCGACCGCGCGATCCGCGGTCTGGGCACCCGCGGCGGTCTCGTGGTCGAGCCAGAGCTGGACGTCGGCCAAGACGGCTTCGACCCGCACCTTCGTCTCGAGATCGCCCGCTGCCAGCCCGCGCGCCCGTTCCAGGTGATCGTGAGCGTCGACGCTCCGGCCCAATCGATACGCCGCGAGCGCCGCCCCGATCTCAGCGTGTCGTCGATCGGACAGGTCGATGGTCTCGTCGCTCGCGCGCGACCATCTCTCGAGCGCGAACTCGAGCTCGCCGATGACGGCACCCAGCTCGCCGAGGGCGCGATTGAGGTCGATTCGTGTGGCGGAGCCGGGCTCGAGGGCGTCGGTGATCGAAGCGATCAGCCGGAGGTCGTCTCGATTCAACAGCCGCCGTTCGGGCGACGACACGACGCGCATCGAGAGCTCGGCTGCCGGCTGGCCGGCCGCGACCCGGTGGTCGAGCGCCTCGCGAAGCAGCTTCACGTCGTCGCCGGCGGCCGCATCGATCCAGTCCGCGAGGCGAGCATGGAGGCGCCGCCGCCCCGTCGCAGGCAGGCTCGCGGACGCCGCCTCCCGGATCAGGTCATGCGCAAGGCGAATGGTTCCCCCGGCATCGACGCCGAGGCCGCGCGACACCAGCTCGGAGGAGGCGTGACCGACGCGCCCGACCTCCCAGTGCAGCAGCTCCGCGAGCTCATCGATCAGGAAGGGCCGCGCGCCCACGGAGAGGACGGCGAGCACGGCACCCGCGTCGCTGCCGAGCGAGCGAAAGCGCTCCTCGATCAGCTTCGACGGCTCGACGTCGTCGCCGCCTCTGGCGAGGGCCTCCAGCCAGAACGGCGAGCCGCCAGCCCGCCGCCACAGGGTGGCAGCGGTGGCCTCGTCGAGGCTCTCGTCGATCGACCGCGCAAGGGTCAGGCCATCCGCGAGCGGAATGGGTCCGAGATCCACCACGGACCGCCGTTGCGGCGGCAGGAGACCCTCGACCGTCGCACGGAACGTCGAGGCCGCGGCCGACGGACGAGAAGCCGTGATCACGCATAGTGCCTGACGGGCCGGGTCGGCCGCCCGCAGCAGGTAATGGATCAGGCCGAGGGACTGATCGTCGACCCATTGGAGGTCGTCCACGCCGACGACGAGCGGACCGTAGGACGCCAATGCGCGATGCGCGGCCTCGAAGATCCGGAGCGGTTCGCGGCTCACGCGATCGCGGCCGCCGAACACGAGATCCTCGAGGCTTGGGCCGTGGACCGGGACGGTCCGCAATTGGCGGATGACCTCGCCCACGGCCGCCAAAGGGACGGCCTGACTGGGTTCGAACCCGACGACCCGGACCACTCGGAGGCCCCGGTGACCAGCCAGCACCTCGGCCAGGAGCCGGGTCTTGCCGCTGCCGGGCTCGCCGGTCACGATCGCCGCCGCAGGGGCCCGATCGCGGCCCGATCGCTGGATGAGCGCGCGAAGCTCGTCGAGCTCGCGCTGACGGCCGACGAAGGGCACGCTCACGCTCGGAAGAGTAATCCCCGTCGATCGCGTTACGCGTCCCCGGGAAGAGAACCCGCCGGCCCGCCCGCAGAGCGCGCGAAGACGTACAAGAAGACGTCGCGCGCGGCCGACGCGACCGGCAGGGCGAGGACCGCTCCGAACGTGCCGCCGAGGGCAAACCCGATGGCGAGGACGGGCCCGACGATCGCCGGTCGCAGGGCGAACGAGCGGCCCTCGATCGCGGGCACCATGACGCTCCCCTCGATGAACGAGATGACGACATACAGGACGACGATCGCGACGAGGGGAACCGGGCCGAGCGTCAGCCCGAACAGGACCGCCGGGGTCGCAGCGAGCCAGGGTCCGAGGAGGGGGATGAGCTCGCTGAACGCGGCGATCGCGGCCAGGAAGATCGCGTACGAGCCGATCCGCGGATCGATGACGAACGCCAGGAACGCGAGCCCGGCCCACGTCAGCGCCCCGAGGAGAACCATGAGGATCGCCTCGGATCGCACGTAGTTCCCGAACTGCTGGACGACCATCCGGACGATCGTGAGGATGTCCGCGCGCCACGGCTCGGGAAGCCGCCGCTCGAGCTCGGCCTCGAGCCCCGGGCGGTCGTTGACCACGATGAAGATGTAGAACGGGACCCCGATCGTCCCGATCACGATCCCGAAGACCCCGAACAGCGACCCGACCAGGGTGGTCGCCACGCTGAGCAGGTCCACGGACGCGAGAGAGCTCGCGGCTTCGGTCACCAGCCGATCGAGGACGCCGCGCAGGTCCGGGCTCAGCGGCGCCGACGCGATCCGGGCGCGGAGCTCCTCGACGCTCGCCGGCGCGCTCGCGATGAGGGCAGCTCCCTGGGTGATGATCGAGCCTGCGACGAGAGCGATGAAGCCGGCGATGATCGCGCACAGAACGATGATCAAGAGGATGCTCGCGACCCACCGCGGGATGCCGCGGCCGGCGAGGGCCGACACGAGCGGATCGATGAGATAGGCGAGTCCGATCCCGACGACGAAGATCGGGAGAGCACTCGCAGCCGCGAGCACGATGACCACGACGATCAGACCCGCGACCCCGGCGACGACGGCGGGTCGGCTGGGCGCGCTGATGGGCGGGAACCGGACCGCAGGCTTGGTCGGAGTCGGGCCGCTGCTCGTCATCGAACGCGGCGATCATCCCGCGATGGCCCGGGCGAGTCCAGCCACGAGGAGTTCGTCGAGCGTGGGCCCGACCAGCTGCCCAAGGTCCACGACTGTCGGCGGTCTACCCGGCCGCCAGCTGATCATCGTGCGCGGCGGTCGATCCCCCCTGGCTCATGCACATGGCTGCCACGCACAGGGGCTCGGCGCGACGGGTCGCGGAAGCGGCTGGGCCCCGCGGGCCTCCGCGTTCTCCATGGAGTCCCGGAGACGCCCGAGAGCGCGCCGTGTCCGCGTCTTTACGGTCCCGAGCGGCCAGCCGAGCTGGGCGGCGATCTCCGGCTGGCTGAGCCCGCCGTCGTAGGCGAGCTCGATCACCTTGCGCTCGTTCGGCTGGAGCCGCGCGATCGCCGCGCGCACCGTCGAAGCCGTCTCGCGGCTCGTCAACGCGACGTCGGGGCCGGGGTCGGGCTCGCCCATCGCGATCGGGTTTCCGGTCGTGGTCAGCCATTCACCCGTCGACGCGTCGTCGACCTCGGGTTGCGCGAACGATGAGAACGACAGCGCGCGACCGTGGCGTCCCGCGGCCCGAAGGTGGTCGACGGTCCGGTTCCGGGCAATCGTCATCAGCCATGCCACGAGTGCACCGCGCGCCGGGTCGTAGGCCTCGGCGCGGTTCCAGAGCGCGAGGAACGTCTCCTGAACGACGTCGGCGGCCATTCCCGCTTCACGACTGATCCGCATTGCCGCCGAGAAGACCGCCGCGCTGTGTCGATCGTAGAGAACGGACAGGGCTTCGTGGGATCCCGCGACGAGGGCCCGCACCAGCGCGGCGTCCGAATCATGGTCGCTCGCGGGGTCGGCCTCGGGTGCGAGGTCGGGCGCCGCGCCCTCGTCGCCGTCGACGACAGCGGCTGGAACGACGTCGGCGCCCGAACCAGATTGGAGATCGGAGTCGGGATCGGGTTCGGGGGAGAGCCCGGCCAGTCGGTCGGGCAACGAGAGCAGGGCTGACTGGGCAGTCGTCATCGAAGAGCGCTCCGGGGGACAGATGTCCTCCTCCCAAAAGTAAGTCTCTCGCAGGTAAGATACTTATGTCAAGAACGAAGGCGGATTAGAATGCAGCCATGGCAAACGACGCGACGGATCGACTGCTCACGGGCTGGGACGAGGCACGCCCGGACCTCGAGGTCGGCGTGCTCCAGGTGACCGCCCGGCTGAGCCGCCTCGGGGCCCACCTGGCGCGACGCCAGGAGGATGTGTTCGGCCGCTTCGACCTGAACCGTGGCGAGGTCGGCGCCCTGAGCGCGCTGCGGATCGCAGGCTCGCCGCACCGGTTGTCGCCCACGCGCCTGGCGAAGGGCCTGATGCTGTCCTCCGCCGGCATCACGAGTCGGATCGACCGGCTCGAACGCCGCGGGTACGTCCGTCGGCTCGACGATCCGAACGATCGGCGCGGCGTCCTCATCGAGCTGACGGACGAAGGGCTCGAGGTCGTCGACGCGGCGGTCGCGGCGAACACGACGAGCGAGCGGACGCTCCTCGACCGCCTCGATCCGGACGAGATCGCCTCGCTCGAAGGGATCCTCCGCAAGCTCCTCGCAGGTCTCGAGCTGCCCGACTGACCCGCCCCGCGTTCGCCGCCGGCGCCGGCCGACACCGGAAATCTGGCCGCGATCCCTGCGCGTAGAGGCTCCTGTCAGGTCATCGCGATCCGGCGCAACCAGTTCCGCGACCCGATGCGGATGACCGACAGGGAGAACATCTCATGACGCGCTTTACCTTGCTTTCCCGTGTCCGGCGACGTCTGCCGGCGCTCGGGAGCGTATCCATCGTCGCGGTTGTCGTCCTCGCCGGGGCAGCTCCGGTCGCCGCGGCGCCGTCCGTTCGCGGCGAGGTCGTGGACGGCACGCTGTTCGTGCATGGCACCCCGTTCGCAGAAACGATCGCCCTGCGTCTGGATGCCCGGGACACGAGCCACTTGCTCGTCGACGCGGGCGATGACGGCTTTGCGCTGGCGTTCGACCGCTCGACCTTCGACCGGATCGACGTCCGCGGCCTTGGCGGCGACGACACGATCCGGATCGACGAGGCGGCCGGCGTCTTCACGACGACCGCAGCCACCCGGATCGACGGCGGTCGGGGCGACGACACCCTCATCGGGGGCAGCGGCGCCGAGACCTTCATTGGCGGTACGGGCAACGACTTCGTCGACGGCAACGGCGGGGCCGACACCGCCTTCCTGGGCCGGGGCGACGACGCCTTCGTCTGGGATCCCGGCGACGCGTCGGATGTCGTCGAGGGCCAGGGCGGCTTCGACAGGATGATCTTCAACGGCGCCGGCGGTGCCGAGCAGATGGCCGCGGTCGCGGACAACGGCCGTGTCCGGTTCACCCGGTTCCAGGGCACGATCGTCATGGACCTCGGTGGGATCGAAGGGATCGACGTCCACGCCCTCGGCGGGTCGGACACGGTCACCGTGAACGACCTGTCCGGCACCGACGTCGTCAGCGTCGACGTCGATCTGGCCGTGTCCTTGGACGACCTGGGCAGCGATCAAGCAGCCGACTCGGTGATCGTCAACGGGACGAACGGCGACGACACCGTGGTCGTGCAGGCGGCCGGGAAGGCGGTCGAGGTCGCCGGTCTGGCTCCGTTCGTGCGCATTACGAACACCGACCCGGCCCTCGACCGGCTGACGGTGAACGCGCTCGGCGGTAGCAACATCGTCCTGGTTGGCGCCGCGGTCAACGGGCTGATCCTCACGACCCTGAACTAGGCTCTTCGCGGATCGGAGGGGGCCCTCCGGGCTCCCTCCGATTTTCGTTGTCCGGCCACCACCCGAGCACCCCTGCTAGAGTGGCGACGCCCTCCCTCCGCAGCTCGGTCATCCCGTCCGTGACTCGATCGCCGACTCGTCGCATCCGCGGTCTCGTCGGGCGCCGTCGAGGCGCGGAGCACGAGCACGAGCTCGACGCGCACGAACTCGAAGGACAGCTCGCCGCAGAGATGCCACGCCTGTCGATGCCGCCGCCGGGAACGGCCGGCGGGATCGAGGCAGCCGAGCTGACCGATCGCGTGAGCCGACCCGGGGGCGTCGTCGTGACGTGTGTCGACTACGCGCCCGACCAGGTCGAGATCGAGGAGATCCGGGAGATCCCGGCGTTCCTCGCCCATCACCGACCTGCGTGGTCGCGCGTGCGCTGGATCAACATCGACGGGCTCTCCGAGATGGAGGTGCTCCGCGCGTTCGCCGAGAAGTACCAGCTCCACCCGCTTGCGATCGAGGACATGGTCACGACCCACGAGCGGCCGAAGGTCGAGGACTTCCCGGGCTCCGACGACCAGCCAGGGCGCCTGTTCGTGATCGCACGCGCGATCGACGAGCGGGACGGCGTCCTCCACAGCGACCAGGTGAGCCTGTTCCTCGGCCGGACGACGTTGCTCACGTTCCAGGACGTCCACCGCCAGGATCTCGAGCCGATCCGGCAGCGGATCCAGAAGCCCGACTCGCGGATCCGCCAGAGCGACGCGAGCTTCCTGCTCTACGCGCTCCTCGACGGGATCGTCGATCGGTATTACCCGCTGCTCGAGGGCTATTCGGAGCGGCTGTCAGACCTCGACGAGGAGCTCCTCGAGCATCCGACGCGGGGAACGGTCCAGCGAATCCACGCGATCAAGCGCGAGCTCGTCCTCCTCCGCCGCGCGGCGTGGCCGTTGCGTGACGTCATCGGCCAGCTCCAGCGGGAGCGCCACGAGGTGCTCTCGGAGACCGCGCAGACGTACCTGCGCGACGTCCACGACCACTGCGTCCAGATCATCGATCTGATCGAGACGTACCGCGAGATCGCCAACGGGCTCGCGGAGACCTACGTGTCGGAGGTCTCCAACCGGACGAACGACACGGTCAAGCTCCTGACGATCATCAGCACGATCTTCATCCCGTTGACGTTCCTGGCCGGGGTCTACGGGATGAACATGCCGATCCCGGAGAACCAGAGCAGTGTCTCCTACCCGCTCTTCTGGGTGGTGTGCCTCGTCCTTGCGGGCGGGATGGTCCTGTTCTTCCGGCGGCGGAACTGGCTCTAGGATCCGACCCTCTCCCGGATCGCGGCGAGCGCCGCGGGCAGCCCGCCGGTCCACGGGTCCCCGTGACCGGGGAGCACGAGGGCGGCCGACAGCCCGTCGAGGGCGTCGAGCGACGCGAGCGCCCGCTCCGGGTCGACCGTGAACGGCGCGAGCGCCGGGCCCACGCTGCCGGTCATGACCGAGCGCGTCGTCATCGCGTCACCCATGAAGATCGCGGCGGCCACCGGCGTGTGGTACGCGACCGACCCCGGCGTGTGGCCCGGCAGAGGGATCACGACCGGGGAGCCGGGCACGTCGAGCGTCGTCGAGCCCGCAATCGGCGTCACCTCCAGAAGCGGCTTGCGGCGGAGCCCACCGTGGGTCAGACCGAATGCGATGAATCCGACGAGCGGTCGGATCCGCATCGGGTCGCGCGGCGCCGGCGGCTTCGGGACCTCGCCGCGCGCCTCGGCGGCGTCCGCGGCGCCCACGAATACCGGCACGTCGTGCTCCCGCCGAAGGCGCTCGGCGAATCCGACGTGATCGACATCGCCGTGCGTGAGCAGAAGCGCCTTGATGTCGGACGGGGATCGGCCCATCGCCTCGAGCTCTTGGAGGAGGTCCTTCCAGTGACCGGGCAGCCCGGAGTCGACGATCGTGATCGCGCCCCCGTCGTCGATGAGGTAGCTGTTGACGAGGCTCGACGTACCGAGGCGGTGGATCATGGGCGAGAGCTGCATCGTGGCCTTCGTCTCCAAGAAGTCGGCAGCGGGAATGCGTCGACGCCTCGAGGGTAGTCCCGAAGCGCCAGCGGCGTTCACCGGGCGATGGACGTCGGTCGGGTAGGCTGGGCTGACGGCGGTCGGGTGCCTGCCGGCGGCCCCCACGGAGGCTTCGATGACGAACCTTGCCGACCTCGCCGGTCTGACCCCGATCCAGGTCTGGGACGGAGTCGTGGCCCGTCGCGTACAGGGCGAGCGGCTGACGCTCGCGGTCGTCGAGCTCGCCCCGAACGCGATCGTTCCGGAGCATCGTCACGCCAACGAGCAGTGCGGGCTCGTGATCGAGGGCGAAGTCACGTTCCGGGTCGGCTCTGAGGAGCGCCACCTTGGGCCCGGTGGAACCTGGCGAATCCTGGGAGACATGCCGCACGAGGTCGTGACGGGCCCCGGTGGTGCGGTCGTCATCGATGTCTTCGCGCCCGCCCGTGACGACTGGGGCGACCGGCCGATCGTCGGGTCAGCCGAATCGCCGCCGGAGCTCGTCTGGCCGCGGGCACGATGACGAAGCCGGGAACCGATGCCCGTTCCTGATCGTCGCAGCGCCATGAATCGAGGCACCCGATGACGCTCACCGGCCGTCCAACCGTTGCCATGGGCTTCGTCGTCGCGCTCCTCGTCGCGGCCTGCTCGTCCCCGACGGCGCCCACCCCGACCCCGCCGCCGGCCGCCTCGCCGTCGCCGTCCGCGTCACCGTCGGCATCGGCCGCGCCCGGCCCGACGACGATCACCTCGCCCGAGCAGGCCGCGGCCGTCGTCCTCGCCCTGGATCCGCGGTTCGCCGGCCTGGTGGCGCAGAACCCGGACCTCATCGGGCAGTGCTGCTTCTACATCGCGGAGGCAACCCACGGCGGCGAGTATCGGGTGGCGATCGAGATCGGTTGGGGCGACTGCCCGGCCGGCTGCACCAATCGGCACCACTGGGTGTATACCGTCGGCGCAGACGCGACGACCCAGCTGGTCGGCGAGGACGGACCGCCCGTACCGGCGGGCGTCGGCAGGTCAGGCGGCGGCACCGACGGCGGCGTGGTCGGGATCCGAGGCATCGCGACGGCGGGTCCGGTCTGCCCGGTCGTCCGCCCCAATGACCCCGCGTGCGCCGACCGCCCGGTCGTCGGGGCGGCCGTCCACGTGCTCGACGCGACCGGGCTCGAGGTGGCAACCATGGAGACCGATGCCAGCGGTGCGTTCGTCGTCACGCTGCCGGCGGGCCGCTACCGGGTCCAGTCCGACCCGTTCGATGGCCTGATGGGGACGCCCGCTCCCGTCGACGTGACCGTCGGCGCGACGCTCGCGGAGGTCGACCTCGTCTACGACACCGGCATCCGCTGAGGGGCCGGGTATCGGCTCCCGGCCGGCCTGCAACGGCCCTCGCGGGCGCTACTTGATCAGCTGAACGCCGATCGCGGCGGCACCGTTGACCGGGCCCGGGCCGACCGGGCCGGACGTCACGTATCGGACGAACCACCCGACGAGGCAGCTGCTGCTGCCGTTGCCGGTGATCGGGATGATGGTCGTCCCGTTGCCCACGCAGTCGTCATTCAGGCCGCCGTTCCGGTCCGAGACGAAGTCGAGATAGAAGGCGGCAACCTTGATGATGTGATACGTCGCCTGGCTGCCACCGCTAGTCACGCAATCGCCGTCGCAGATCGGGATGAGGACGACCTGGCCCTGGAGCGTGTTCATCGCATCGACCATCGGCTTCACGCAGTTGTTGCCGTTGTCGGAGTTCAGGTCCGCCGGAAACGTGCTCAGCTGGATCGACGGCGGATTCAAGACCTCCTCGTCGCAGTTGTTCGGGATTCCATCGAGATCCAGGACCATGAACGACCCAGCATCGGTCTTGCACAGCGGCACGATGTATTCCTGCCCGGACGGTGGGTTGCCCGGTTCGGCCAGCGCCCATTCGTCCTCGCCGACGCCGTCGAGATCGCCACCTCCGTCGCAGGCGACGATGTTGACCGGGAGCACGAGAGGGATGAATCGACCACCGATCAGCGGACCTGCGATCGCCGTGGCGTCGGCGCCCGCGGTCATCTCGTTCATGCCGAGCGCGCGGGCGAACGACGTCCCGAACGTCTGGGTGCCGTGAGCTCGGACACCGCGCGTCCCGTCGGGGATGACCCCGTCGCCGACGCGGGCCGCGCCACTCGTGGTGGGCGCGACGGTCCCGCCGTTCGTCAGCATATGCCCGTAGAAGTCCGTGTAATACGAGTCGATCGATCCGAGGCCGTTCAGGCTCGCCATGGACGTCGTCGCGAGAGCGACGTCGT
>DASXTH010000149.1:0-3042 GCA_036505555.1 Candidatus Limnocylindrales bacterium | reverse complement strand
GGGCACCAGCAACGACGCCGAGCCAGGGCGCGAACGGGCGCGTCCGGTTCAGGCGGACGCTGACCGAGAGGGACGCCACGATCGCTGTGCAGGCGACCGTGGCCGAGCTGATGAACGGCGGGTGGCCGGCAACCGGGATGGCCGTGACCGTCAGCAGGCTCGGGGTGGCGACGACCGCCAACGCAGCCAGGGTCGCCACCGCGACGAGGCCGAGACTCGAGGCAGTCACGAATTCGGCATCGTCATCGACGACCCCCGGCAAGCGAGCGAGGCCGAAGCCCGCGGCGACGAGTCCGGCAGCGATGACGATCGCCGCGTCGGCGAACACCTCGAAGGTGCTCCCGTAAGCCAGCAGCATCCCGGCGGCGACAAGTCCGGCGAGGGCCGGCAGCTCGAGCGTCAGCCGACGGAGGTAGATCCACCCGCTTCCGGCAGCCCCCACGACCAGAAGCCCGAGCGTCAGGGCCCTCTCGTCGCTGAACGGGATCGCAGGTGGCCGGATCGACCCGAATTGGTCGATCGGAAGGTCGAGGACGAGGGCATGACCGAGCGCGATCAGGCCGACGCCGGCCGCAGCAGCGAGCGTCGCGAAGCGAAGGTCGACGAGCACGCCGGAGACGACGACTCCGGGTTCCGGCAGTCGGTCGATCACGAACCGCTCGAGGGCGAGGGCGCCGAGACCGAGCGCAACCCAGGCAGCGATCAGCGCCGGCCCGCGGACCTCGTGCGGCACGGCGACGCCGACGGCGAGAACGCCGAGGCTGGCGATCACCGCGACCGTGGACCTCGCGCGGAGAAACCATGCCGAGACGCCCGCCGCTCCGAGGACGAACCCGAGGCTGAGCGCGCTCCCGTTCAGGAACGGCCAAGGGCCAGCGTCCGGGACGGGTGATGTCGTCCCCGCCGGGTATTCGAACGCGAGAACGTGGGCGAGGGCCATGAGCCCGAGGATGGCCGCCGCGAGCGCCGCGAACGGATGGGCGCGCCGGCTGGCCAGCCATGCCAGGGCGGCGCCTTCGGCCGCCCACGCGATCGGGACAGCCGATCCGCCGGCCTGGACCGGGGCGGCCATCGTCAGCGCCGCAATCCCGGTCCCTGCGGCAAGCAGTCCGAACGGATGCCGATCGCCCTCGCGGAGCAGGAACGACCCGGCGAGGATCGCATGAGCGAGGGCCACTGCGACGAGGAACGGGCCGCGCAGCCACTCTTCCGGACCGTCGAGGACCGCGAACCCGGCACCGACGAGGAACGCCGCGGACGCGACGAGGAGCGTCGCGCTCCCCAGGCGCAGCCGGTTCGACGGCCGGAGAAATTCCTCGCCGCCGGCGATGACCGCATTGAGGATCCAGAAGCAGACGACCGCGAACAGCGCGGCGACCGGCTCGGCGCCGCTTGCGATCCACGACGCGAGCTGTGGCGCCGACAGGGCGAACGCGATCGACGGCAGCCACCGCCAGCTGCGCTGGAGCGACAGCACGGCGAACCCGACGAGGACGGTCCCGAGATACGCCACGGTCACGAGACTGGGCGAAGCGCCGAGGATCGGAGGCGCGCCGAGCACCGCGATCAGGGCCAGGACGGCGATGATCTCGGCGTCGTTCCGGACGGCGAGGAACGCCGCGGCGACCGCGGCGACGAGCGATCCAAGTAGGGCCAGCTCGACGGGGATCAGCCCGTACAGGCGTGTCGCGGCGAACAACGCCAGGGACACGACCGAGAGGCCGACCGCGACGAGGACCCGCCCGACGGTGGGCTGGCGGTGATCGAGCATCCAGGCGCCGAGCGCAAGGGCGACGCCGCCGGAGCCGACCCCGATCAGGACGCGGCCCTCCGGGCCGATCCAGCCGCGGCTGAACGCGAGGCTGAGGAAGAAGATCGCGCCGACCACGAGCGCGATGCCGCCGACCACCGCGAGCACGCGGCCGGTCAGCTTCTCCTCGAGCTCCGCGATCGAAGCGGTCCACGAACGTCCCGGCCACGCGGGCATCCGGGGCGACGTCGGCGGGCGGGGCCCGGGTCGCGCTGCGGCGGCATCGGGCGGTTGCTGCGAGGGCGAGGGTGCGCTGATGGATGGCGCACGGCCGGCGGCGGCGCTCACGATCGGCATCGGGTGGGCGGTCTGATCCGGCGCGGCCGTTCGACCGGTGAGCGAGCCTGACGGTTCGACCATCGCCGGCGTGGCCGTTACGGCACTGCCTGCCGCCTCGAGCCTGGCGACACGCTCCTCGAGCGCCCGAAGTCGGACGTCGGTGAGCTCGTCGTGCTTGTTCATCTCCGGAGGGCCCTCACTGCCGCTGATCCACATCGCGGGTTGCACGCAGGTGACGCCCGACCGTCGTGCTCGTGACGGCCCCCGGTCGCCGATGGAGCGCCCTGGTCATCGTGCGGCGCGTCCCGCCCATCGAGGCTGTCGGCGAACCGACATCACGGATGCGACCGGCCTCAGGCCTCCAGGGTCTCCTTGATCCGGGCCGCCAGCGACGGGCCGATCCCGGGCACGGCCGCGATCTGCTCGACCGGCGCCTCGCGGACCCGCTTCGCCGATCCGAAGACCCGCAGCAGGGCCCGCCGCCGCTTCGGCCCGACCCCGGGCAGGTCGTCGAACGCCGAGCGCGTCTGGCGCTTCGAGCGCAGGTCGCGGTGGTAGGTGATCGCGAAGCGATGGGCCTCGTCGCGGAGCCGCTGGACGAGGTACAGGGCTGATGACGTCGGCGGCAGCACGACCGGCTCGGACGTGCCGGGCAGGAAGAGCTCCTCGCGCTCCTTGGCCAGCCCGGCGAGCGGCAGGTCATGCAGCCCCAGCTCGTCGAGGACCTCTTTCGCCGCGCTCACCTGACCCTTGCCGCCGTCGATGATCACGAGGTCGGGCATCGCCCAGCGGAGCGCCTCCTCGGCGCCCTCGTCTCCGGCCTTCGCCCGCCGGAACCGGCGCCGGAGGACCTCCTGGTGCGAGGCGAAGTCGTTCGGGCCCAGGACGGTCCGGATCTTGAACCGGCGGTACTCCCCCGTCCGCGGCCGGCCCTCCTCGAACACGACCATGCT
>DASXTH010000148.1:0-7266 GCA_036505555.1 Candidatus Limnocylindrales bacterium | reverse complement strand
AGTCGGCCGTCGCCCGCTCGATCAGTTCCTTGGCGAACACCGCGGTGTAATTCGGGTTCTTCGCCGGCCGAACGATCGCGGACGCGGGCGCGGCGTCGTCGGTCATCGACTCGGTCGGCATGGCGGCGGTCGCGGCCGGCGCGGCCGGGGCGCCTGTGGCGGCAGCGTGCACCGCCCCGTTGCCGTTCGTCGCCGGCACCGTCATCGGGGGGAGCGCGGCCCCGTGGAACCCGACCTGGTCGGCCTCGGCCGGCCGGTAGCCGTGGCCCTTCTGCGTCCGGACGTGGACGATCACCGGGCCCTTCAGCTCGAGCGCCTGCTGGAACGTCGACAGCAGGGCCTTCAGATCGTGGCCGGGGAGCAGGCCGATGTAGGTGATCCCGAGGTCCTCGAACAGCCGTCCGGGCTGGGCGAAGTTCACGACCGACGCGCGCAGCCGCTGGCCGAGCTCGCGCACCGTCGGGCCGACACCCGGGATGCGCCCGACGAGCTCGTCGTACGCGGTCTTGCTCGACTGCCAGGTGCCCGACAGCTTGATCTGGCTGAGGTATTTCGAGAGGCCGCCGACCGTCGGGCTGATCGACATCTCGTTGTCGTTGAGGACGATCAGGAGCTGGGTCTTTCGCTGGCCGATGTCATTCAGGGCCTCGAGGCTGAGGCCGCTCGTGATCGCTGCGTCGCCGACGACCACCGCGATCCGCTCGGTCCCGTGGCGGATGTCGCGGGCGGTGGCGAGCCCCTGCCCGATCGACAGACCCGTCCCGGCGTGGCCGCCATCGAACACGTCGTGCTCGGATTCGCTCCGGCGCGGGAAGCCGCCGATCCCACCGAGCTGACGAAGCGACCCGAACCGCTCGAACCGACCCGTGATCAGCTTGTGCGGGTAGGCCTGATGCCCGGTGTCCCAGACGATCCGGTCACGCGGCGAGTCGAGCACACGGTGGATCGCCAGGGTCAGTTCGACGACGCCGAGGCTGCTGCCCAGGTGCCCGCCGGTCGTCGCGACCGTCGCGATGATCGTGTCGCGGATCTCGGCCGCGAGCTGCTCGAGCTCGGGCTCGGTCAGGCGGCGCAGGTCGGCCGGGCTCTTGATGGTCGGCAGGATCGGGGTCGTCACGAGGGCGATGGGCTCCAGGCGGGATGAGTGGGTCAAATGGTCGCTCGTCCGACGATTTCGCGCGTCGACGTGCTTCGCCCCCTCGGAGTGTAAACGTGTTCCCTGCGACGCGCACGTTTTACGCATTCCCAAGGCCGGGAACGACAGCGTAGGCTGGAGCCGAAAGGAGGGGGCCAATCGATGCAGATCGACGATCGCGCCATCGGTGATGCGTTCCCATCGGGCGCGTTGTTGCCCGGCGAGCCTGGCTACGACGAGGCTCGGATCTCATTCAACGGGATGCTCGATCGACGTCCGGCCGTCATCGTCATGTGCAGGACGACAGCCGAGGTGGTCGCCGCGGTCCGGGCGGCGCGCGCTGCCGGCCTGCCCATCGCGGTCCGGGGCGGAGGCCACGGCGTGGCGGGGCATGCGTACGCGGACGGCTCGCTCGTCGTGTCACTCGCCGACATGCGAGGCGTGACCGTCGACCCGGATCGGCAGCTCGCCCATGCCAGCGGCGGAGCGCAGTGGCTCGACGTCGACACAACCACGACGGCCCACGGCCTCGCCGTTCCGGGTGGGACGTTCGTCGACACGGGAATCGGCGGGCTGACGCTCGGCGGCGGCCTGGGCTGGCTGATGCCGATCGCCGGGCTGACCTGCGACAACCTCGTCGAGGCGGAGGTCGTCACCGCCGACGGATCGGTCGTGATCGCCAATGCCGAGTCGGAGCCGGAGCTGCTCTGGGCGCTCCGCGGCGGCGGCGGCAACTTCGGCGTCGTGACCCGGTTCACCTACCGGCTGACGCCTCTCCGCCCGGTCGTGGGCGGTCGCATCCGCTATCCGCTGGCGGCGGCCCCGGACCTCCTCGCCCGCGTCCAGGAGATCATCGCGGAGCGGCCGTCGGCGATGATGCCGGTCCTCACGGCCAGACGCGACCCAGATCTGGGCGAGATCTGCGGGCTCCTGTTCGCGATCGTCGACGGCCACGACCCGGAGCCGGTCCTGAATCGCCTGCGGGACGGTCTTCCGATCCTCTCCGACGAGGTCGGCCCCATCTCCTACGGCGAGATGCAGGGGTTCGGAGGGCTGTTGCCATTCGGGCTGCGCCACTACTGGAAGGGCCATTTCCTCCGCGATCTCGATGGCGATCTGTTCGCGGCACTCGGCCGCGAGGCGGTCGCCGACGATGCGGTGGGCATGTCGTTCGTGATGATCGAGGGCCTGACCGGTCTCGGGCTGACCGAGCCCGAGGGCGGCGCTGCCTTCGGGCAGCGTGCAGCGCGCTGGAACGCGAGCGGACTCGGAATCTGGGAATCGCCGGCGGACGACGAGCGTGGTGTCGGCTGGGCGCGACGGGTCGCCGGGCTCCTCGAGCCGGCATCCCTCAGCGGCGGCGGCTACGTCAACTACTCGCCTGCCGATGAGTCTGCCGAGCGGGTCCAGGCCGCGTACGGCACGGAACGGTGGCAGCGGCTCGTCGCGGTCAAGCGCCGCTACGATCCGGACAACGTCTTCAGGTTCAACCACAACATCCGCCCCGACTGATCCGCGAGGTTCCGATGAGCAGGTGGCGGACGGTCGGCGGACGGACCCCGATCTTCTACGGCTGGGTCGTCGTCGCGGTCACGGTGGTCGTCGTCCTCGTCACCGCCGGCGTCCGCTCGGCCCCCGGCGCGTTCATCGTCACGATGATCAAGGAGCCGGGCTGGTCGACCGGTTCGGTGAGCTTCGCCGCTGCGATCGGGCTGGTCGTGTTCGGGCTGTCGGGGCCGCTCAGCGCGTGGCTGATGGGCCGGATCGGCGTCCGGAACGTGGTCCTTCTCAGCCTCGCGATCACCGCCGGGTCGCTCCTGATCACGAGCGTGGTCCGCGAGATCTGGCAGCTGACGCTCGCGTTCGGGTTGCTGTCGGGTCTCGGGACCGGTCTCGTCGCGAGCGTCCTCGCCCCGACCGTGGCGACGCGCTGGTTCGTCCGCAACCGCGGGCTCGTCACGGGGATCCTCGGGGCGAGCAACAGCACCGGTCAGCTGATCTTCTTCCCGTTCCTCACGACGCTCGCGGTGGTCGCCGACTGGCGGATTGCCTCGCTCGTCCTGGCCGGGCTCTCGATCCTGCTCCTCATCCCGGTCCTGCTGTGGGTCCGCAACGACCCCGCCGACGTCGGCGAGCGACCGCTCGGCGTCGAGGCAGGCGCCGTGGTGGCCACGCCGCCGCCCGATCCGGGCGTCATGCGCCGGGCGCTCCGGACGAGCGACTTCTGGTTCCTCGCCGGCACGTTCTTCGTCTGCGGGGCGACGTCCAACGGCCTCGTCGGGCAGCACTTCATCCCGCACGCGGTCGACCACGGCTTCACAGCGGTCGAGGCGTCAACCGCGCTTGCCGTCATGGGCGTCTTCAACTTCGTCGGCACCGTCGCGAGCGGATGGCTCACCGACCGCTGGGACCCGCGCCGGCTCCTCCTGATCTACTACGGCTTCCGCGGGCTGAGCCTGCTGTTCCTGCCGTTCGTCCACGACACGATCTCGATCGGCGCGTTCGCGATCCTGTTCGGGCTCGACTACATCGCCACGGTTCCGCCGACGGTGGCCCTGGTTGCCGACCGGTTCGGGCGGCACAACGTCGGCGCGGTCTACGGCTGGGTCTTTGCGGCGCACATGCTCGGCGCGGCGATCGCGGCGTGGGTCGCGGGGGTCGTCCGTGAACACGTCGGCGACTACGCGGCCGCATTCGTCGCGGCGGGCTGGATCGCGATCGTGGCGGGAGTCGCGGCGCTGGCCATCCGCCGCCCGGCCGGGGTCGATCCGACGGCGCCGCTGGCGGTCGAGCCCGCCTGAGGCTAGGCCTCCGTCGCCTCGTCGGCGGTGATGTCACGGGCCTCCAGGCCGCCGCCGGGACGATTGACGAGCTGGCGGACCCGAAGCTCGGCCTCCCCGAGCAGGCGCTCGCAGTGGCGTTGGAGGGCAACGGCGCGCTCGGTCCGGGCGATCGTGTCCTCGAGCGACAGCCCGCCCGCCTCGAGCTCGGCGACGGCGGCGCGGAGCTCGGCGAACGCCTCGTCGAAGCTCAGGGCCGCGATGGCCGGATCGATCGCCGGCTCGGCGCCGGTGGCGGGCTCAGCGGTCATCCGGCTCCTCGTCGACACGGTTCAGCCAGCGGGTCAAGCGCCCGGCGATGAGCATACCAATGCCCAGGCCCAGGGCCGTGACGACGATCGCGATACCGACGACGAGCGCGAGGTCGATCATCGCTGGGTGGCCGTTGCGGGAAGCTCGCCGGCGGCGAGGCGGACCGCGAGCGCGGTCCCGGCCGGTGCCTCGGCGGGGTCGCGCAGGATCCGGTCGTCGGCCGCCCGGCGGACGATCGCATAGCCGCGCTCCAGGGTCGCCTGCGGATCGAGGACCGCGAGCGCGGATGCGGCCATTTCGAGGGTCGAACGCGCGGACGCGAGACGGGCGAGCACGGGCCGCGGTGTGGCTCCTGTCGCCGCGTCGAGCGTTGCGCGGCGGCGAGCGATCGCCGCCTCGGCGACCCGCACCGCGCGGTCGAGGAGCAGGCCGACTCGCTCCCGGTCGGCCGCCAGCTGGGCGCGCGGATCGAGCCGGTCGAGGGCCCGCCGCTCGGCGGCAAGCTCGCGCCGCGTCGCCTCGAGCGTGCGCCCGACGGCCGCCGCAGTGCGCTCCCCCGCCCGACGGAACGCGGCCAGCCAGTCGGCCCGGTCAGGGACGACGAGCTCCGCCGCTGCAGACGGGGTCGCGGCGCGGACGTCGGCGGCAAAGTCGGCGAGCGTGACGTCGACCTCGTGGCCAACGCCGCAGACGACCGGCAGCGGGTGCGCCACGACCGCCCGCACGACGCGCTCGTCGTTGAACGACCAGAGGTCCTCGAGGGAGCCGCCGCCGCGGGCGAGGATCGTCAGCTGGGGAAGGTCGGCGGCGCGGGCGTCGCGTGTCGCGGCCGCGATCCACTGCTCCAGCCGACGGAAGGCGCGAACGATGCTCTCGGGCGCGTCCTCGCCCTGGACCTTGCACGGGACGAGGAGCACGGAGGTCATCGGCCAGCGCCGGGTCAGGACGGTCGCGATGTCGTGCCAGACGACGCCGGTCGGGCTCGTGATCACGGCGATCGTCGTGGGGCGTGCGGGGAGCGGCCGCTTCCGCGCCTGGTCGAAGAGTCCCTCGGCGGCGAGCCGCGCCTTGAGCGCCTCGAACCGGATCGCCAGGTCGCCGAAGCCCGCCGGCTGGATCGTTTCGACGTAGAGCTGGACGGCGCCCTGCTGCTCGAACAGGTCGACCCGGCCGTGGACGACGATCCGGAGCCCGGCCTGCGGTTGGAACGCCGAGCGCAGGCGGTCGTCGTTGAACCAGACGCAGTTGAGCGTGCTGCGGGCGTCCTTCAGGGTGAAGTACGCATGGCCCGCGGAGCTGACAGTCACGCGGCCGACCTCACCCTCGACCCAGACGTCGGTCAGGCGCGGGTCGGCCCGGACGGCCTCGCGGATCGCCCGGGCGACCTCGCTGACGCCGAGGATGCGGAGGCCGAAGGTGCCTGGAGCCGTCGGCGGCGCGGGCTCGTCGGCTGCGACGGGCGCGTCCGGAGCGGCGTCTCGCCCGTTGGCGTCGGGCTCGACCGCGTCCCAGCCCGGCAGCAGCGATCGATCGTCCATCGGCGCCATGGTACCGGCGGCGGACTGCTCGACCGCTCGGCGACGTGCCATCCTGCGCCCGTGATCCCGCAGGAGATTGCCCGGACCGTCATCGCCTCGACCACCGCCCTGGCGCTCGTTGGCCTGCCGGTGGTTGCGGTCGGCCTGGTCGCCGGCCGGCTGACGGGCCGCCTGGGAAGGCGGGGTCGCCGTCGGCTCGTCCGGCTCGGGGCGATCTTCGTCGGGTCAATCTTCGGGTACGGCCTTCTGATCGCCGATCCGCACCCCGCGATCCGCGTCGGTGCGATCGTCGGCGTCCTGTCCCTCGTCGTCGCGACGGTCTGGCTGGGCCGCCTGACCGATAGCGGTCTGTTGCTCATCGCCAGTTCCGTGCCATGGACCCTGTACGCCGGCGCCGTCCTGCTCGACGTCGCGATCACGACCCGGCGGATCAGGGTCGATTCCGTCGTACTGCCCTTCTTGGTCGGGAGCATCGGGATCGCGCTCGGCGTCCTCCTGATCGACACGCACCGCCGGGCGCTGCGCCGGCACCCCGAACTGGACGAACCGCCGGTTCCCCCGCGTCGCGTCTGGAATGCGGCGAGCCAGGCCATCCTCGGGCCGTCGATTCTCGGCCTCAACCTTGCCGCCCTCGCGTCGATCATCTTCATGATCATGGGTGGGCAGCTCACGGCCTCGGTGGGGCATGGGCAGGAGATTCTCGGTGCCATCGCGGTCGCCGCGATCGGGTCGATCGCAACCGGGTTCGTGGCGACCGTCGCCTGGTTCGCGGCCTGGCCATCTCGGTCCCGGCCGGCGTTCGAGGCGTTCGCGTGGCTTGGCGAATGGGAGATCGAGCGCTTCCGGGCGTTGGCCGGGCCCTCGGTCCCGGTCACCCTGGCTGAGATGCGGCGCTATGTCCGTAACACGAAGGAGCGGCCGGAGGACCGCGCCCTGCGCGCAGAGATCCTGGTGATCGGCGGCAGGCTCGCTGAGGCCCGCGCGATGGCGGAGCGGATCCCCGACGACACGCCGTTTGGCCGGGCCGAGCGCATCGGCGAGCTCGACTTCGTCGATTGGCTCGAGGGAGGATCCGACAACGGGGCGGACCTGCGCGCCGCGGTTTCGGCCGTCGAGCCGAGCGACGGGCTCGATCGACTGCGGGCCGAGGTCGCGCTCGCGATGGCCGACGTCCGCCGGCTCGTCGCCTCCGGCGACACCGACCCGACTGCACCGATGCGGGCGGTTCGAGCGCGGATCGGCGCCCACGCCGACCGGATCTGGTTCGCCGCGGCACGCCGGCTTCTGCCCGGCTACCTCCGGATGAGCACCGCCGTCGTCGTGATCGTGACGGTGATCGATCGGGCGGTCTCCGTCTGACCTGGATGGCAGGCAACGTCGCCCGCTGGCGCGCAGTTGATCGCGCGTGAAGAGCCGGGTGGCATCGTGCGCGGGTGGCGACGCGGGAACGGAGGCTGGATCGAGCACGCTGGCTCGCGCGTCGGGCCCTGATGGCCATTGG
>DASXTH010000147.1:0-7443 GCA_036505555.1 Candidatus Limnocylindrales bacterium | reverse complement strand
CTGCCCTGGTAGACGAGCTCGAACCCACCCTCCGAGTTCGAGACGGTCTCGATCGGAGCGATCCAGACGTCGACCGGGCGATCCGTGGTCGTCTCCACCTCGATCCCCAGCTGGTCGTTCCCGGCGATCACCCGGCTCGTGTCGGCAAGCATCGCAACCGCGTCGTGGGCGATCCGCCGCCCGGCCAGGTCGTGCCAGGCGGCCGGGTTATGCCCGCCGCCGAGGAGCATCGTCGACCACTCGAGCGCGAGGACCGCGTCGAGGGGTGCATCGCCCGGATCCCCGGCGTGGGCGATGACGAGTTCGACGTCGAGCCGCGGGTCGGTCCGGCCGCCGCCGAGCCACATGGATTTCGTCGCCTCGATCGGGACCGGGCCGTCGGCGGTCTGGACGGACCCGGCCCGGTGGAGGACGACCCGATCGGCCTCGAGCGTGTCCAGCGTCCAGGTGCTGTCGCGCAGGTCGGCCAGCTCGTCGGCCGCGCCGGACGCCAGCGCCTCCGGGGTGGTGTCGGCGGCGACGATCCGGACCAGTGCCGAGCGGCGCTCGTAGGCGTCGTAGCGGAGGCGCTCCAGCAGCCCTTCCTGCTTGACCCTGACGATGTCGTGGATGGAAGCGGGCGCGCCGCCCTCGGTCGTCTCGGGCGCGTCGTGCGACGCCGTCTCGTGCTCGCGGAGCGTCTCGTGGTACGCCTCGGGCCGGCGGCGCATGACCGCCGCGAGCGGATGGGCGCCCGCTCGCAGGTCCCAGCGGGCGATCCCGCCGCCTTCCTCCAGCTTGATCGTGACGATCTCGCCGGCGTTCGTCAGGACGATCTCCTCGCGGCCGTCGAGGTCGGCATCGCGACGCTCACTCCACGGCTCGCCGATCCCGGTCGCGAGATCCTCCGCCGCGATCAGCCGGGCGAGGGCCGACACCCGCAGGTCCGGCAGGTAGATCCCGCCGAAGAGGCCGTGCCAGTAGCAGTCGTTCGACTGACCGGCGAGCAGATGATCCAGGGCCGCCGTTCGGGCCGGACCGGGCGTCATCCGGTCGACGAGATCGCTCGTCGCGAGCATCTGCTTGTGGATGTCGTTGATCTCGCGGTAGCGAACCTGGAAGTTGCGCCAGATCGCGCCGCGCAGCCAGCGGGCCTCGGGCCGGTGTTCCGCGCGGGCCCGGCGCAGCGCCCGGCCGAAGGCCAGGCCCTCGTCGGCCGGAAGCGCCCACTCGCCCATCTCGGCGTAGGAACCGGTCGGCAGGTAGACCCGTCCGACGGGCCGATGCGCGACCGTCCAGTCCGACGGCGGCATCGTCGTGAGCCAGTCGGCGTTCGCGTCGAGGGCGTCGAAGAAGCGCTCGACCCAGCGGCCCGGACCCCAGCAATGGTCCCAGGTCGTCGGCCAGGCGCCGAACTTCTCGCCGTCATCGCCCATCGTCCCGAGCCGGTCGCCCTCCTCCGTGGCGTGGTCGCGGAGGTAGCCGATCACATCCTCGACGTCGGCGAACGGAATCCGGTAGCGCAGCCCCTGCTCGGTGCCGAAGACGGTCAGGACCTTGCCCTGGTCGTCGGTCGTGTACGAGCCCCAGAGGTCGTCCTCGGGGATCGCCGCCGCCCGGAAGTGGGCGTCATCGAGGACCGTCCAGTCGTAGCCGGCCGAGACGAGGGCCGTGGGGAGGTCGGGCTCCCAGACGCGCTCGGCGAGCCAGGCGCCGCGCGGCCGGCGGCCAAAGGTCGCCTCGAGCTCGGCGGCCATCCGGATGAGCTGGGCGACCCGATCGCGCTCGGGGAGGGCCGCGAGGACCGGCTCGTACCAGCCGCCGCCGACGATCTCGATCTGGCCGCGCTCGGCGAGGGCTGCGAGACGGGCGACGAAGTCCGGCCGCTCGGTCCGGAGCCAGGCGAGGAGAGGACCCGTGTAGTGGAGGGCGACGCGGACACCCGGATGGCGCTCGAGGGCGTCGACCATCGGGAGGTAGGCGCGGTCGTAGGTCTCGGCGATGACCCAGCCGAAGTTGCCAACCGGCTGATGATTGTGGAGGGTCAGCGCCAGCGAGATCCGGCGTGTCACGCGCTCTCCTCGAGGGGGTGCCGACGCGGTGGGTCCTGCCGCGTCCGGCGCGGGAACATTGTGACCGCGGCCCATTGACGTCGCGATGGCGTCTCTGCTAGGGTCCGTAAACCGGTTTGCTAAACCGGTTTTGTCGCCCAATGATACACATCCCGCAACCCGTCACCAGCGGTTGCCGCGATGGATCGGGGGCGACGATCCGAGGAGGAGCACTTGGATCAAGTCGCCCGACGGGTGACCATCGCCGATGTGGCCGAGCGGGCAGGCGTCTCGAAGACGGCTGTGTCGTTTGCGTTCAACAATCCAGATCGGCTGAACAGCGCCACGGCGACGCGGATCCTCGACATCGCGAACGAGCTCGGCTACCGGCCGGACCCGGTGGCCCGGATGCTCACCCAGCGGAAGACCGGCTCCATCGGGATCCTGACGCCCCAGGACCTGTCGGTGATCTTCGCGAACCCCTTCTTCGGGACGTTCAGCGCGGGGATCGCCTCCGTCTCGGAAGAGCGCGGCTACGGCCTCCACTTCATTTCGCCGCTGCACGGCTCGTTGACCCGCGCGATCCACCGGGCGACCGTCGACGGCGTCGTCGCGATCGGCCTGACCGACGACCACCCGGAGATCGACGAGGTCCGGCGGGCGGGGCTGCCGATGGTCCTCGTCGATTCCGCGACGACCGGTGATGCGGCGTCGGTCGACGTCGACGATGAGGGCGGCGCCCGTCTCGCGGCCGCCCACCTCCTCGAGCTCGGCCACCGCGATATCGCGGTCCTCGCCATCGACGGGCCGCGCGTCGCCGGCAGTGGCGGGCACGGCGTCGTCGACCGCCGCCTCCGCGGCTACACCGAGACCCTCGCCGAGGCAGGGGTCGAGCTGACCGACGATGCGATCGCGGTCGGCCCGGCCACCGTCGACGGCGGGATCGAGGCGTTCGATCGGCTATGGGTCGCCGGCCGCCGGCCGAGCGCGATCCTGGCCATGAGCGACGCGATGGCGATCGGCGCCATCCGCGCGATCCACCAGCGCGGACAGGCCGTGCCTGCCGACATCAGCGTCGTCGGCTTCGACGACGTCGACTTGGCGGCATCGACCGATCCGCCCCTGACGACCGTCCACCAGCCCGTCCGCGGGAAGGGTGAAGCGGCCGTTCGGCTGCTGTTGTCGGTGATGGAAGGGGGGCATGCCGCGCCCGTCCACCGCCGGCTGGAGACGCGACTCGTCGTCCGGTCGTCGACCGGGCCCGTGTCGCAGGCAGGCAGGAGGTGACGGCGGGCAGACCGATGTCAGCCTGAACGAGTCGCGGACCCGACCGCTGGTCGCCGACGCGATCCAAGGGACCGTCCGCCGCTCCGACGGCGGCACGGCCGGCCATGCCGGCCAACCATCCATCTCGAGGAGGAGACACACAGGACATGAACGCGAAACTTCGGGTGTTCAGCACCCTCGCCGGCCTGGCGATCGTGGTCGGCGCATGCAGCAGCGGTGGGACGCCGGCGCCGTCGGCCGGTGGCGGCGGAGCGGGCGGGGCCCTCAAGGGCTCGCTTACCGTCTGGCATTCATACGGCTCCGGCGCCGGGACCGAGGCACAGGCTCTCAAGACCGTCACGGACAAGATCAAGGCCGCAAACCCGGACCTGAAGCTGACGATCCAGGACGTCAAGTTCGACGACCTGTTCAAGAAGTTCGAGCTCGAGGCCGCGAGCGGCGGCGGGCCGGACCTGTTCATCGCCCCGAACGACAGCCTCGGCAAGGAGGCTCGCGCCAAGCTGTTCCTCGACGTGACCTCGCAGCTCGAGGGCAAGCTCGGCAACGACTCGCAGGTCTCGATCGACGGCAGCAAGGTCGCTGGGAAGCTCTACATGGTCCCCGAGTCCCTCAAGGCCGTCGCGATGTACTACGACAAGTCGAAGATCGCGACCCCGCCGGCCACGACGGACGCGCTCCTCGCGGGCGTGAAGGACGGTTCGATCAAGGCCGGCTTCGACGCCCACAGCTCGTACCACTCCTTCGGCTGGTGGGCCGCCTTCGGCGGCAAGCTGATGGATGACAGCGGCAAATGCGTCGCCGACACGACCGGTGTTGGGGACGCGTACAAATACTTCCAGGATCTCCAGACCGCGGGCGCCAAGTGGTACAACAAGTACGACGACCTCGCCGCTGACTTCAAGTCCGGCAAGATCAACCTCATCGTCGACGGCCCGTGGGCCTCGGGCGGCTACAAGGACGCCCTCAAGGACAACCTCGCGGTCGCGCCGATGCCGGCCGGCCCCAAGGGCCCCTCGCAGCCGCTGACCGGCGTCGACGGCTGGTACATCAACACCAACAGCAAGGATTCACAGCTCGCGATCAACTTCGCCCTCGAAATGGTGAAGACCGATAACGAGCAGGTCTTCGTTGACGTCGCGGGACACATCCCGGCCGACAAGACGATCAAGATCAGCGATCCGATCACGGCCAAGTTCGCCGAGGCCGTGGCCTCGGGCTTCCCGCGCCCGCAGATCCCCGAGCTCGACAACTTCTGGGGCAACTTCGACAACGCACTCGCCAGCGTGATCACGAAGGGCACCGACGGCAAGACCGCCGCCACCACCGCCTGCACGGCGATGAACACCGCTAACAAGAAGTAGCACCGGCTGGTCCGGGCGCCGGCACCGCCGGCGCCCGGACCGACCACATCCTTCGGATCCCCACGGCGTACGATCCGGTACCTCCCTGCCATCCCCGGGAACCTGGTCACGAGGATTGGTGATGACCGCTCCAGCGATCTCGCTGCCGCAGCCCCGCCGACGCAGTCGGTTCTCGCCGGACGCGCGGACGGCAATCCTCTATCTCACGCCGGCGTTCCTCGTGATGGGCGTGATCACGTTCTATCCACTCCTGTATCAGACCTGGATGTCGTTCACCGACTTCGGGCTGGGCAACCTCAGCGGCAAGGTCGCCCCGAACCTCGTCGGCCTCGACAACTACACGCAGATCATCCAGAGCAAGCTGAACATCCCGAACTTCGAGTTCCTGCGCCTGCTCTTCTTCAACCTCTTCTGGGCCTTCTCGAACGTCGTCATCCACGTCATCCTGGGCGTGGCGATCGCGCTCCTTCTGAACGTCAACGGGCTCCGCTTCAAGAAGGTCTACCGCGCTCTCTTCATCCTCCCGGTCATCATCCCGCCGATCATCGTTGCGACGGTCTGGCGTCATCTGTTCGACCAGGACAACGGCGCGATCAACATGGTCCTCACGGGGATCGGTGGCCTGCTGAAGATCCCGGCGGAGACGTTCCGTCTCGACTGGATCGGTCAGGTCGACGACCCGATCCCGTTCATTCCCCTACCGCTCGCGTATTTCGCCCTGCTGACGGCGAACACCTGGCTCGGCTGGCCGCTCAACTCGGTGGTCGCGACGGGCGCCCTCCAGAGTGTCCCGCCGGACCTGTACGAGGCGGCCGAGATGGACGGCGCAACGGCCTGGCAGCGGTTCAAGGTCGTGACCCTGCCGTTCCTCCGGCCGGCGATGCTGCCCTACGCGATCTACGGCTTTGTCGTGACGTTCAACCTGTTCAACCTGTCGTATTTCATGACCAGCGGCGGGCCGTTCGGTCGGACCGAGCTCTTCGTCACCGAAGGCTACAAGCTGGTCAACGACTTCCAGCTCTATGGGGTCGCGGCCGCGTTCTCGGTGATCCTGTTCTTCCTGTTGCTTGGGATCACCCTCGTGACGAACCGCCTCGCCCGCGCGACCGCGAGCTATTCCGAATGAGCACCGACGATCGGACCTCCGTCCGGAGGATTCACGTCCGACATGCCGCAGGGAGAGCCCGATGACAGCCGTCGCCGGCATCGAGAAGGCCCGGACCGTACCCGTCGCCCGCACCAGGCGGGGCGGCCGCGGGCGGCTCAGCGGCCGCCAGCAGGTCCTGCTCCAGGTCCTGTGCCTCGTCATCACGGCGACCGTTCTGTTCCCGATCCTGTGGATCTTCTCGCTTGCGCTCGACCCACGGAACATCTCGAGGCCGGACGGCCTGATCCCACCCGGCGCGTCCCTCGCCGCGTTCGCTCGGGTGATCGCACAGCCGACCACCGACGAGATCAGCCTGCTCGAGCTCGCCCGCAACAGCCTCCTGCTCGCGAGCGCGGTCGCCCTGTTCTCCGTCGGAATCGGTGTGCTCGCGGCCTACTGCTTCTCGCGACTCCGATTCCGCGGCCGGGAGCTCCTGATGATCGCCATCCTCGGCGTGCTCATGCTGCCCGCAGTCGCGACGATCGCGCCGCTCTTCATCCTGCTGAACTCGGTGAAGGGCGACTTTCCGATCATCGGCGAGGTTGCGCTGCGGACCTCGCTCGTCGGGGTGGGGCTGGCGATCGTGTCGGGGACCCTGCCCTTCGCCATCTGGAACCTCAAGGGCTATCTCGATACGATTCCGAAGGAGCTGGAGGAAGCAGCCGCGGTCGACGGCTGCACCACCAACCAGTCGTTCTTCAAGATCGTGCTTCCGCTCGCCACGCCTGCGCTCGCGGTCACAGGGTTTCTTGGGTTCATCGCCGGCTGGACCGACTTCTACTTCCCCTCGATCTTCCTGAATGACCCCGATCAGGGGTACACCCTGTCGCTGGCGTTGGCCAAGATGGTCGGCGCGTTCGGGCAGACGCCGTGGTCCGACTTTGCGGCGTTCGCGATCCTGTTTGCGGCGCCCGTGTCGATCGTGTTCTTCTTCTTCCAGCGCTACATCGTCGGCGGGCTGGCGGTGGGCGGAGTCAAGGGCTGAGCGGTCCGCCCGGCGATCGGTCTCGACCCGGACGTAGGCGGGATCGCATTCGGGACATTCGGCACTCGACGGCCGCGTGCATCCGCGCCATGATGACCGGAGTCGGCGGCGGCCGGAGGAGAGCCGCCGACCCGACCGCACGATCCGGAGGACCCGATGCCCTTCCCGTTCCTGCCGCTCGGGGCAGTGGTCGCGGCGTCCATTCTGATCGCGGCGCTGACCGTCTTCGGGCTTGCGCTCAGGGCGATCGACCGGACGGTCGTCGGACTTCGGGACACGATGTTGTCCGGGGTCGTGTCGGGGCTGCGAACGTGGTCCGGGTCCCGCGCGCCGAGACGGACCGTGACGTCGTCGTCCGGCGCGGCGTCGCCGTCGAGCCCCGCCGGCAGCGAGATCGTCGATCTGAACACGCGCCGCATCTAGGCCCACGCGCGCGGCTCGCCGCGGCCGCGCTGATCGCGCTGGTCGGCGCCTGCTCCAGCCCGAACGTCTCGCCGCGGACGTCCGAATCCGAACCTGGGCCGTCTTCGGATCCGGCCACCTCGGAGACCCTCGCGTCGGCCTGCCCGCCGCCGCCGCAATCGGCCGCACCCGCCGCCGCGCCCCTGGACCAGCCCGGGTGGTGGAACGGCC
>DASXTH010000146.1:0-34171 GCA_036505555.1 Candidatus Limnocylindrales bacterium | reverse complement strand
GGCTCGTCGTCGCGAAGCGATGCGGCGGTTCCCAGGTCGTGACGGTCGATTCCATCGTGAAGCCGGGGAGCGTCGTGCGGAGGGCCCCGCCGAGCCGCGGCTCGAGCTCGTTCTCGCCCATCCACCAGCCGTCCATCGCGGCACCGGACGAGAACGCCTCCCAGACCTCTTCGGGCGTGGCGTGGACGGTCAGCTCGCCGCTGACCTCGAAGGGATGGGCCATCTCAGGATTCCTCCGTGAGCTCGGGCGCCTCGGGTAGGGCGACGTCGGTCGCGGACGGGACGCCGGGATGGATCGCCACGACGATCCGATGCGTGCGGCCGCCAGCGACCGCGTCGTCGTGGTATTTCGCGACCAGGGCCGCGACGCTGTGCGAAAGCTCTTCGGCGAAGGCCGCACGGTCGGCGACCGAGGCGAACCGGATCTCGCCGTCGAGGGCGAAGGTCGCCACCCGCTTGCCGGCCTTGCGGGCCCCCACGAGCAGCGCGCCGACATCGCGGACGAGCCGCGCAGCGAGCGCGAGCAGCCAGAACGCCGAGAGGCGATCGGGCGCCCGCTCCGGGTCGGGCTGGACGGCCGCGAGGGCCACGGGCGAGATCACGTAGGACGCCGCCGTCGCCTGCAGCAGTCGCTCGGTCATGTTGCCTTTGCGACGCTCCTCGACGAGCTCGACGAGACCGTGCCGCTCGAGCGTTCGAAGGTGGTAGTTCAGCTGCTGGCGCGGCAGTCCGATCTTGACCGCGAGGGTCGATGCCGAACCGGGTGTCGCGAGCTCCGCAAGGAGCCGGGAGCGGATGGGGTCGAGCGAGGCCTCCGCGGCAGCGGGGCTCTCGATGACCGTGATGTCGAGCATGGCGTCATCCTGTCACCGACAAATCTGTTTGTCAAGACAGGAAAATCAGTCCGTGGTGCGCTCCAGGACGTCGACGGCGGACAATCGGCGGCGGTGGGCGACCCAGTCGCCGTCGTCGATGGAGCCCCCGATCGCGTCCGACGGGCCGTTGTACGTGTAGACCCATGCCCAGTCGACGGGGCCGTCGCGGACCGCGACCCAGACCCGGAGATACTCGGAGCCGGGCTCGTCGGCCGGGTCGTACGCCTCCAGGGCGTCCACGGCGGCGAGCGTCGCGGAGCCGCCGAGGCGGTACAACTCCACGACGACGTCGCCGGACGAGCTGGAGATCAGCGACGGATATCGATACGGGCGGACGTCACTCCGCTGCATCTCGAACAGGCGTCCGTCGACGCATCCGGTCCCGAGGAAGGTCGCGTCCGCCAGGAGCTGCTCGTTCGCCTCGCCGCGGCGGAGGGTGCCGTAGACGGCCAGGATCGGCGACCGTTCGCTCATCGGCGCGGAGTCTGACACGTCGATCGCGCCGCCCGAGCCCGTGTCGCCCGGGATGAGCGACTCCCGGCCGCGCCGACCAGGGGTCAGGTCGTGGGCTGAGCCGCGATCACGTCGGCCAGTCGACGGATCCCGTCGTCGATCGCCGTCTCTCCGATCCCGCCGTAGCCGAAGATCAACCCGGAGCGGCCGGGCGCTGTGCGCCGCTGCGTGACACCGGACAGGCCGATCCCGGCGGCGGCCGCCGCGTCCACGATCCCAGCCTCGTCGAGGCCCGTCGGCAGGAACGCCAGGACGTGGAGCCCCGCCGACGCCCCGACCGGCTCGAGCTCGGGGAGATGGCCGGCCAGGGCCGCGAGCAGGGCGTCGCGTCGCCGGCGGTAGATCGGCCGCAATCGGCGGAGGTGGTGATCGAGCTCGCCGCGCTCGAGGAGATCGGCGAACGCTAGCTGATCGAAGGCCGGCGAGCCGTTGTCGGCGGCCTCCTTCGCCCGGGCGAGCGGCTCGACAAGGTCGCCCGGCACGACGAGCCAGCCGAGACGGAGACCGGGCGCCAGGATCTTGCTCGCGGAGCCGGCGTAGACGACGCGCTCGGGCCGGAGGCCCTGGATCGCGCCGATCGGCTCGCGGTCGTAGCGGAACTCGGCGTCGTAGTCGTCCTCGACGATCGTTCCGCCGCGTCGGTCGGCCCACGCCACCAGCGCCGAGCGACGCTCCGGCGGGAGCACGCCGCCAGTCGGGTACTGGTGGGCGGCCGTGACGACGACGGCGTCGGCGTCGGCGGCATCGAGGGCGTCGACCCGGAGCCCCGCCTCGTCGACGGGGATCGCGACGACGTCGAGCCCGGTCGTCCGGATCGTCGTCGCGTACTCCACGTCGGATGGGTCCTCGATCGCGACCCGCCGCGCGCCGCGCGCGGCGAGGGAGCGCACGACGAGGCCCAGGCCCTGGGCGAACCCCGAGCAGATGACGATGTCCGCCGGATTGGCGGCGGTGCCCCGGACGCGGTTCAGGTACGCGGCCAGCGCGGTCCGAAGCTCCGGCATCCCGCGTCCGCCGAGATACGTCAGGCGCTCGCTGGGAACGGTGGCGAGGACGTGCCGCATCGAGCGCAGCCACGCCGATCGCGGAAACTCGCTCACATCCGGGCGGCCGGAGCGGAAGTCGAACGCGAAGGTCGCGGGCGCGAGCTCGGCGCGAGGCGGCGGGGGCGTGGTGGCAGCCCGGGCGACCCGCGTGGCGCCGCCGGGCCGCGCCGCGAGATAGCCCTCGGCGACGAGCTGCTCGTAGGCCTCCACGACGATGCCGCGCGAGACGCCGAGCTGGGCGGCGAGCGCACGGGTCGACGGCAGGCTCGTCTCGGCCGCAAGACGGGCGTCGCGGATGGCCGCCCGGAGCCCGTGCTCGAGCTGGCGATGAAGTGGCTCCGGCGCGGTGCGGTCGAGCTCGACGAGCAGCTCAAGCGCCGAACTGGTCCTCGTTTTCGCCATCAGAGCGGACCTTATCAGGATACCGGTAACGCTGCACAATGATCTCATCGATCCGCCGCACCATTGCCGCCAATCGAGGTCCACCACCGATGGAAACCACACTCGCCAACCTGCTGTTCATCCTCATCCTCGTCGTCCTGTTCGCGATCGCCGCCCAGTTCGGCGTCGACAGCCGCGACGGCTTCGGCGACGATCACCTTCGCGAGCCGTTCCGCTGAGCCGCGTCCCGCCGCGCCACCTGGAGCCCTCCGCGGAGCACCGATGACCACCTGGGCCGAGTTTGCCGCCGCCGCCCCGACGATCGCCGCCGAGGGCGGCGCGCTCTTCTCTCGATCGCAGATCGACGAGGGACTCCTCGCGACCGTTCGCGGCGACGGACCGCCGCGGATCCACCCCGTCTACGTGAAGGTCGTCGACGGGCGGCTCCTGCTCTTCGTCATCAACGGGTCGGCGAAGGCCGCCGATCTCGCGGCCGACGGCCGGTACGCCCTTCACGCCCACCAGAACCCGGCCGTCCCCCATGAGTTTCTCGTTCGCGGCCGGGCGACAGCGGTCACCGATCCGGACCGTCGCGCTGCGGCCGCCGCCGCGTGGTGGTTCGACATCGACGACGGCTACACGCTGTACGAGCTGTCGATCGACCACGCGGTGTTCGGCCGTCGGCCGAGCGCGGACGACTGGCCGCCGGTCTACACCTCGTGGCGGCCGGACGCCGCCGGCTGAGGGTCGCGCGCCACGCTTGCGACAGACGCCCGGGTGGCGTCGCAACTAAACGCGGACTAAACCGCTGCCGAGCGTTGACACCGCCGCGAGCCCGTCGCATCCTGACCGGACCGCCTGCTTAACCGGTTTAGTTGCGCTCCCTCGACGCGCCATCCGGTTCCGTCGGCATCCCGCTCCGCCTTGCCAGTGCCCGGTCAGGTTCTCGGAGGTCCGGTTCGATGCTCACCCCGACCAGCTCAGTCCGTCAGTCCGGATTCGCACGACGCTCCACCCTCGCCCAGCGGCTCGGCACCGCAGTCGGCGCGACGGCCCTCCTCACGTCGCTCCTGCCCGCCGTCGCCGCGGCCCCGGTCCTCGCGTCGCACACGCCCGACCCATCGAGCGTCACGATCGCCGGCAGCCTCCAGAGCGAGCTCGGCTGTGCCGCCGACTGGGATCCGGCGTGCGCGGCGACGCACCTGACCTTCGAAGCGGACGACGACGTGTGGCAGCGGTCATTCACGATCCCGGCCGGCAATTACGAATACAAGGCTCCGCTGAACGACGGCTGGGACGAGAACTACGGCCTCCACGCGGCCCCCGGCGGCGACAACATCGGGTTGAGCCTCGGCTCGGATCGGAGCGTGAAGTTCTACTACGACCACGGCACCCACTGGGTGACCGACAACGTCACCTCCGTGATCGCGGTCGCGCCCGGCAATTTCCAGAGCGAGCTCGGGTGCGCGGGCGACTGGGATCCCGGTTGCCTCCGCTCGTGGCTCCAGGACATCGACGGTGACGGCGTGTACACGCGAACGACGACGGCGTTGCCGGCCGGCAGCTACGAGACGAAGGTCGCGATCAACGAGACCTGGGACGAGAACTACGGGCAGGGCGGCGTCCCGAACGGCGCCAACATCCCGTTCACGGTCCCGGCCACCGGGGCCAAGGTCTCCTTCCGCTACGTCGCGGCGACCCACGTCCTCACCGTCAGCGCCGGCCACGGCCACGACGGCAACGTCGAGTGGGACGGCCTGCGCCACGACTCCCGCAGCACTCTCTACCGGACGCCCGGCGGCGCGGTCCCGGCCGGCACGCCGGTCACGATCCGGTTCCGGACCTTCCACGACGATGTCACCGGTGTCGGGCTGCGCGTCTACTCGCTCAACGCGGCAGGCCAATCGGTGAAGAAGATGTCGATTGCGGCTGCCAACGTCGGCTGCGATGACCCGGCGCTCGCGGCGGAGCGCTGCGACTACTGGGCGGCCACCCTTCCCGACGCGGCGGCCGACAACGTCTGGTACCGCTTCATCGTCAGCGACGGTGCGGACACCGACTACTACGCCGACGACACTCCCGCGCTTGACGGCGGCGTCGGCGCCCCGACCGACGACCCGCTCGACCAGAGCTGGGCCCTGACGATCCATGTCCCGGGCTTCCTCGCGCCCAGCTGGGCCCAGGATGCGGTCATCTACCAGATCTTCCCGGACCGCTTCCGGAACGGCCGCCACGGCAACGACCCGCTGACCGGCGACGTCCGCTATGACGATCCGGTCCTGGCCCTGCCCTGGGGCGTCAAGCCCGAAGGCTTCTGCCGGAATTACGTCGACGGCGCGACGAACTGCCCGTGGCGGTTCGACACGACGCCGCCCCCGGGCAGTCCAACGAAGGAGCAGCCGCGCGGCCGTGACTACTTCGGGGGCGACCTGAAGGGCGTGGACCAGCAGCTCGCCTACCTCGACGCGCTGGGCGTGACGGCGATCTACTTCAACCCGATCTTCGACGCGGGCTCGAACCACTCCTACGACACCCAGGACTACACGCAGGTCGACCCGTCCTTCGGCACCCAGAAGGACTTCGACAATGTCGTCAAGCACGCAAACGCGCTCGGGATCCGGGTGATCCTCGACGGCGTGTTCAACCACATGAGCTCGGACAGCCCGCTGTTCGATCGGTATCACCACTCGGCGACCGTGGGCGCGTGCGAGTCGACGAGCTCGCCGTACCGGTCGTGGTTCGTGTTCCACGACGTCGCGGCCGGCACGGGAACCTGCGCCGGGTCGGCCGGGGCGCTGTCCGCGACGTACGACGGCTGGTTCGGGTTCGACTCGATCCCGGTCCTGCGCAAGGACCAGGCTGCCGTGCAGGCCTACTTCCTGACCGCGCCCGACTCGATCGCGAAGCGCTGGATCCAGTCCGGGGCGTCCGGCTGGCGGCTCGATGTGTCGGGCGATCCGTCGTTCCCGAACGGCTACTGGGAATCGTTCCGCTCGATCGTGAAGGCGACGAACCCACAGACCCTGACGATCAGCGAGACGTGGCAGAAGGACTCGACCCTGCTCCGGATGCTCCGCGGCGACCGGCTCGACACGACGATGAACTACCGCCTCCGCGACGCCGTCCTGGCGCTGCTCGCTCCGCAGAGCTTCGACTCGAAGGGCTTCGCCGACAGCGGCCACCAGATCAGTGTCAGCGACTTCGCCGACCGGCTCGCCTCGCAGCGCGAGGACTATCCGGACGCGGCCTACTACTCGCTGATGAACCTCCTCGACAGCCACGACACGGAGCGCCTGCTGTGGACGCTCACCCCGGGCGTCGAGACGACGGCAGCAAAGGAGGGCAACGCCGCCAACGTGGCGGCCGGCAAGCTCCGGGTGAAGCTCGCCTCGCTCATCCAGTTCACCGTGCCGGGCGCGCCGACCGTCTACTACGGCGACGAGGTCGGGATCAGCGGCGACGACGATCCGGACGACCGGCGGACCTATCCCTGGGCGGACCAGGGCGGCACCCCAGATACGGATCTCCTCGCCCACTACACCGCGCTCGCGGACCTTCGTGCGGCGGTGCCGGCGCTGCGGAGTGGGGACTTCCAGGTCCTCCTCGCCGATGACGCGACCGAGACCGTGGCCTACGGTCGGAAGACGGGCAGCCAGGTCGCGATCCTCGTCCTGAACCGCTCCGGCTCGTCTCATCTGGTCGGCATCCCGGTCGACGGGTACGTGCCCGACGGGATCTCCCTGCAGCGGCGGTTCGGCGTCGGGGTCGCCGCGGCCGGCTCCGTCGCGGTCGCCGGCGGCAGCGTCGCGGTCACCCTGCCGGCGATGTCGGCTCTCCTCCTGGCGAGCGGCTCGGTCGACCTGACGCCGCCCGCCGCGCCGACGAACCTCCATGTCACCGCCGAGGCGGCCAACCAGCTGTCGGTCGCGTGGACCGCGTCGGCCGGCGCGGCCGGCTACGACGTGTGGGTCAGCCCGCTGAGCGGTGGCGGCTACACGAAGGCGAACGGCGCCCCGGTCACCGGTACGTCCTTCACGATCGACGGCCTCGACAACGCCCGAACCGTTTACGTCGTGGTCCGCGCCCTCGACGCCGCGGGCAACGCGAGCGCGCCCTCGAATGAGGTCAGCGGCCTCCCGCACCTCGTCATCGGCTGGGCGAACCTCCAGTGGCCGCCCTCGATGACCCATGTCATCAGCGCGACCGATCGCACGGACAACGCCTACGGGCAGGTCTGGATCGACGGCGTGACCAACCAGCCCGGTGCCGCGCCGAGCCTGACGGCTCAGCTCGGCTTCGGGCCGGACGGCTCGGACCCGGCCGGCAACGCCGCCTGGCAGTGGGTCGACGCGTCCTTCAACACCGACGCGGGCAACAACGACGAGTTCGTCGCCTCGCTCCTGCCGGAGGCGACGGGGACCTTCGATTACGCCTATCGCTACTCGGTGACCGCGGGGCGCGACTGGGTCTACGCCGACCTCGACGGGATCGGCAACGGCTACTCGCCCGCGCAGGCGGGGTCCCTGACCGTGAACCCGAGCGGCGACACCACCGCCCCCGTGGTCCCGACGGGTCTCCACGTCGTGTCGGCGTCGCCGGCCGGCGTCGAGCTCAGCTGGGATCCGATCGCGGGCGATCCGAGCCTGTACGGCTACGAAGTCCTGCGCGGCGACGCGTCCGGCGGGCCGTACGCGCTGATCGGGGCGACGACGTCGGCGGGCTTCACCGACACGGCGGTCGACGAGGGCACGACCTACTGGTACGTCGTGCGCGCCGTCGACACCTCATTCAATCGATCGGCCACGTCGTCCCCGGTCTCGGCGACCGCCGAGCTCCGGACGGTCACGCTCGTCTTCAACGTGACCGTCCCGGCCACGACCGACGCGACCGGTCGGGATGTCACGGTCGCCGGCTTCCTCGATCGGCTCGACGGCGGCTACCCGCAATGGACACCGGGCGTGACCGAGCTCACTCGCGTCGACGCCACCCACTGGACGATCCAGTTCACCGGAAAGGAGGGCACCCAGCTCGAGTACAAGTTTGTCCTCGTCGGGACCGCCAGCGACGCCTGGGCCTACGTCGAGAAAGACGGAGCGTGCGGCGAGATCGCGAACCGCCAGCTCACGCTCAGCTACGGCGCGACCGGCACCCAGACCGTCAACGACGTCGTCGAGAACTGGCGGAACGTCGCGCCCTGCGGCAACTGACCGGCGTCATCGTCCCGCCTCGGGAGGGCTCGGGAACGACTCCCAGTCCGCCCGGGTGGGGCGGCGGCCGGCGGCTCGCAGGGACGCCTCCCATGCGGTGACCGTTGCCTCGGCCCGGGGCAACGGCCAGCCGGCCGACCTGAGACGGGCGATCGTTGCCGCCCGCCGTGCGGCCTCGATGCGACCAGGATCGGCGCGGCGGGTCATCGGGCTGACGATCGCAGGAGCCCGTGACAGCTCAGATGACGCGGGCTCCGCCTTGCCAGACCTGTTCCACCCGGTCCGCGAGATCCGTGAAGACGTATGGGTCGCCGGAGACGACCACGAGGTCGGCCACCTTGCCCTCCTCGATCGTCCCGAGGTCGCCGTCCACACCCAGCAGCTCCGCCGCCGACCGCGTCGTCGCCTCGAGGACTGCCCCCGGTGCCATGCCGCCATCCGCCATGAGCTGGAGCTCGCGGAGGTTCCGCCCGTGGGGCGTGACCCCGCTGTCGGTGCCCATCGCGATCCGGACGTTCGCCTCGACGGCCCGGCGGAAGGCGTTTCGATGGATCTCGATGACCATCCGAGCCTTGTCGACGACCGCCGTCGGGAGCTGGACGCCGGCGGCGACCGCGTCGAGGACGCCCTGCGGGGCGACGAGCGTCGGGACGAACCACGTGCCGCGCTGGAGCATGAGGTCGATCGCCTCATTGTCGAGATAGATCCCGTGGTCGATCGAGCGGATGCCCGCCCGAACGGCGTTCTTGATCCCGTCCGCGCCCTGGGCGTGGGCCATGACGAACATCCCGGCCGCGCTGGCCTCCTCGACAAGCGTGTCGAGCTCGGCCGGCCGGAAGTGCGCCTGCCGCGGGTCGTCGCGCGGGGACAGCACGCCACCCGAGGTCGCGACCTTGATCACGTCCGCGCCGAGGCGATGGAGCTCGCGGACCTTCTGGCGGACCTCGTCGACGCCGTCGACGATCCCGGACGGGCGGCCGGGATGCGGAACGAAGAGGGCGATGTCGTTCCCCGATGGATACCAGTCGTCGCCGTGTCCGCCGGTCTGGCTGAGCATGACGATCGAGATCTGGAGGCGCGGGCCCGGGATCGAGCCGTCGGCGACGGCCTCCTTGATCCCCAGGTCGGCGCCGCCGGCGTCGCGGGCGGACGTGATCCCGATCGCGAGCGTCCGCTGCAGGTTCCTCGCCGCCTCGTAGAACTGCGAGGAGAACGGCTGCTGGGCCTGACGCCAGAGGTCGACGTGCGAGACGCAGACATGGGTGTGGCAGTCGAACAGACCGGGCAGGATCGTCCGGCCGCTGACGTCGACCTGGGTGTCGCCGTCGAGCCCCGTCCCGAGCGCGACGATCCGGCCCGCCTCGACGACGACGTCCGCGCGAGCGGGATCGTGGCCCGTGCCGTCGAACACTCGGCCGCCGCTCAACACCGTTCGCGTCATCGATCCTCCTCGCGCGGGCCCTGGCCGCGGCTGATCATCGCCCGGAAACGATCCGCTCCGCCGCCTGCTCCGGTCACTCGGACCGCCCAGCCCTCGGCCGTCGGCCATGCAGCGGCGTCGAGCGCGTCGCCGCCCTCGGCGGCCAGGACGTACTCCATCCGGTAGGCGCGTGGGGTCGCGGCGACGGCTTCGGCCGCGGTCGGACCTGCCGCCAGCAGCGCCTCCTCGAGCCAGTCGAGGTAGACCGCGTTGTTCGCATGGGCCATCGGGTCGAGCTCGTGCGGACGAACGACGATCGGGCGGTGGACCGCGTCGGGCGGCGTGTCCGGCAGCGGCGTTCGGCGGATTCCGTCGAGTGATCGGCCCTCGCCGAACGACTCGGCGAAGATCGGCGGGATCCGCGTCGGGGCGCCGCGGGCGTCGATCAGGACCCAGTCGGTGTCGACCCAACCCGCGAGGCGGCCGTCGGCGAGGCGGAACTCGCCGTGGCGCCGGGCGAACACGCGGCGGATGCCCGCGATCTCGGTTCGCGCGCTGACGTCCGTGCCCATCTCCGGGGCGTGGAGGACAACGAGCCGCGCGGCACGGACCAGCCAGGTGAGGCCGCGTTCGGCGTACCACGCCCGCCCGAACCCGAGCCCCGTGGAGTGCTGCCATGCGAGGTCCTGGGCGTAGCGCATGAACCCCGAGGTGCGGAGGAGCCCGTCGGGTCCGGCCTCGTCGAAGCGGATCCGGTACGAGGTCTCCCACGACGAGACGGCGGGTGCGGCCGGGGCAGCGTCGGTCATGGCCGGGCGAGCTCGTCGAGGGTCTCGATCGAGACAAGACGAGTGTCGTCGTGTGGCGCGGTCTGGCGGTCCAACCGGACCCGGCAGGAGCGCTCGGCGTCGAAGACGACGATCGTCGCCCGGAGCGTCTCGTCCTCGTCGGCGGCGTGGGTTCGCGCGTCGTCGAGCTGATGGAGGACATCGGCGTTGATCCCCCGCGCGCCCCACTTGCAATCGATCGCCTCGGCGACGCCCGGCGTCTCGACCGTCACGTCGTACGGATGGATCTCCGCACGGACGCCGTCGAAGAGGATCCGCCGCTCGCGGCGGACGGCGGGCGGAGCGGCCGCCCCGGGCCGGCGCCGGACGAGCGTCTCCGTCAGCGATTCGATGATCGCGCCGCGGACCTGCGAGCGGACCTGCTCGCCGCGCTCGGCGACCTCGAGGGACGCCGCGAGAAGAGCCTCGCTCCGCTCGCGTTCTGGACCGGCGCTCGGCGCCGCCGGACCGAACAGGCTCGGAAACATCGCCTGCCACGCCAGCGGGTCGGTCGACATCCCGTTCATCACGGCTCGCGCGAGAACCCGCTGATCGGGGGTCGCATCGGCGAGGAGTGCCGCAGCGTGTGCGACGAGCGGCTCCGCCTGGATTCCCGCATAGACGACCGCGCGCGCGTCGGGCGACGCGTCCTGGAACCTCACGGCCGCTCGCCGAAGGCGATGAGGAGCACCTGCGGGAACGTCGAGAGCCAGTCGATCGCGCGATGCGGGTCGTCGATCGCCGCGGCTTCCGCGACGAGCGCCGGGACGGCCGCCGCGACACCGGCCGGCGCCGCGTCGGTCCCGCGGGAGGCGGCGATCGACTCCAGGCGCTCGCTCCATGCGGTCGACAGGTCGGTGACGTACGACCACTCGTCCTCGACCTCCTCGGCGAGCGACGTCAGGTCGTCGTAAGCGACCTGCGCGACGGCGATTGCGTCGGCGACGGTCTCGATCGAATCCACGGGCGAAGACTAGCCCGGGACGTCAGCGGGCGGGGACAGACCTCCGGCGAAGCGACCAGCCGCGCGGGCGGTCCGACGCAGCCATCGCCCGCTGGGCGCGGGCGAGGAGGCCGAGGAGCTGCCGTCGCGCGCGTTCGTCCCACGCATCGGAGTACGCGCGCGTTGCGGCCGCCCGGATCGTGGCGGCTTCGGGACGCGCGCCCATCCGCTCGAGGCCTGCGACGCGGTCGAGGATCGCCCGATAGATCTCGGGCAGGTCTTCTGCAAGGGTGGTCGCGGGTTCGAGGGACGTCGGCATGGCTGGGGAGGGCCGGGACTCCATCACGCTGGACGATGCGTCAGGGACACCCCGAGTGGGTATGAGACCTCCGTCCCGGGACACGGCGGCGAAAGTCCCGACTGTGCTCATCTGGTTCGCGGACGCACCACCGATGCGAGGCCGCGCCGGCCGCGGGCGGACCGCGGTCAGTCGCCGCCGTGCACACCCGAGCGAACCGCGAACCGGTCGAAGCGCCCCGTGGCCGGCATCCGAACCACATCGACGGCGTCGACGATCGCGCCGATCGGCCCGTCGTGCAGCGCGGCCTCGAACGCGTCGAGTGCCGCGCGCGATCCTTCGGCGACGGACCGGACGCGCCCGTCGGGAGCGTTCGCGACCCACCCGACGAGCTCGAGCTCCATCGCCCGGCTGACGACGAAGTACCGGAATCCGACGCCCTGGACGCGGCCACGGATCGTCGCTTCGAGCCGCTCCGTCGGCGCGGCCTCGGCCGCCCCGCCGCCCTCGGGTCCTGTCACGATCGGTTGCCTCGCGGCCAGCCGAGCAAGAGCGTGTCGAGCACGAGCTCCGGCCGGACGTTCGACTCGAGCAGCTCGCCTGCAGCATCGAGCCGGCCGAGGAATGCCCCGAGCGCGCGGCCCTCATCGGCGAGCTGTGCCGCGGCCTCGCGGAGATCGTCGATCAGCCCGGGATCGCGGACGTTCCGCTCCTGGCCCAGGACGACGAGGAGCAGGTCGCGGGCGAGCTCGCGCCACAGGCCGACGATCACGGCCGTGGCCCGCCGACGCTCAGCGGCGGGGACCGCGGTCCTGCCGGTGCCGCCGTCGTCGTCCTCGCTCTCGTCGTCACCTACCGCCTCGCCGGCCGCCGCGCGCGTGTTGGGCGCGGGCGCGGGGATCACGCTCCGCGCGGGCGCCGACGTGCCACGGCCGCGCCGCGTCCCGGCCAAGGCCACTCCATCGGCCGGGGCGTCGTCGACGCTCGCCCGATCGAGAGCCCGGACGAGCTCGGTGGCCCGTGCGATCAGGTCGCGAGCTGCCGCGAGTCGCGGCGCCGCCGACACCCCGAGCATGTCGAGCAGCGACCGCCCGATCTCGTCACGCGCAGCGACGGCGTCGGGGGCGCGGGCGAGGAGCCGCGCCGTGCCGGGCCGGCCGCCCGCGATCCGGGCGAGCCTGGCGGACTGCGGCGCATCCGCGTCGCCGACCTCGGCGAGGATGGCCTCGATCTCGCGGATGGCGACGGGCCCCAAGCGAATCCGGGCCGCTCGCGAGCGGACGGTCGGCATGAGGCGGTCCTCGTCGTCCGCGCAGAGCACGATCGTCACGCCGGACGGCGGCTCTTCGAGGAGCTTGAGCAGGGCGGTCTGGGCGTCGTCAGTGAGGCGATCGGCCCGTTCGATGATCGCCACGCGCGCGCCGCCCTCGACCGGCAGCAGGACGAGATCGCTCGCGAGGCGGCGGACCGTGCCATCCTCCGGCCGCTCCCGTGCCCCGATCCGGATCTGGTCGCCGGGACCGCCCGGCGCGAGCCGGTGGACGTCGGGGTGGCGTCCGCGATCGACGAGCCGGCAGCCGCGGCAGGCGCGACACGGGCGCGCCTGCCGCTCCGGGTCGTCACAGAGGAGGCCGGCGGCGAGGTCGAGGGCGAGCGTCGTCTTCCCGATCCCGGCCGGACCGCTGATCACGATCGCATGCGGGACACGGCCGGCGATCATCGCCTGGATGGCCGCGACCGCGCGGTCATGGCCGCGCGTCCGCAACCGGCCGCCGGTTGCCGGCACGGGCTCGCCGGGACGGCCGCCCATCGTGATCCGGGCACCAGGCCCCGCGGGCGCGACGTCCGTCATCGTCCGGTCGTCGCCCGGTCGAGGATCGCGAGCGCTGGGTGATGGGCGGGTCAGGCCGGGTCGGCCTTCTTCCGAGTGGAGGTCCGGCGCTTCGGCGCGGCCGCCGCCGTCGCGCTCGCCCCGTCCGCGTCCGCGGCGGGGTCCGCAGCGGCAGCCTTCGACCGGGTCGACGTCCGCCCCTTCGGCGCGCTCGTGGCCTCGGCCGCCGCTTCGGCAGGCGCGGCCTCGGAGCTAGCCGCGACGCGCCGCGTCGTCCGACGCTTCGGGGCGGAGTCGGTCACCCCATCGCCCGCTGCGGCCGCATCGATCACCGCCGGTGCTGCTTCGGACGGCGCCGCGCTCGCGGCCGTCCGTCGCGTCGACGTTCGGCGCTTCGGGGCGGCGGTCGGAGCCGCCGACGGCGCGTCGACCGACGCCTCCGTCATCGTCTCGATCTCGCCGGCCGCCTCGGCCGCTCGGATGCGTGACGCCGCGGGCGTCGGCTCCGGCCGGCGCGCCTTGGGCGACTGGGCGAGCTGGGCCCGGAGCTGCTCTTCGAGCTCCGGCGGGACCTCGGTCCAGGGATCGCCCGATGAGGATCGCGGCGCGGACCGCTCGAAGCGGTCGCCCTGCGGCCGCGAGTAGCCGGAATCCTGGCGGCCATAGCCGCCTTCCTGGCGACCGCCGGACCGGCCAGCGCCGCCCTGTCCACCCTGGCCCGTCCGACCGCTGACGTCCGGATATCGATTGATCCCGCCACCGCCGCCCCGGCCGTAACGCTCGCGATCGATGGCCGCGCTGTACGCGCTCCGACCGCCGCGCGGGCCACCCCGACCCTGACCGCCGCGACCCTGGCCACCGCCCTGCCGACCGCGCCGCTGCTCTGCGATGAGGTACTCGGGGATCTCGGGCTCATCGAAGTCGTCGTCGTCGCCGACCGGGCCGATCGCCGACGGGGCAGCCGTCGGCGTCCCGAGCTGCGAGTCCCAGACCGAGCCGAATGGAGTCGTCCGCGGGCTGCGCGGCGCAGGCGTGATCTCCGCCTCCTCCTCGTCGTCGTCGGAGGCGGGCTCCGCGGCGGCCGTCTCGCCGGTCGCCACGGCCTCGCCCTCGCGGCCCCGGCCGCGACCGCGACCGCGACCGCCGCGCCGGCGTCGCCGGCGGCGGTTGGCCTCGCCCTCGGCGTCCTCGCCCTCGGCCGCCCCTCCCTCGTCGACATCGAACGGCGTCAGATCCTCGTCCTCGAGGTCGTCCGCGATGGGAGCTCCGGCGACCGGCGCCGCCGCGGAGGCCGCGACACGCGACAGCTTCTCGCCCGGGAGCACGGTCATCGTTCCGTTGCCGACGACGGTCGTGGCCGCGGCGGCAGCCGCGCCGCTGCCCGTCGCGCTCGAGCGGCTGCCGGACCGGCTGCGAGCCGCGACCGGCTCCGCCTCACCCGGTCGGCCGCGCCCGCGTCCGCGACCGCGACCGCGCTGGCCGGTGCCCTCGGTCTGCTTGTCGGGGACCTCGGTCATCGACAGGTCCTCGTCATCGCCGGCCACGCGCCGGCCCGACCGCGACGACGTCTTGTCGACGCGCGCCAGCTGCGTGATGTCGGTGAACAGGTCCGCGACGTCGATCAGGTCCGAGGACGTGTTGCCGCGGAAGCTGATGACCTCGACCCGGACGCCCATCTCCTGGACGGCCCGGATCGCCGGCGCGAAGTCCCCGTCTCCGGACACGACGATCGCGACGTCGAGGTTCCGGGCGGTCTTCATCAGGTCGACAACGAGCTCGATGTCGAGGTTCGCCTTGACCTTGCCGTCGCCGTACTTGCGGATGTCCTTGCTGACGACCTTGTAATGGTTCCGCGCGAGGAACGCGTGGAAATTGCGCTGGTTCTCGTTCTCCGGGTCCAGCCCCGTGTAGGCATACGCACGGACGAAGTCGCGCCCGGCGGTGGCCGCCTTGAGTAGCGTGACGTAGTCGATGTCGGTGCCGGCGGCCTTTGCCGCATAGAAGATGTTCTCTACGTCCACGAAGACGGCGTCGTTCTTGCCCACCTTGACTCCTCAGAAGATGTCGGGTCGGGGGCGTCGGCGCGATTGCGCTGCCTGACGTCCCCGGTCAGTTCCTGCTGCGTCCCCCGGCGGCCCCGACCGTGGCCACCCGGCACTCAGCGCGCGGACCGGATTCGACGAATCCATGACGCTCCAGGCGGGTCCGCTCCGCCGGATCGTCGGACAGGGCGGCTTCGACGATGCTGCAGCCCTTGTTGCGTGCCGATCGGAGGATCTCCTCCAGCAGCGCGTCGGTGACTCGGTCCCCATCATGGTCGGGATCGACCACGATGAGGTCCACGGTACCGACGAAGCCGCCTGCCCGAACGGACGGGCGGAGGGCGAGAACCGCGCCTCCGACCACCTCGCGCCGGGCCTCGGCGATGAAGATGCTTGCCTGGGGGAGATAGACGAGCTGTCGGAGCAGGTCCCCCGAGTCCATCGATCCCGCAGCCCCGAACGACCGAACCGAGCCGCCGCTGAGCGCGACGAGCCGTTCGATGTCCGTGATGCGAGCCGGGCGGATCAGGTATTCCACGCGGGCGGGTGCACCTCGTGTGGTCGGCGGAAGCAATGGGATTCGCGTCCTTCGCCGATCGGGAGCCGACCGCTTCGCAGCGTCATCGACGGGACCTCGCGGGAGGGCGAGCCAGAGGCTCGACAGCACACGCCCGGGTCGCGTCGACCGATGTTGCATTCGGTCCGCCGATGCCTATGATACGGCATCGCTTCGGCGGCAACCTGCGCGCCGTCCGAGCCAGCTTCCTGCGCGTCGTCCGTCACGTACCGCCGCTCGTCCCCTGCCGAGAGCCTGACCATCCGGTCGACCGACGGCGGAAGACGCAGCCATCGGGCGCCGGGCGATCCCGAGGATCAGGCCGGATCGCCCCGCGGAGGTCAGCCGAACGGGACCGATTGGTTCGAGGAGGAGAGTTCATGCAATTCAAGCGCTTGGGAATCGTGGTCGCCGCCGTCGTCCTGGTGGTCGGCGCCTGCGGACCGTCCAGCGGCGGGTTGAATAAATCGATCCAGATCGCGGTGGAGCTGCCCTTCCAGGGCAGTGACAAGGCGGCCTCGGATCCGATCCTGAACGGCGTCCGGCTGGCGGTCAAGGATGCCGGCGGCTCGGTCGGCGGCTTCACGATCACCGTGCCGAACTCCGCCGTCTACGATGACGCGCTCAACGGCGCGCACGATCCGCAGACCGGCGCGAACAACATGACGAAGATCGTCGCCGACCCGAACTACGTCGCGGTCGTCGGACCGCTGAACTCGGGCGTCGCGAAGGCCCAGATCCCGATCTCGAACGCGGCTGGCCTGCTCCAGTGCTCGCCGGCCAACACGAACACCGGGCTCACGAAGGGCGCGGACGCCAAGGCGATCCGGACGAAGGCGAACAACTACATCCGCGTCGTCACCAACGATGCGATCCAGGGTCCGGCCGCGGCCGCCTACATCATCACCGTGCTCAAGAAGAAGAGCGTCTACATCATCGACGACACCGAGACGTTCGGGAAGCCGATCTCCGACTCGTTCGAGGCTGAGTTCAAGGCCCGCGGTGGGACTGTGGTCAAGCACGACTCCGCGCCGAAGACCACCCAGGACTACGTCTCGATCATGACGGCCGCCAAGGCCCTCAACCCCGAGTCGATCTACTTCGGTGGCGTGACCGCGACCGGTGGCGCCCGCATCCTCCTGGCCGCCCAGCAGGCCGGCCTCGGGGACATCCCGTTCGTCGGTCCCGACGGCATCAACGACGGCAACGGCGCGACCAAGGACTCGTTCCTGAACCTCGCCGCCGCCGCCGCGAAGAACTCGTACAGCACGTTGGCCGGGCCGGGCACGTTCGACGGCAAGGCCGCCTTCGATGCCGCCTACAAGAAGGAATACGGCATCGACTCGACCGGCTACGCCGGCCAGGGCTACGCCTGCACCCAGGTCGTCCTCGACGCCATCAAGCGCGCCGCTGCGACGAACCCGACCACCAACGCAGCGATGCGTGAGGCTGTCCGCGCCGCCGGCACGGACCCGAGCATCACGTACAACCTCAACGTCGGCACCGTGAAGTTCGACGCCGACGGCGACACCAGCCAGCTGATCGTGTCGATCTACTCGTTCGACCCCGCCGCTGCCTCCGGCAAGGGCGACTGGAAGTACGAGACCCAGGTCGACGCAGCCGTCAAGTAGACGTACCAGCCCAGAGGCCGGGGATCCAACGGGTCCCCGGCCTCCGATGTCCTCGCGTTGTGAACGCTGCGCACAGCACTCTGAGGACCTGACGTGACGGTCACCGTCTCCACCGGAGCGAGCTCGAGCTCGTTCGCCCGCGCGCTGCGCATCACCGTCTACGCGATCGTCGCGATCCTCATCTATCTGATCGTCCTTTGGCGCGCCCTCGTGCTCGCCGGTGAGTTGCGGGCGGGCAGCACCCTGCTCAACGCGATCGTGCAGGCCCTGACCCGGTTCGACGCCGTGGGGAACGAGTTCCTGGCCCAGGCGTTGCAGCAGACGGTGAACGCGCTGTCGATCGGTGCGATCTATGCGTTGATCGCCCTCGGCTACACGATGGTCTACGGGATCATCGAGCTGATCAACTTCGCCCATGGCGACATCTTCATGCTCGGGGCGTTCCTCTCGGTCGTGTTCATCGGCGGGATCATGGGGCACAACGAGGCCGTCACGGATATCGCCCTGCTCACCTTCCTGATCGGGGGCGCCCTGCTCTTCTCGATGCCGATCATCGGCCTGCTAAACGTGGGCATCGAGCGCCTCGTCTACCGCCCCTTGCGCAACGCGCCGCGCCTGGCACCCCTGATCACGGCGGTCGGCGTGTCGTTCATCCTGCAGAACGTGGCGCTGACCGTCGCCGGTTCGGGCGACCGCCGGGCTCCGCAGATCTTCCCGGACTGGAAGATCGCGTTCGGCGGCGCGCAGATCTCGGTCCTCCTGATCTTCATCTTCATCCTCTCCCTGGCCCTGATGCTGGCCCTCCAGGCGTTCGTCGCGCGGACCCGCCTGGGGCGGGCGATGCGCGCGACCGCCCAGGACCGCGAGGCCTCCGCCCTGATGGGCGTCGACGCCAACCAGACGATCGCCCTGACGTTCCTGATCGGCGGCATGCTGGCCGCGGTGGCCGGCGTCGTCTGGGGGCTGCGGTTCGGGTATGTGAAGTTCGACCTCGGCTTCAACTCGGGCCTGAAGGCCTTCACGGCAGCCGTCCTCGGCGGGATCGGCAACATCACGGGCGCCGTCCTCGGCGGGTTCATCATCGGGTTCATCGAGAACCTCTCGGCTTCGCTGGGCTATGCCCGGTGGTCGGAGTTCCTCGTCTTCATGGTCTTGACGTTCGTCCTGCTCTTCAGGCCGACGGGCATCCTGGGCCAGCATTCGGGGGATCGGGCATGAGCGCGACGATCGCCGCACGGACCAGCCCGGCCGGCCCGCCATCGCCGCGGGCGCGGATCGAGGATCTTGCGACGCGCCACCGCTCGTCGGCGATCGTCGTGGGGATGTTGATCATCGCGGTCGGGTTGATCGTCCTGCCGAAGATCCCGCCCCTCTCGCTGATCGATCGCGAAGACCCCTGGTACGACACCTTCGCGAACGCCGGGGTCTACATCCTCCTCGCGATGGGCCTCAACGTCGTCGTGGGCCTGGCCGGCCTGCTCGACCTCGGCTATGCGGCATTCTTCGCGATCGGCTCGTACACCTACGCCTACTCGAACTCGCCGTTCGCCGGGACCGACTTCCCGTTCCTACCGATGCTGCTCGTCGGCGCATCCGTCGCGGCGGTCTTCGGCATCGCGCTCGGCGCCCCGACGCTCCGGCTGCGCGGCGACTACCTGGCGATCATGACCCTGGGGTTCGGCGAGATCGTCCCGATCGTCTTCCTGAACCTCGACACGTGGACGCTCGGGACCAATGGGATCGGCGGCATCTACCGGCCCGACCCGCTGCCCTTGATCGGGGAGTTCACGCCGCTCACGCCGTTCGCCTACTTCATCCTCATGGTCGGGATCGTGACCGTGGCGATGATCCTGTTGTACCGGATGCAGGATTCCCGGATCGGCCGCGCCTGGAACGCGATCCGCGAGGACGAGCTGGCGGCTGCGGCCAACGGCATCAACACCGTCACGACGAAGCTCCTCGCGTTCGCGATCGGGGCCACGACGGCCGGGCTGGCGGGCGTGTTCAACGCGTCGAAGCTGACGATCGTCTCGCCTGAGCAGTTCGGGTTCGCGGTGTCGTTCATCGTGCTGGCGATGGTCATCCTCGGCGGCATGGGCAACATCTGGGGCGTCGCAGTCGGCGCGTTCATCGTCTACGAGATCCAGGTCCAGGGGTTCAAGCAGCTCAACAAGGTCGTCGAGGGGCTCGCGATCCCGGTCCTCAAGGACGTCAACTTCACGGACTACCAGTACCTCCTGTTCGGAGGCGCGCTGGTGCTGATGATGTTGTTCCGGCCGGAAGGGCTCTTCCCGAGCCAACGGCGCCGCCGGGAGCTCCACATCGCCGAGGAGCTCGCTGGTCCGGCCGATGACGAGATCGACGTCGCGGCCGGAGCGGCGATGGCAGGCTCGCTCGGGGCGACGCCCGGCTCCGGCGAGGATCAGCCGGGATGAGTGACGAGCACGTCCTCGAGGCTCATCGTGTGACGAAGCGCTTCGGCGGGCTGGTCGCGGTCCACGCCGTCGACTTTACGATCCCGGACCGGAGCATCGTGAGCCTCATCGGCCCGAACGGCGCCGGCAAGACCACGTTCTTCAACATCATCGCCGGCATCTACGACCCGACGGACGGTCGGATCGACTTCCGTGGGTCGACGATGATCGCCCATGCCCGTCGGGCGTGGCTGGAGCCCTTCGTCTGGCTCTTGATCCCGGTCATCGTCGGAATCCTGACCGCCGTCGTCGGCGCGCTCGGCGCCCCGGGGGGAGTGATCGCGATCGGCCTCTTCGCGACGATCATCGTCCTGCTCGTCACGCTCGTGACCGGGGTCGCTCGTGGACCGGCCTACCAGCGCTTCCTCAGACGGCTCGGGATCTTCCGCAGTGCCCGGCCGAACGACATGGTTGTCGCCGGTCTTGGTCGGACGTTCCAGAACATCCGGCTCTTCCCGAACATGACGGCCCGCGAGAACGTCCTCGTCGGGATGCACTCGCGGCTCGCAGCCAGCTGGATCGATGCCTTGTTGTCGACGCGCCGCAACCGCGCCGAGGAAGAGCGAGCACGGAAGCGTGCGGAGGAGCTGCTGACCCTTGTCGGGCTCAAGGGGACGGGCGACCAGCTCGCGAAGAACCTCCCCTACGGCGATCAGCGCCGGCTCGAGATCGCGCGGGCGATCGGCTCGGACCCGGTGCTCCTGCTCCTCGACGAGCCCACGGCCGGCATGAACCCGAACGAGACGGCCGGGCTCACCGCCCTCATCGGCCGGCTGCGGGCCGAGCTTGGGTTGACGATCCTCCTGATCGAGCACGACATGAAGGTCGTCATGGGCATCAGCGATCGTGTCACCGTGCTCGATCACGGCGAGAAGATCGCCGAAGGCACGCCGGACGAGATCCGCCGCGACCCGAAGGTCATCGAGGCGTATCTCGGAGCGCCACCGGTATGACCGCTGCAGCAGCGCCGATCCTCGAGCTCGAGGACGTGAACACGTACTACGGGAACATCCATGCCCTGCAGGGCGTGGCCCTCACCGTCGGCAAGGGCGAGATCGTGACGCTGATCGGCGCGAACGGCGCTGGAAAGACCACCACGCTCAAGACGATCAGCGGACTGCTCCATCCCCGCCGCGGCCGGGTGCTGTTCGAGGGCACCGACATCACGCGCACGAGCGCCCACGAGCTCGTCCGGCGCGGAATCGGCCACGCGCCGGAAGGCCGCCGGATCTTCGCCCGGATGACCGTCCTCGAGAACCTCCAGATGGGCGCGTTCACCCGCAACCAGACGACGATCGGTCCGGACATCGACCGCGTCATGGACCTGTTCCCGCGCCTCCGCGAGCGTATTCATCAGCTCGGCGGGACCTTGTCGGGCGGCGAGCAGCAGATGCTCGCGATCGGGCGGGCGCTCATGTCCGAGCCACGAGTGCTGCTGCTCGACGAGCCGTCCCTGGGCCTTGCCCCGATCCTCGTTCAGCAGGTCTTCCAGAAGATCCGCGACATCAACGCTCAGGGAACGACGGTCCTCCTCGTCGAGCAGAACGCCCTCCAGGCTCTGTCGATCGCACACCGCGGCTACGTCCTCCAGACCGGACGGGCGATCCTCACCGGGCCGGCCGACGACCTGATCAAGAACGAGACCGTCCGGAAGGCCTACCTGGGCGAGGACTGAACGAGCCCGGCTGTCGATCTGGCCACGGCGCCGGTGGCAGCGCCTCGAGCCGATGAGGGCGACAATCGACGGCGACAGCGATGACACGCGGACAGCAGCTGGATGACGAGCTCTTCGAACCGATCGCCTCGGACGGACCTGCCCTGCGCGCCACGGCCTCCATCCGGGGCAGGACCAACGAGTCGATCGCCCTGGTCGCAGGCGTGACGTTCTTCCTGGCGCTGGCGATCGTGAAGCCATGGGGCGCCGGCACGCCGGCTCCCGCGGCCACGGCCCGGCCGGAGGCGACACGCCGGGTGATCGCCGCAGCGCCGGCCACAGACGGCCTCGCGGATCTCCGCTCGCATTGCGACGAGCCGTTTGCCTGGCGGGTCTACAGCCGGGAGAGCCAGAACCAGGGCATGCGATTCCGGGTCTGGTCGACGGTCGCGCCGGCCACGATGGCGACCTCGCCGCTCGATCCCGGCGTCCCCCTCGTCCAGGTCGGGGCGCAGCTCGAGGCTCTCGGATACTGCGCCCCGTGGTCCGGCCTGGATGCCCCGCCACGGAATGTGACGGTCCGGGCCTGGGCGGTGACGCCCGAGGGGCCGGACGGGCCGGCGGCCCGACCGCTGAGCCTGATCGCCGTCGCGCCGGCCGCGCCCAGTCCCTTCACCGCCCTCTATCACCTCGCGGTCGACGCGGGAACGACGCAAGCCTCGGCCCTGGCCGCCCGGGACTGGCCGGAGGGCCGCTATGTCTTTGCCGCGATGGCAGCCGGATGGGAGCGCTGGTGGGCGGTGGAGATCTCGCGGCCCGCCGGGACATCGAGCCAGGCGCGTGGCTAGGATTGGCGCGTGGACCTCGGACTGAGCGGTCGTCGCGCCCTCGTGGGCGGAGGCTCGAGCGGTCTCGGCGCCGCGATCGCCCAGGTCCTCGTCGCCGAGGGCGCCCGGACGGCCATCGCGGCCCGGCCCGGTGAGCGCCTCACGACACGAGCCGCCGAGATCGGGGCCATTGCGGTGCCGGCCGACCTCTCCAGCGCCGACGGTCCGGGCCAGGCGGTCGCGGCGGCCGTTGGTGCGTTTGGCGGCCTGGACCTGCTCGTCGTGAATTCGGGCGGTCCGCCGGGAGGCACGTTCGATCAGCTCGATGACGCCACGTGGACGGCCGCGATCGACGGCGTCCTGTGGTCGACGATCCACGGGATCCGGTCCGCGCTCCCGCATCTCCGCGCGTCCGACGCACCGGCGATCCTGATCATCCTCTCGAGCTCCGCGCGCGAGCCCATCCCGAACCTGACGACGTCGAACCTGCTCCGTCCGGGCCTCGCGGGGCTGATCAAGTCGCTCACCGCGGAGATCGCTCCAGTCCGGATCAACGGGATCGCCCCGGGGCGTGTGGCGACGCCGCGGATCGCCCAGCTGGACGGGCTGCGCGCGGAGGCGACCGGCCGCTCGCTGGACGAGATCCGCAGCGAGCAGATCGGGCGGATCCCGCTGGGGCGGTACGGCGAGCCGGACGAGGTGGGCCGGGTCGGCGCGTTCCTCCTGTCACCGGCCGCGAGCTATGTCAGCGGCGCGATCGTGCCGATCGACGGCGGGATGGTCCGAGCCCTGCCGTAGGGCTGTCGCGGCCACGAACGCAGTCGCGATCGGCGATTACCGCCGCGGTTCGTTCGAGATGTTGTAGGCGGCTCGGCTGAGGATGATCAGGCCAAGAGCGGCGAGCCACAGGCCGTACGCCCGCTGCGGGTAGACCGCCTCGAGGTTCGCCGCCGCGAGGTCGACCAGACGGATCGCCCCCGCGACCCAACCGACCGCGGCGAGGATCAGGAAGCTCAGCGGGCGGTCCAGGCCGACGGGCACGTCGCCCGCGGCATAGGGCAGCGCGAGGAGCGCGATCACGGCGAGGGCATCGAAGAACACGACCACCCCCGCGCCATCGAACGCATTTCCGCCGAGCTGGACGCCGAGCTCGCCCGAGGTCTGCCACCAGGGCAGGAAGCAGGCGACAAGGATCACGAGGGCGGCGAGCCCGGCCAGTCGCCGGCCGGAGCCGAGGGGACGACGGTGCATCGTCAGTCGGCGCTCGCGTAGACCTCGGGGCGGAGGACGCCCACGAAGCGGAGGTTCCGGTAGTACTCGCCGTAGTCGAGGCCGTAGCCGACGACGAACTGGTCCGGGATCGTGAACCCGACGTAGTCGACGGCGATGTCGACGAGCCGTCGCGCGGGCTTGTCGAGGAGCGTGCAGATCCGGAGCGTCTTCGGGTTCTTGCCGCGCAGATAGCGGATCAGGTAATTCAGCGTGAGCCCCGTGTCGATGATGTCCTCGACGATCAGGACGTCCTCGCCCTCGATCGTCGCCGACAGGTCCTTGAGGATCCGGACAAGGCCCGACGACTCGGTCGTCGTCCCGCCGTAGGAGCTGACCTCCATGAGGTCGATCCGGACCGGGACCGGGATCGCCCGCATCAGATCGGCCATGAACGGCAACGAGCCCTTGAGGACCGAGACGAGCGTCAGGCGCCGGTCGGCATAGTCGGCGCCGATGCGCGCGCCAAGCTCCGCGACCTTGGCCGCGATCTGCTCCTCGCTGACGAGGACCTCGCCGATATCGACGGCCAGGTCGATCTCGCGCGTCGTCATGGCTCGATCCCGGACTCGCCGTCGACCGCGATGCCGCCGGCCGAGAGCAGCTCGACCGCTGCAGCTTCACGCTCCGGCACGAGATGGCCGGACGATCCGCTGAGCGTGTCGGCGAGGGCCAGCCGGCCGAACTTCAGCATCAGCGCCCGGAAGTCCCGGGCGTAGAAGAGCTTCACACGGATATCGGGGTAGAGCTCCCGGATCCGGCGGAGTTTGCGGTTCTTCTTCCGGACCAGCTTCTGACGAAGGGTCGTCATCTCGAGATACAGGTCGAGATCGGGCAGCCAGAAGTCCGGCGAGAAGCTCTCGACGACGGTCCCGTCCAGGTTCCAGAGGATCGGGAAAGTGTGCGGCTCGTATTCCCAGCGGATCCGGTAGAAATCGAGGATCCGGGCCATCTCGGCCTCGCTGGCATGGGCGAACGCCGGGAGCGGCCGGTCCGGTGGCGCCACCTCGTCGAGCGACGGCGGCCCCGGCCGGGCCGGTACCACGCCGCCGCCGACGCCGGAGCCGGTCCACGTTGGGGTCGGTCGCCCGACAGCCGAGCGACGACGGCCGCGGCGGCCGGAGTTCGACCCGGTCGCCGGGCGGGACGTCACCGACCCGGACCGGCGGCGGGGGGCTCGGATCCGCCGACGAGCGCGGTGATCCCGCCGCGGGACAGCAGCTCGTGGACGGTGTCGAGATCCGCGGGCCCGATCGGCAGCGCCTCGCGGAAGCGCTCCTCATCGCCCGGCCCGAACTCGCCATACCTCCAGCCCGGTCCGACCGCGGTCGGCTCGACCTCGCCGCCGTCCTCGGACGCGATCAGGATGCCGAGCGACTCGCTCCGGCAGGCCGGGCAGTGGATCTCGACGAAGGCGATGTCGTCGCGCCGGGCCAGGACGCGGATCCGGTCCGTCGGAACGAACTGGCCGCAGGCGGCGCAGTCGACGCCGTCTGCGAGCGAATCGAGGTCGTCGCGCGGATCCACGGCCGCAAGTCTAGCCGGTCGGTCCCCCATCCGCGATCGAGCGGGATCGGGTCTCGTCGCCCAGCGCGCTTGGACACCGATACCCCCAGGGGGTATCATTCGCGCCCTCGCCACCGATCGGAGATCCTGCCCGTGCCGACCAGCACGACCCGTCGTGCCCCCGCCGCGAAGCCCGCCCCGGCCAACTTCCGCCACAGCTATTCGAAGGACAAGGCCGGCCTGATCCGCCGCCTGTCCCGGATGGAAGGCCAGGTGCGCGGGATCGCCCGGATGATCGAGCGCGAGGAGTACTGCGTCGACATCCTCCAGCAGACGTCCGCGCTGCGGGCCGCGGTCGACGCCCTGTCGATCCTCGTCCTCGAGGACCATGTCCAGGGCTGTGTCCGAACGGCCGCCGAGCACGGCGAGGCCGACGCCTACGTCGACGAGGTGATCGACGTCGTCCGAAGGACGCTCGGCCGGCCCGTCCGTTCGCCCAGCCGCACGACGTAGCACGCCGGCGGCGATCGGGCGGCCCGCGCCAAACCGACCCCGTACTTCCGGCGCGGCCGCCCGCGGCGCCCGGGGGATGTCGGGCGACCGCCCTGCGAACGACGATGACCAGGCCGCACCAGCCCGGTTCGGCTCGCCTTCGCGACCGCGTCCCAGCCAGAGCACGATGATCGAACAGGTCCCGGAGCGGCTGCCCGCGCAGCCTCCGACCGTCTCGCCGCCGCGCCCGTACCCCGAACGCCGTGTCCGCAACCGGCGTACGGCGGACCAGACCGCGCACGAGGAGAACGCGCTCCTCACCCGCTCCCTCGACGTCCTCGCCTCGGACAACAGCGCCGAAGAGCGGCTGGCCGGCCTCCTCCGGCTGCTGGCTCGGACGGTCGGCGCGCGCCGCGCTGCCGTGATGGCGGACGGCATCGAACGGCGCGCCGCGGTGGCGATCGATCCGGCCGAGGATCCCGCAGTCGCCGAGGAGCTCGCCGCGTGGCTGGACGCGCATGCGCCCCGGAGCCGGGCCCGGCGGGCGGCCGCGGGCGCCGCCCCGATCTCGTTCATCCTTGCCGCAGCCCCGACCGAGGACGAGCCGCCGGACGAGCCGAAGGCCGCCGGCCGTCCGGTAGGTGGCGGCGAGCCCCCGCACTACGCACTCCTCCCGATCCCGGCCGGTGGCGAGGTCGTGCTGGGCTTCGAGTTCGCGCGACGCGCTGACGCGGACCGACTCGCGGAGCGGCTCCCGCCGACCCTGGCCCGGCACACCGCCGTCGTGCTCGCCCTCGTCACGAGCCAGCTCGCGACGGAGCGTGAGATCGCCGACCTCCGGGCGCGCGATGGCGAGCGCTCGACGTTCGTGTCGACGGTGGCCCACGAGTTGCGCACGCCGCTGACCGGGTTGCGCGGCTATCTCGAGCTGATCCTCGCGGGCAAGGTCGGTGATCCGGCCGTGGAGCATGAGTTCCTCCAGCGCAGCCGATCGATCGTCGACTCGATGGGCGAGCTCGTCGGCGATCTGCTGGAGCTGTCGCGGATCGGGTCGGGGACGCTCGGGCTCGAGATCGGGCCGTTCTCCCTTGCCGAGGCCGGTGGGCAGGTCGCTGCCGGACTCCTGCCGATCGCGATCGAGCGCGGCGTCCGGCTGTCGACCTCCTTCCCGCCGCGGCTGCGGGTCGCGACCGGCGATCGGCGCCGCGTCGAGCAGATCGTGACGAACCTGGCGGCGAATGCGCTGAAGTTCACGCCGTCGGGCGGCAGCGTCGAGCTCGAGGCGCGGGTCGACGGCACCGTCGCGCTCGTCCTCGTCCGCGACGACGGCGGCGGGATCCCGGCCGACGACCGCGCCCGGATCTTCGAGCGCTTCCATCGGATGGCCGGCCACGAGCGGATCACCGGAACCGGCCTCGGTCTGCCGATCGCCCGCGAGCTGGCGCGCCGGATGGATGGTGATCTCGACGTCGCGTCGGTGCCCGGCGCCGGCTCGGCATTCATCCTCGCCCTGCCAGGCCCAACGGACGTGGATGCGGCGACGATCGCGGCCGCCCTGCAGGGCGCCGTTGCCGAGGAGGAGATCGGCCTCGAGGAGCGAGCCGTCCGGCGCGCGGTCGCCGCGGGCCGCGCGCGCTCGACGCCCCCCGATGCGGGCCGACCCGGGAGCGCCCGCCTCCGGGCCCTCCCCCCGCTCCACCCGGAGACACCGGCTCCCGCCTGAGCCTCCCGGCGTGGACGCCCGCCCGGCCGAGTTGTCCACAAGGTCGACCCCGACTGGTGGATTCGTGGATAACCGGATTGACTCCCGCCGCCCGTCCACCTACTGTCCGGCATCCGCACCGGACCCACCTTGGGTAACGAGGCTCGCGAGGAACCGGGGAAACCCGGTTGCAGACCGGACGGGCCACGGAAGACCGAGCACGCGGGCGGTGTGACGTACGACGACGCCGGGAGCGGAGCCCGGACGGCCCGCAGAGGCACGACCGACAGGAGGAGTGCCTGGACCGTCCGCGGGACCCGCTCCCGACGCGCGTCGATTCCTGTCCCTCACTCCCACCGGCGTATGACGACGCCCTCGGATCGGCGCTGGACCGCCTCGGGATGGCGCTCGACGACGTCGCACGCGACGCGATCGACGGGCACGTCCGGCTCCTCCTCGCCTGGAACGCCGCGATCAACCTGACGGCGATCCGCGACCCGGCAGCGATCGCGGTCCGCCACGTCGCCGACAGCCTGCTGGCGCTGGCGGCCCTTCGAGAGCGCGGGATCGAGCGGTTCATCGACCTCGGGAGCGGTGGCGGGTTCCCCGGCATCCCTCTCGCGGCGGCGCTGCCCGCGGCCGGCGCCGCGCTCGTCGACTCCGTGGCGAAGAAGGCCCGCTTCCTCACGACCGCGATCGACGCGATCGGTCTCGCTGGTCGCGTGACGGTCCTGGCGGAACGAGCGGAGGGCCTCGCCCGCGATCCGGGCCACCGCGCGTCGTGGCCCGCGCTGACCGCGCGGGCCGTCGCGTCGCTCGGCGAGCTCGTCGAGCTGGGGCTGCCGCTTCTCCGACCCGGCGGCATCCTCGTCGCGTGGAAGCGCGGCGATCCTGCCGACGCCGCCGGCCTCGGGGCCGAGCTTGTCGCCGCCGGGCGAGCCGTCGCCGCGATCGATCCCGCCGCTCGAATCGAGGTCGGATCGGCCGCGGACCACCCGGACCTCGCGGGCCATCGCCTCGTCCTCGTCGAGCGCGGGCTCGGGCCAGTCGGCGCAGCGTGGCCGCGCGACCCGGCGGCGCGCCGTCGCGCTGGTGAGGCCGTCTCGCCCCGCTCGCCCGACCGCTAGGCTGAACGCGTGCGCGTCGCCGTCGTCTCGGACATCCACGCGAATCTCGTGGCCCTCGATGCCGTGCTCGCGGCGGTCGGCAGCGTGGACGGCGTCTGGCATCTCGGCGACGTCGTCGGCTACGGACCCGAGCCCGACGAGGTCGTGGCGCGGCTTGCCGCGATCGGAGCCGTCGGCGTCGCCGGCAACCACGACCTCGCCGCGGTCGGCGGCTCCGAGATCGACTGGTTCAACCCCGATGCGCGACGGGCGATGGAGTGGACCCGCGCCCGGATCGGCGACCCGACGAAGGAATGGCTGCGAGCGCTCCCGAAGACCCGCATCGAGTCGGGGATGACCCTCGTCCACGGCAGCCCGCGCGACCCGGTCTGGGAGTACATCACGTCGGTGCCGGTGGCGCGGGCGAACCTGGCCGTCCTCGAGACGTCGCTCGGGCTCCACGGCCACACCCACTTCCCCATGGCCTGGGCGGACCGCGACGGCCGGACCGAGGCGATTGCGCCGGGACCGGGCTCGACGTTCCGGCTCACCGGCCGGCGTGCCCTCCTGAACCCAGGCAGCGTGGGGCAGCCGCGCGACGGCGACCCGGCGGCCAGCTGGCTCGAGATCGACACCGACGGCGAGCTCGCAACGTGGCGCCGCGTCGCCTACGACATCGGAGCCGTCCGTGCGGCGATCCACGACGTCGGCCTGCCGGCCTGGCTGGGCGATCGGCTCGTGGTCGGCCTATGAACCGGTGATCGGCGGCCGACGGCCCCTCCAGGGTCGGAAACCCGGCGATCGCCGCGTCCGCGTTGACCGGCCACACGCCGCGCTCTTTCGCTGGTCCGGCCCTGGCCAGCTGACGGCGCGCGAGGCCGCCTCGATCCCGGCGACGCCGGGCGGGCGACTGGCCGCCCGGCTGAAGGCGATCCTCCTGGGGCGGCCGCTGGCCAGCGAGGCGGAGATCGGTGAGCGACTCTCGAAGAAGAAGGCCCTCGCGATCTTCAGCTCCGACGCGATCAGCTCGTCGGCCTACGCGACCGAGGAGATCCTCCGGGTCCTGATCCTGGGCGGGATCGCGGCGCTGGCCTGGGGTCTCTGGGTGAGCGTCGCGATCGCCGTCCTGCTGATCGCTGTTGCCATCAGCTACCGCCAGATCTGCCTGGCGTACCCGACCGGCGGAGGAAGCTATTCCGTCTCGAAGCGCAACTTCGGGCGACGGGTCTCGCTCATCGCCGCGTCGGCGCTGATGATCGACTACGTGATGACCGTCGCCGTCTCGACGGCGTCGTCGATCGAGCAGGTCACCTCCGCGTTCCCGGCGCTCACCGACTTCCGGGTCATCCTCGGCATCACGGCCATCGGCTTGATCACAATCGGCAACCTGCGCGGGCTGCGCGAGGCCGGGAACCTGTTCGCGATCCCGACGTATGTCTTCCTGGGCTCCGCGCTGCTGATGATCGCCGTCGGGACGATCCGGATCGTCGCGCTCGGCGAGCGCGCGGAGTACGGAGCCGAGGTCGTCGAGCAGGCCAGCCAGAGCCTGCAGGCGTTGAGCGTGATCCTGCTCCTGCGGGCATTCGCCGCGGGCGCGGTCGCCCTGACCGGGACGGAGGCGATCGCGACGGGCGTGCCGGCCTTCGAGCCGCCGGAGGCGAAGAACGCGGCCGCGACCCTCGCGGTGATGGCGGCGCTGCTCGGCGTGCTGTTCATCGGCCTGACGTTCCTCGCCGTGAACTTCGGCATCACTCACATCGACGAGCCGGTCAAGGAGACCGTCATCAGCCAGATCGCTGGCCGGGTCTATGGCGAGGGTTCGATCCCGTTCTTCCTGTTTCAGGGATTCACGGCGCTCCTCCTCGTCCTGGCCGCGAACACGAGCTTCAACGCGTTTCCGCGGCTGCTCGCGATCCTCGCAATCGACGCCCACATGCCCCGCCAGTTCTCGTTCCGCGGCGACCGTCTCGCGTTCAGCTACGGGATCATCGTCCTGGCGACCGTCGCCGCCGCCCTCATCTGGCTGTTCGACGGCGAGACGCATCTGATCATCCCGCTCTACGCGGTCGGGGTGTTCATCGACTTCACGATCAGCCAGGCCGGGATGATCCGGCACTGGCGGCGCGAGCGGCCGCCGGGCTGGCGGCGGCGACTGGCGATCAACGCGTTCGGATGCTCCCTGACCGCGATCGTCGCGGTCGTCGTCACGATCGCCAAGGCGCCACAGTCCCTGATCGTGATCGTCCTGATCCCGGTGCTCGTGGGGCTGATGACGTTCATCCACCGCCAGTACCAGGGTCAGGAGGCGGAGCTCCGGGTCCGCGACGACTTCGTCGTCCCGCCACCGCACCGGGAGCAGCGGGTCGTCGTCCCCGTCAACGGGATCAACCGTGCCGTCGTCCAGGCGGTCGTCTTCGGGCGCACGCTGGCCACGGACGTGCGGGCGGTCTTCATCACCGAGGACTCGGAGCTCGGCGACGTGATGCGCCGGAAATGGGAGCGGCAGGTGCCGGGCGTGCCCCTGGTGATCGTGGAGTCCCCGTACCGGGCGCTCGTGGGTCCGATGACGGCCTATCTCGATGTCCTTGACCTGGCGTGGCCGCCCGAGAAGCCCGAGCCGATCACGATCGTCGTGCTGCCGGAGTTCGTCGCCCGCCACTGGTGGGACCGACTGCTGTATAACCAATCCGCCAAGCGCCTGAAGGCGGCGCTCGTCGGGCGCGAGCACACCGTCATCGCGGACGTCCCCTACCGTCGCGGCCACTGACCGAGCCGCCAGCCCAACAGATCGGAGACGGATGATCGGAGGCCGCCGGCCGCTGCGGGGCCGGAAAATCGCGGACCGTCGCGTTCGCGTCGAGCGCCCGCATTCGCCGTATTTCCGCTACACGGGGCGCGGCCAGATGGTCGCCAAGGCCGCGGCGCACGAACCGAAGACGGCGCTGGGTCGCGCCTGGGCGCGCGTCCGCAAGGTCGCGATCGGCCGGCCGCTGGCGTCCGAGGAGGAGATCGGCGAGCGGCTGTCGAAAAAGAAGGCCCTCGCGATCTTCAGCTCCGACGCGATCAGCTCGTCGGCGTATGCGACCGAGGAGATCCTCCGCGTCCTCGTCCTCGCCGGCGCCGGGGCGGCGCTCGTGTACTCGCTCCCCGTCGCGATCGCGATCTCGGGTCTGCTCGCGGTCGTCGCCCTGTCCTACCGTCAGGTCTGCCGAGCCTACCCGTCGGGCGGTGGCGCGTATTCGGTGTCGAAGGAGAACCTCGGCGCACTCGCGAGCCTGATCGCTGCGGCGGCACTCCTGATCGACTACGTGATGACGGTCGCGGTCTCGACGGCGTCGGCGATCGCCCAGACCTACTCGGTGATCCCGAGCATCTTCGACGTCCGCGTCGAGGTCGCCGTGATCGCGATCGTCCTGATCACGACGGCCAATCTGCGCGGGCTCCGCGAGTCCGGCAACATCTTTGCGATCCCGACCTACCTGTTCATCGGCCTCGCCCTGCTGATGATCGGGATCGGCGTCACGAACGTCGTGACGGGTCAGGCGTACGACGTCCAGCAGGCCGACGCGGTCCAGACGGGCACGGAGGGGATCGGGGTCTTCCTGCTCCTCAAGGCCTTCGCCAGCGGCTCGGTCGCCCTGACGGGCACCGAGGCGATCGCCAACGGGGTCCCGGCATTCAAGCCGCCGGAATCGCGGAATGCCGCCGACACCCTGCTGGCGATGGCGATCCTCCTCGGCGTCCTGTTCATCGGGATCACGTTCGTCTCCGACCAGTACGGAATTCAGCCGACGGTCGAAGGCGGACGGACCGTCGTCGCCCTCGTCTCGAGCACGATCTTCGGCGACGGGTCGCCGTTGTACTACCTCTTCCAGGCATCGACGGCGCTGATCCTGTTCCTCGCGGCGAACACGAGCTTCAACGCGTTCCCACGGCTGGCGGCCCTGCTCGCCCTCGACGGATACCTCCCCCGTCAGTTCGCGTTCCGCGGCGACCGCCTCGCGTTCTCCTACGGGATCGTCATCCTCGCGGCCGTCGCGGCGGTGCTCCTGATCTACTTTGGCGGCGATACCCACGCCCTGATCCCGCTCTACTCCGTCGGCGTGTTCGTATGCTTCACGCTGTCCCAGATCGGCATGGTCCGCCACTGGAACCGCCACCGGGAGCCGGGCTGGTGGTGGCGCGCGGGCATCAACGGGATCGGCGGCGTCCTGACGGCGGTCGTGCTCGTGGTGGTCGCCTCGGTGAAGTTCGCCGACGGTGCGTACCTCGTCGTCATCCTCATCCCGCTCCTGGTCGGGATGATGCTGTTCATCCACCGCCAGTACGACGCGTCGCGGCGGGAGCTCAGGATCCGGCCCGACCTCGTCTTCGAGCAACCCCATCGCGAGGAGCGCGCGGTCGTCCCGATCCCGGGCGTCAATCGGGCGGTCATCCAGGCTGTGAACGTCGCCCGCTCGATCGCCGACGACGTCCGGGCCGTGTTCATCACCGACGACCCCGAAGACGGCGTGGCGGTTCGCGAGCAGTGGGAGCGACAGGTGCCCGGCGTTCCACTCGTGGTCGTCGAGTCGCCATATCGCGCCCTGACCGGCCCGCTCGAGGCATACCTGGACGTGCTCGATTCGGCGTGGCCCCCCGACAAGGAGGCCCCGATCACGTTCGTCGTCGTGCCCGAGTACGTCGCGCGCCGGTGGTGGGAGCGGATCCTGTACAACCAGTCGGTGAAGCGGCTGCGGAGCTCCCTCCTGGGCCGCCCTCATACGGTCGTCGTCAACGTGCCGTACCGGCGCGAGGAGAAGGCGAGCTTCGACCGGGCGGACGGCTCGGCCGGGGATCGCACAGCGGAGACACCGGCCGCGGGCGGTTGACCCGGCAGAAGTCGTGACGCCGACGCAACACGTTCGGCGGGGAGTGAGCGACGGCGCAGGTCCGCGGTGGTAGATTGGCCGCCGTGCCGACCGAGCCCCCTGCCGAAGCGTCGTTCCAACGCGCCGTCGTGGCCCTCTCGGGACACCCCAACGGCCAGCGACTCGTCCGGCTCGTCGCCGAGCTGGCGAAGAGCCACAAGGCGGAGCTGATTGGCGTCCACGTCGTCGAGATCGATTGGTCGATGCCGCTCGACATGGACGTCGCGGGGCGCTCCGAGGAGATCCAGCAGGTGCTCGATGTCGCCGAAGGCACGGCCGAATCGGTCGGCGTTCGACTCGAGCCAGTGCTGCTCCAGGCTCGCGACGTCGGGGCGGCGCTGGTCGACGAGGCCGTCGAACGCGAAGCCGACCTGCTCGTCGTCGGCCTCGCCTATCGCACGAAGTTCGGCGGGGACTTCGCCATCGGACGGACGATCCCGTACGTCCTGAAGAACGCTCCCTGCGCAGTCTGGGTCGTGCGCGAGCCGATCCAGGAGGAGACACCGTGAAAACCGTCATCGTCGGCTGCGGCCGCGTCGGGTCCGTCCTCGCGGACGCGTTCGACCGGCTCGGCCACGAGGTCATCATCCTCGACCTGAAGACGACCGCCTTCGACCGGCTGCCATCGTCGTTCGGCGGCTCCGCGATCCGCGGCGACGGC
>DASXTH010000145.1:0-9827 GCA_036505555.1 Candidatus Limnocylindrales bacterium | reverse complement strand
ACAGGGGGCTCCCACGCGGCTCGGCGCTGCTCGAGCTCGGCGTCGCCGACGAGCAGGTCGAGCCGTCGCTCCTCGACGTCGAGCCGGATCAGGTCGCCGTTCTCGACCAGCCCGAGCGGGCCTCCGACGGCGGATTCCGGGGCGACATGCAGCACGACCGCACCGTACGAGGTCCCGCTCATCCGTGCGTCGCTGATCCGGACCATGTCGGTCACGCCTTCCCGGAGGAGGTAGGACGGCATCGGCAGATGACCGGTCTCCGGCATGCCCGGCGCTCCAACGGGCCCGCCGTTCTGGAGGACGAGGACGTCGTCCGGCTGGATGTCGAGCGCGGGATCGTCGATCGTCGCGTGGAGCTCATTGACGTCGCGGAAAACGACGGCGCGTCCCTCGTGCTGGAGGAGCCGGCTGCTGGCGGCCGAGACCTTGAGCACCGCCCCGTCCGGACAGAGGCTGCCGCGCAGGATCGCCAGGCTGCCGCCGTCGAGGAGCGCGCGGTCGCGCGGCCGGATCACGTCGTCGTTGACGATCCTCGCCCCGAGAATCGCCTCGCCGATCGTCTGGCCGGTGACCGTCCGGGCGTCGAGGTGGAGCAGGTCGGCGAGTTGGGCATGGACCGCCGGGAGGCCGCCCGCGTAGTAGAAGTCCTCCATGAGATAGGTGCCGGACGGCTTGATGTTCACGAGGAGCGGCGTCGAGGCGGCGAGCTCGTCGAACAGGTCGATCGGAAGGTCGACCCCGAGCCGGCCGGCGATCGCGACGAGGTGGATGACGGCATTGGTCGAGCCGCCGATGGCGTGCAGCGTGCGGATCGCGTTCTCGAAGGCTGCCCGGGTCATGATGTCCGAGGGGCGCGTGGCCGCCGCGACGAGGTCGAGGATTTGGGACCCGGCCCGCTCCGCAACATGACGGCGCCGCGAATCCACGGCCGGGATCGCGGCACTGCCACTCGGGGCCATCCCGAGCGCCTCGGTCAGGCAGGCCATCGTGGACGCGGTGCCCATGGGCGAGCAATGCCCGTCGCTGCGACACATCCCGGCTTCGAACTCGTCCCAGTCGGCCTGGCTGATCCGCTCGGCGCGGAGCTCGTCGTGGAGCCGCCAGCAATCCGTGCAGGCGCCGACGTGCTCGTTCCGGAACCGGCCACTGAGCATCGGGCCGCCCGTCACCATGAGCGCCGGGACGTCGACGCTGGCCGCGCCCATCAGGCTCGCGGGGATCGTCTTGTCGCAGCCGGCGAGGAGGACGACGCCGTCGAGCGGGTTGCCCCGGATCAGCTCCTCGACGGCCATCGCCATCAGGTTCCGGTAGAGCATCGCCGTAGGCTTGATGATCGGCTCGCCCAGCGAGATCACCGGGACCTCGACGGGGAACCCGCCCGCGCGCAGGACGCCGCGCTTGACATGCTCGGCGAGGTCACGCAGGTGGGCGTTGCAGCCGGCGACCTCGCTCCAGCTGTTCAGGATGCCGATGACCGGGCGGCCGGTGAACGACTCCTCCGGGTAGCCCTGCATCCGGAACTGCGATCGATGACCGATCACGTCGAGGGCGCCGCCGTCCCACCAGGACTCGCTGCGGAGGGCTCGTCGTTCGTCAGGTGCCACGCCGCAACCCTCCTGTCCATCGTTCGATCGGGACGCTATTCATCGTATGATATGCCATTATGGTGACGGCATGAAGGAGCTCTATCCCTTGTCGGGGGTCGTCGCCATCCCCCAGACACCGTTCGACGAGCACGACCGGATCGATCTTGACAGCTTCGCTCGCGGGGTCGCCGACCGGCTCGCGGCCGGCGTGGACGGTCTGCTCTACCCGGTCGTGGCGAGCGAGGTGTCGTGGCTGACGCCCGCCGAACGCCAGACCCTGACGCGTGCGGTCCTCGAGCAGGCCGCGGGACGCGTCCCCGTCTTCATCGGAGCGAGCGCGGACGATCCCCGGACGGTCCGGTCGCTCGCGGAGTTCGCCCTGACGCACGGGGCGGCCGGCGTCCTCGTCCAGGCCCCGATTGCGCTCCTTCGCGACGAGGCCGCGACGATCGACTTCTTCCGCTCGGTCTGCGCGGCGCCGATCGACGTCCTGATGATCCAGGACCTCGAGTGGGGCGGCCCGGGGCTGCCGGTCGCCACGATCGTGCGGCTCTTCGACGAGCTCGAGCCGTTCCGCCTGATCAAGGTCGAGACCGTGCCGGCGGGCAGCAAGTACAGCGCGATCGTCGATGCCACCGAGGGTCGGTTGAGCGTCGCCGCGGGCTGGGCGGTCCCCTATCTGATCGAGGCCCTCGATCGGGGGATCCACGTCGTAACGCCGGGCGGCCTCCACTGGGTGATCGCCGAGGTCGTCCGCCGCTACCGCGCCGGCGACCGGACCTCCGCCCGGGGACTCTTCGATCGCCTCCTGCCGATCCTCGGTTGGCAGAATCAGCACATCGACGTCTCCAACCAGTTCCTGAAGCTGCTCGCGGTCCGCCAGGGGATCTTCGCTGGCGCCGCCCTCCGCCGGCCCGGGGTCCCGTTCGACGCGTTCCACCGGCGGATCGCCGAGGAGCTGATCGACGAGGCGCTCGTCCTGCATGCCGTGATCGGCTGGCAGCGCGCATGAGAGCCGTCCGCTGGCACGCCCGCGGCGACGTCCGGCTCGACGAGGTCCCGGTCCCCACGCCCGGAGACACCGAGGTCCTGCTCCGCATCGAGGCCGCGGCGATCTGCGGCACGGACGTCGACGAGGTCCGGCTCGGGCCGATTACCGTGCCGGTCCAGCCGCATCCGGTCAACGGCCGCACAGCGCCGATGACCCTGGGCCACGAGATGGTCGGCGTCGTCTCCGCGGCCGGCAGCGGGTCGGGGCTCGCCCCGGGTGCGCGCGTTGTCCCTTGGCCCTCCCAGCCCTGCGGGGAGTGCCCGGAGTGCGTCACTGGCCACGCCAATCGCTGCCCGCGGATGGTGTCGCTCGGGATGAGCGTCGACGGCGGGATGGCGGACTACCTGCTCGTCGACGGGTCACGGTGTGTGCCGGTGGGCGTGGACGTCGAGCCGGAGCGGGCCGTCCTCGTCGAGCCGTTCGCCGTGGCGTTCCACGCGGTTCGCGAGGCGCCGCCGCGGCGCCGGCGCGTCGCGGTCGTCGGGATCGGCTCCCTCGGTCTGTGCCTCGTCGAGGCGGTCCTCCAGGCGGGCGCGAGGGAGGTCATCGCGGTCAGTCGCTCCGAGCGGGCGCGGGCGCTGGCGCTCGAGGCGGGCGCGACGGAAGCCATCGCTCCTGGGTCTGCGGCGGATGTCGATGCCGAGATCGTCTTCGAGACCGCCGGCGCCGCCCAGGCCATCGAGGCCTCTGTCGCGGCGGTCCGGCGCGGCGGCCGGATCGTCGTCCTCGGCGGTCATCCGCGGCCGACGCCGCTCGACTTGCTCGACCTCACCGTCCGCGAAATCGCCATCCAGGGTTCGGTCAGCCACTGCTTCGCAGACTTCGCCCGGGCGGCCGGGGCCATCACGGCCGGCGACGTCGCCCGGACACGTCGCCCGGTCACCCTCGCTCCCCTCGAGGATGGGCCCGCCTTGCTGCGCGCCGAGGAGTCGGACACGAAGCGGATCCTCATGCCGGGCCTGTCATGAGCCCCGCGGCAACGCCGCGGCCGCAGGGGATCGTCTGTCCCCTGGTGACGCCGCTGACCGCCGATGGCCGGCTCAACGAGCCCGTGTTCCGGGCCCTGATCGACGCGCTCGTGCCGGACCTGGACGGTCTGTTCGTGCTGGGGTCCTCGGGCGAGCTCATCTGGCTGCCCGACGACGTCGCGCTTCGCGTCGCCCGTGTCGCTGTTGACCAGGTCGCCGGGCGAATCCCCGTCTACGTCGGTGCGGGCGACACGGGCCTGAGCCGGACGCTGGCACGGGCCAACCGGCTGGCCGACGCCGGAGCCGACTATCTCGTCGTCGCGGCGCCGCTTTACTACCAGGTGAGCATGGAGGCATCGATCGTGGAGTATTTCGTCACGATCGCCGACCGGGCGGCGGCCCCGATCCTCCTCTACAACATCCCGCAGAACACGCACCTGCCGCTGACACCCTCGGCCGTCCGGGCGCTGGCCGCCCATCCGCGGATCGTCGGGATCAAGGATTCGGCCGGCGACTGGTTCGCCTTCGAGCAGTTCCTCGCGCTCCGGTCGGAGGGCTTCAGCGTGTTGCAGGGCCGCGAGCAGCTCGCCGCGATCTCGCTCTGGTCGGGCGCCGACGGCGTGATCTCGGGAATGGCGAACTTCGCTCCGCGTCTGCTCCAGGCCGTGGCTCGCTCCGCTCACGGCAACGAGCTGCGGTCCGCCACGCTCGCCCTCCAGACGACCATCGGCGAGCTGGCGGCCGTCTTTGAGCAGGGATACTGGCTGGCAGGCCTCAAGGCTTCGCTCCAGGCGTGTGGCTGGGCCGTTGGCGAGCCAAGCCTGCCGATGCCACCCTCCGACGCGGATCAACGCCGGGCGATCGAACAGATCGTGGCCGCGCCCGCGATGCGCCAGTGGCTCACGATGCACGCGCCGGCGCCGACCGCCGCGACGGCGCTCGACTAGGAGAGGACCGTGCCCGACGAACCGCGATACCTCGTCGCCCTCGAGCAGCCTGGCCTCGAGCTCATGGCACCCCATCTCCGGACGCGGACGAAGCGGCGGATCGAGACGTCGGATGTCGATGTCGCGACACTGGCGAGGGACAGCCTCCGCTTCGTCGGCTGGGCGCCGGACGTCATCGAGGCGGTCTTTCCCGATCTCTGCGCCGACGCCGCCTACGCGCTCGAGGCGACCTATCTCTGCGAGCGCGACGCCCATCGCGTCCAGGCGATGACCTCACGCGGGATCGAGCTTCATCCGCCCGTCGAGCTCGTCCGGGCCACGGCGACCGCCGTCCGCGTCGCCGTCCCGCCTACGGCGTATGCGAGCGGGACGTTGGCGGTGGCCGTGGAACGGATCGCGGGTCCCGACGCGGTCCTGTCCGAGCTCAGGCTGTTCGCGTCCGAGCCCACGCCGCCCACGATCACGGTCGTCGGCGACTCACGCGGCGGGCTGATCGGGACGGTGGGGAATCCGGATTCCTCGGGCTCCCCGGTAGCCAACGTCCGGGTTGCTGGCGGCGCCGGCTCCGCCGAGGTCACGACCGACGCGGCGGGCGTGTTCCGCGTGGCGCGGCTCGAGGGCATCCCCCTGGGCCAGCACGGCGAGGTGACGATCGCGACGGGCGACGGCTCCCTCGCGGCCGAGGCGACCATCGACACGCGCCACCTGGCACGCGGCCTGCGGGAGCTTCCGCCAGCCGCTGACCGCCTCGGTCTCGGCGGGGAGTGGGCGTTTGCGGGCGGACCCTTCCGCGGCCACGATGGCGTCGGCCTGGCGCAGACCCGCGTTCCGGGCCATGTCATCTACGACGGGCTCGTGCCCGACGACGGAGTCGCGACATTCCAGCGGGCTGTCCAGGTCCCCGATTCCTGGTCGGGGCGCGCCGTCGTTCTGCGCTGCGACGGCGCATATGGCCGGGCGGAGGTGTTCGTCAACGGGGCGCTGGCCGGCGTCCACGGAAGCGGGGCGACGTCGTTCGACGTGGACATCACACCGTTCCTGCATGCCGGTAGCAACGCCCTGGCGATCACCTTGACCGAGTACACACCACACGCCGTCCTCGACGACATGAGCTGGTACGCCCACATGTCGCTGCTCGGGATCTGGCGGGACGTCTTCGTGTTCTCGACCCCGCTGCTTCATCTCGGCCAGCTGGAGATCGAAGCCGACTGGGACCCCGAGCTGGCCTCGGGATCGCTCAGCCTCGGCGTGGACGTGATCAACGTCGACCCGGAAGCTCGAACATTCGACCTCCAGACGACGATCCGGGACGACGCCGGCGTGGTCGTCCACGAGGCGAGCCGGCATGGCTCCGTCGAGGGTGCCTCGAACGCGCGGGAGACCTTCGTGACCGGGCCGCTCGTCGTCCGGCCATGGTCGGCCGAAGAGCCCCGGCTCTACGACCTCGACGTCGTCGTCGCCACCGTCGACGGCCACCGGCAGGCCTACCACCGCAGGATCGGCTTCCGGCGGGTTGAAACGCGCGGCAACCAGCTGCTCGTCAACGGCTTGCCCATCCGGATCCGCGGCATCAACCGGCACGACTCCCGGATCCTCAAGGGCCGGGCGCTGTCGGCCGAGGACATGCGCGATGACATCGTCAACCTGCGCCGCGCCAACGTGAACGTGATCCGGACCTCGCACTACCCGCCGAGCCCGCACCTCCTCGAGATCTGCGACGAGGTGGGCATGTTCGTGTTCGAGCAGCCGCCGATCTGCTTCTCGGGCGGCTTCGACGACCATCACTGGACCCGCACGAACGAGGCCGCCCAGCTCATCCCGTACCTCCTCGAGGTGACCGCCGAGACCGTGGCCAGGGACAAGGGCCACTGCTCCGTGATCGTCTGGGACCTCGGCAACGAGAGTCGCTGGGGAGCCGGCTTCGACGCGCAGCTCGCCCTCGTTCGCGAGATGGACCCGCATCGCCCGACGATCTTCTCGTTCGACCTCAACGAGCTGGGCGACGAGAACGAGCTGGTCCGGAAGGCCGTGGCGGACCGGCCCGAGATCCGGAGCTACCACTACCCCGGCTGGGATCGCACGTGGGGCGAGGACCTCGAGTGGCTCGGCTCGTACGACCAGCCGACCGTCCTCGACGAGTACGCCCCGGTGTTTGCGCCGTGCCTCCGCGGACCCGGCGAGGGCTTTGGCCTCGCGATCGACCCAGGGATCCGCGATTACTGGGGCGCCGGCTACCAGCCGTTCATGGAAGCCGCGCTCCAGGAGCAGGGCGTCATTGGTGGGTTGATCTGGGGCGGGTTCGGCGAGGTGTTCGCGATCCCGCTCGACCTGACGGTCGGCGAAGGGCCGTGGGCACACCTCCCGGCTTCGGACTACATCCGGACCCGCGACCACTACCCGGTCGAGCCGGGCGTGTTCCGCCGCGGCGACGGCGACTGGGGGATCTTCGACGCGCACAACCGGCCACGCCCGGAGCTCTGGCACGTCCACGAGATGTACTCGCCGATCGGCGTCGCTGCCGCCGTCTTGGCCGAGGCCGGCGATCGTCTCGATCTGGCCCTCGTCAACCGGTTCTCGCACCGGTCATTCGCCGGGCTCGAGGCGGTGGTGACGGGTGGTGCCCTCGACAGCGGCCGGGGACTGGCGCCGGCCGGCCCGGGCGAGACCGCGGCGCTCGTGATCCGCCCGACACCTGGATCGGAGACCGTCCGTGTCGAGATCCGCCATCCCGAGGGCTGGCTGATCGACGGCTGGGAGTGGCCCTGGCCGGGTGTTGCCCCAACGCCGCAGGCGGCGGTGCTGGAGCGAGCCGAAGAGCTTCGCCTGGACCTCGCCCAGCCGGAGCGCCTGCTCGCCTCTCGCGACGGGCCTCGCTGGCTGCGCGGATGGCCGCGGCTGCACGTCCTCGACGTCGACATGCCCCACGTCCCTGTCCCGTGCCCGCGAACCGATGTTGGGCACGTCAGGGTCCTCGGGCCGGACGCGCTTCGGGCGCCGCTCGCCGGCTGGGACTGGGAGGGCTCGATCACCGCCCGGCTCGAGGGCCGGACCGTCGTGTTCGACTACGAGGCCACCTACACCGGTGCCCGAGCGTTCAACGCGAAGGAGGTCGGGCTAACGCTCCGTCCGCCGCGCGAGCTGACCGATCTCTCGTGGCAGCGCATCGGGGAGTGGAGCCTGTACCCGCCTGATCACGTCGGGCGGACAACCGGCTACGCAACGGGCGCGCAGGGCGCGAACACGACGCTCCATTCGGCCAGGACGTGGGAGCAGGACGCAACCGCGGCCGGCAGCAACGACTACCGGAGCACGAAACGCCGGATCCTCGTCGCCGCGGCGACCGACGGCCGGCGATCACTCACGGTCCTGTCCGACGGGGCCCAGCACGTTCGGGCGGAGCTGGTCGACGGCCTGCCCGAGCTGCACGTCCTCGACTGGTACGGCGGCGTGCGAACGCTCGATGGCAATCATCCGATCTGGTCCGCGTACTTCGGGTCGGGACTCCCGATCTCGACTGGCACGACGCTCCGTGGTCGCCTCGTCCTGGCCGCCACGGAACGGGCCTGACGGACCGCCCGTCAGGCGGGCATCAGGGCGCGGAACTCGCGCAGGGTGATCCCCTTCTGGCGATCGGTCGGCCGCTCCAGTGACAGCGACGCGTAGCTGGCCGCCAGGCGGAGGCGCTCCTCGAGGTCATGCCCGGCGAGGTCCGCCCAGACGTATGCCGCCGCGAACAGGTCGCCGGCGCCCGTCGGATCGGCGACCTCGGCGATCCGTGCGGCGACCTCCACGATCCGCCCATCCGGCTCCACGGCGATCGCCCCCTCCGATCCGCGGGTGACGACCACGGTCGTCCCGAGATCGGCCAGGTGACGCGCGGCGGAGACAACGTCGGACCGACCGGTCAACCCCACGACCTCGCGTCGATTCAGGACCAGGGCGTGGATGTCGTCGAGGTCCGCCGGGAGGCGACCGGTCAACATCGCGACCTCCGGGTCGCCGACGACCGCATAGACGCGGGTCGGCGATGGCAGGACCGGCAGCTGGCCGGCGGACGGCAGATCGACGACGATCGCGCGGGTCGTGATGCCCACGAGGGTCTCCGCGTCGACCGTCGGCGCCGGCATGAGGGTGACAAGCGCCCGATCTCCGTCCGCCGGCAGCGCGACCGTGACCGGCGTGGCATCGGTGACCCGCCCGACCCAGGTGATGCCGGCGTCGGCCATCAAACCGGCCAGCAGCCGTCCCGCGGGGTCCTGCCCCATCGGCGCGCAGACGACGGCTGCCAGCTCGAGCCGGCCGAGAGCGTAGGCCACGTTCGCCATGCCGCCCGGCACGACGACGAGGTCGGTGGCGAGCCGCTCCTCGCCCGGGACCGGGAACGACGGAAGCCCGCGGAAGATCAGGTCGAGGAATGGATCGCCGACGCAGACGACGTCGACCTTCACGCGTTCGCCTTCACGAGGCCCGGTCCGCAGGGACCCAGGTCATAATGCGGTCTCCTCTGATCGAGCGCCGTTGAGTTCGGAATGGGAACGAGCGTACAAGGAATGAACCAGCGTCTTGCCGCCGACGAGCCCCTCGGGACCGGGCGCCACGACGTCCACGGCGACGATCTGCCGTCCGTCCAGGTCCTTCGGCGGATCGAGGCCGACATCCTCACGGGCCGGCTCCTGTCGGGGAGTCGCCTCGCCCCGGAACGCGAGCTCGGGGCCCGTCTCGGGGTCGCCCGCAACACGCTCCGGCGAGCCCTCGCGACGCTCGCCGAGAAGGGCCTGATCCAGGCCCGGGGTCGCGGCGGCTGGGTCGTCGTCGGGGCCGCGGTGACCGAACGGATCGAAGGTCCCCCGAGCTTCACCGAGTGGGCGGCCCGCCACGGCTACGTCGTCACCTCGAACGTCCTCGCCGCGCGGACGCGGACCGCCACGACCGGGGAGGCGGCGGACCTGCGGATCGTCGCGTCGTCGAAGGTCTTCGAGCTGGAGCGGGTGCGGTTCATCGAGGGCGTCGCGATCTCCCTCGACCGTTCGGTCCTCCATCCGCGGCTGATCCCGGCGCTGAAGGACGTGGACTTCGCGAATCGGTCGCTCTACGGGACCGTCCGCGAGCGCGGCGGGGTGATCCCCAGCCGGGCCGAGGTCGTGGTCCGCGCGGTGCCCGCGACCGAGCGCCAGGCATCCCTCCTGACGATCGCGGAGGGCGATCCCCTGCTCGAGCTCGACGAGATGACGTTCGATCAATACGACGAGCCGTTCGAGACCGCCCGGTTGCTGAA
>DASXTH010000144.1:0-2759 GCA_036505555.1 Candidatus Limnocylindrales bacterium | reverse complement strand
GCTAGGATCCGGACGGCGATGGCTCGCGTCATCGGTGCTCCCGTTGCGTGGCGCCAGGGGCGCATCCTCGCTCGTGGTCGGGCGGCGGCCGCGGGTCACGAGCGCGTCAGGGCAGACTGCCGACCGGAGACGACTTGGCGGCGGCTCGTGTGGCGCGGTCGCGGTCGCACCCGCGTCGGAGCGGCTGCTGGGCCGGTCATCGCGGCGATCCGTCCCGTGGCAGGATGGCGCCGATGACCGATCAGACGGAGCGATACGACCGCATCGCCAATGGCTATGCGCGCTGGTGGGCGCCGGTGATCGCGCCGGCCGCCCTGCCCGTCCTCGACCGGGTCGACGACGCGATCGCGGCCGGGGCGACGCGGCTGCTCGATGTCGGGACCGGAACGGGCACGCTGTCGATCGCCGCGGTCCGGCGCTGGCCGCAGGTCCACGTGACCGCCATCGACGCCTCGAGCGAGATGATCGCCAGGGCCGGCGGCGAGGCCGATCGGCTCCTCGACCCGAAGGAGCGCAAGCGCCTCACCCTGAAGGTCGCGAGCGCCGACGACCTCGGCCTGGACGACGCGAGCCTCGACGTCGCCCTCTCGTCGTTCGTGCTCCAGCTCGTCCCGAATCGGTTCCGCGCCCTGCGCGAGATCCGCCGCGTCCTTCGGCCGGGCGGCGTCTTCGCCTGGGTCTCGTGGCTCGTCCACGATGCCTACTGGGCGCCCGACGCCGACTTCGACGACGCCCTCGAGGCGGTCGGCGAGGAGCCACGGGAGTGGTCGGATCGGCCGGGCGACCTGCCGGACCCGCCGGCAGCCGCCGCCCAGATGCGCCGCGCCGGCTACTCGGCGGTCGAGGCGACGGCCAGCATGCTCGTCCACCCGTTCACGATCGACGGGTTCGTCGGCTTCATGTCCGAGTTCGACGAGGAAGACCTCGTCCAGAGCCTCGAGCCCGACGTGCGCGCCCGCTTCGAGACCGAACTACGAACACGGCTCGGCCGACGAACGCCGGAACACCTGGCCCTGACCTTGCCAACCGTGACGGTCCGCGGCACGCGCCGCTGACCGCGGGCGTCAGGCCTCGGAGCTGTCGCCTTCGGTTGTCGCGTCCGCCTCGGCAGCGGCCTCGCCACCCTCGGCCGGAACCTCGCCAGCCGCCTCGGCCTCTTCGGCAGCGGCCTCCGCCACGGCCTCTGCCGTCTCGGCGGCAAGCGCCTCCGCTTCGGCCTGGAGCCGGCTCGGGAGGACCTTGGCAACGACCTCCTCGGGATCCGTCAGGAGCGTCACGTCGCCGGGGACCGCGAGGTCGGACACATGGATCGCGGCATCGAAGTCGACGAGCCGCTCGATCGAGTACTCGATCTGCTGCGGCAGGTGATCCGGCAGCGCCTTGACCCGGATCGACTCGAGCTGGTGGATCAGCGTCCCGTTCAGGTTCTCGACGGCGTTCGAGATGCCGACCGGCACCAGGGGCACGTCGACGGTCAGCTCCTCGGTCATCCGGACGAGGAACAGGTCCACGTGGAGCGGCCGCCGGTTGACCGGATGGACCTGAACGTCGTGGACGAGGACCGGTCGCGCCTTCTTGCCGTTCACCGAGAGGTCGATCAGGGCGTTCTGGCCGGCGTGGCGGCGGAGCTGCTCGAACTCGTGGGCGTCCAGCGAGACGCTCTCCGAGGTGACGCCGTGGCCGTAGACCACGCCCGGAAGTCGGCCCGCGCGGCGGAGCACGGCGACCTTCTTGCCGATGATCTCGCGCGGCTCGGCGGCGAGACTCAGACGACTGTTCGTGGCGGTGGACATCGGGGCGGGACCTCGGGTGTTCGTGATGGGATGTTCGGGCGCGGCACGCCGACGGGTGCGGTCGGGGCGCCCGGAACGGGCGCACACCTTATCACGGCGCGTCCAATCGCCCGAACGGCACACCGGTGTACAGTCGGCCTCCCATGACTGCCACGATCCTGATCGTCGAGGACGAGTTCGCCGTTGCCCGCGGGATCCAGTACGCGCTCCAGCAGGAGGGCTACCAGGTCGCCGTCGCCAAGAGCGGCGAAGAGGGCCTCGACTTCGCGACGAACCAGGCACCCGATCTCGTCGTGCTCGACGTCCGGCTGCCAGGCGTCGACGGCTTCGAGGTCCTTCGTCGGCTCCGCGCCTCGGGTTCCAAGGCACCGGTCCTCGTCCTCACCGCGCGCGACGACGAGGTCGACAAGGTCATCGGGCTGGAGCTCGGGGCGGACGACTACCTGACGAAGCCGTTCGGGCTGCGCGAGCTGATGTCGCGGATCAAGGCGCTCCTGCGGCGGGCATACGGCGATCTCAGCGACGCGGCCGGCGGGCGGGTCATCCGCCACGGCGACCTCGTGATCGATCTCGAGCGGCGGCGAGTCCAGCGCGGCGACCGCCGGATCAGCCTCACCCCGACAGAGTTCGAGATCCTCCGTCACCTCGCCTCGCGCCCGGGCCGCGTCTACACGCGGAGTGAGCTGCTCGAGCTCCTCCGCGACTACGAGGCGCTCGACCAGGACGAGAAGACGATCAACGTCCATGTCAGCCACCTGCGCGACAAGATCGAGGACGATCCGACCGCGCCGGCCTTCGTCCTGACGGTGCGTGGTGTCGGCTACGCCTTCGCCGAGCGCTGAGGCGCCGGCCGCTCAGGCAGGTGCCGCCCCTTCGGGCGGTGATGCGGCTGCGACGAGCGGCCGTGGCAATCCACTCGCGCGGCTCCTGCGGACGCTGACGCCGCGTACGTTCCAGGCTCGCCTG
>DASXTH010000143.1:0-6734 GCA_036505555.1 Candidatus Limnocylindrales bacterium | reverse complement strand
AGGACGACCATCGCCATCAGCGGCGGCCAGTTCGTCTGGAACTCGGTCCGGAAGAACGTGAGGGCGATCGGGATCGTGAAGAACTGGCGCTCGAGGAGGACCAGCGGCCAGAAGAAGGAGTTCCAGGTCCCCTGGAACTGGAGGATCGCGACCGCCGAGAGCGCCGGGGTCGCGAGCGGGAGCATCACCCGCCAGAACGTGGTGAAGAACCCCGCGCCATCGATCCGCGCGGCCTCCTCGATCTCGCGCGGGATCGACAGGAAGTACTGGCGCATGAGGAAGACGTTCGTGCCCATGACGGCGCTGACGAGGATCACCGCAAGGTACTCGCCCGGTCCGCGGGTCAGCCCGAACGTGTTGAAGAGCAGGTAGACCGGCACGAGCCGGAGCTGGTCGGGGATCATCAGGGTCGCGAGCACGACGAGGAACAGGAACTCGCGACCCGGAAAGCGGAGCCGGGCGAAGGCATAGCCGGCCAGGCTGGCGAGGATGAGGTTCGACAGCGTGACCGCGATCGCGATCCCGAAGCTGTTCGCGAACAGCCGCAGCAACGACGGGTCGAGGCGCTGGAGGAGGTAGTCCCAGCCTTCCGTCGTGAACGGGTTGGGGACGACCGACAGATTCACCGCGTCGGCCTGGGTCTTGAACGAGGTGATGACCGACCAGGCAAACGGGACGAACATCAGGGCCGCGTAGCCGATCAGCAGCGCATAGGCGAGTCGCCGCCGCCACCGCGCGCCCGTGTCGCCGACGCGGCGGACCGCAGGTGTCGTGTCCCGCAGCGTTGTCTGGGCGGTTGCCCCGACCCCGACCGCAACAACCCCGGCCGGATCGGGCATGTTGGCTGTCATGCCGTCACCACGACGGCGCCGAGCCGAAGAGCCGGCGCTGGACGAGCGTGATCGTGAAGATGATCGCGAAGAGGATCAGCCCGACCGCCGCCGCCCGATCGAAGTCGAACTTGTAGAAGGCCAGGTTGTAGAGGTACAGGACCACGGACATCAGCGCGTTGGCGGGGTCGCCAGTCGTGCCGCCCGCGATCCTCGCCTGATCGAAGAGCTGCAGGGCGCCGATTACCGCGACCGTCGCGACGAAGAAGTGGCCGGGCTTCAGCAGCGGGAACGTGATCCTCCAGAACATCTGCCAGCTGCCGGCGCCGTCGATCGCGGCCGCCTCGTAGACCTCACCCGGGATCGTCTGGAGGGAGGCGAGGTAGAAGAGCATGAACGTGCCGGACGTCGTCCAGGCGTTGAGGAGGACCACCGAGTTCAACGCCGTGTGGGAATCGCCGATCCAGTTCTGGTTGGGGCCGAACCCGAGGAGCTGGAAGATCGGGTTCAGCCCGAGAGCCCCCCGGACGCCGTTGAACAGGCCGTCCGGCGCGGCGAGGAAGATCCAGAGCACGGTGATCGCCGCCGACGACGCGATCGCCGGGAAGTAGAACGCCGCCCGGAAGAATGTCCGGCCGCGGAGCTTCTGGTTGACCAGGACGGCCAGGAACAGTCCGACCGCCATCGTGAGCGGGACCCAGACGATCGCGTAATAGATCGAGTTCTGGATCGCCCGGATGAAGATCGGGTCCTTGAAGACGTTCTGGTAGTTCTGGATCCCGAGGAACGCTCCGGCGCCAGACCGGAGGTTCCACTGGAAGACGCTGATGAACAGCTCGTACAGGATCGACCCGATGTTCAGGACAAGGAACAGGAACATCGGGATCGCGATGAAGGCGTAGCCCGCCAGGGCCTCCGAGCGTTGGCCGATCCCGGTCGACGCTCGACGATCCCGGGCGGTCGCGATCGCCATCCGCTGTCCTCCTGTGTCCGGCTACACCGGTCCGGCGGCCGGGGAGTCCCCGACCGCCGGCATTGGACTAGCTGGCGAGCGCGGCGTCGACGGCGGCCTTCGTCGCGGCGATCACGGCGTCGGCGTCAAAGGTCTTGTCCTGGATCTGCTTGGTGAATGCGTCCTGGAACGCCTTCTGGACGTCCGAATAGCCCTTCATGAAGCCAGAACCCGGCTTCGCGAACGCGGACTCCTGGGCGAGGACCTCCTTGCCCGCCGGCGTCGGGACGTCAGACCGCGAGGGCAGCGCCACGCCGCCGGAGGTCCACTTCGTCATCCCGTCCTTGCCGACGAGGTACTGGAGGAGCACCCACGCCTGGTCCTTGTTCTTCGAGTCGGCACCGATCGCGTACGCCGCCGTGTACGAGATCGTCACGGGGCTACCGGAGGAGCCGGTCGGGACCTGGCCCCACGCGTATTTGACGGCCGGATACGTCGAGGTCATGAACGGGTCGAGCCAGCCGCCCTCGAAGGCGATCGCGGCGTGCTTCTTGCCAAGGCTCGCCCCGCACCAGTCGTCGCCCATGTCGCTGGCCGTCATCCCGATCCCGCTCTTGAACAGGTCGAGATACCACTGGACGGCGGCCTTCGTCGCGGGCGAGTCCGCCATGTTCGTCTTGCCGTCGTCGGAGACGATCGCACCGCCCTGGGCGTAGACGAAGGCGAGCCCGCGATCGAGGCCCGGGTTCAGGCAGATCGGCGCCTTCAGGCCAGCCTTGCCTTTCAGGGCGGTGGCCGCAGTCACGAGCTCGTCGAGCGTCGTCGGGGCCGTCGTGACCTCGGCCGTGTTGTAGGCCATTCCGATCGTGTTGCCGTCCTTCGGCAAGCCGTAGGTCTTGCCGTCCGAGCCCTTGAACGGGGCGAGGTAGCCGGGGAAGAACGTGCTCGTGTCGAAGCCCTGCTTGGCGATGTAGTCGTCGAGCGGCTCGAGGAATGTCGCATCCGCCCACGGCTGGCCGAAGCTGGCGTCGACGTAGAAGACGTCCGGGACGTTCTTCGACGCGAAGTTCGTCGCCATCACCGTCGGGTAGTCGCCGGTGATGACCTTGTAGGTGACCTTGACATTCGGATAAGCCGTCCCGAACGCGGTCACGGTGTCGGTGAGGGCCTTGTTCTCGGCGTCGGACGACTGCCAGCCCGACAGGGTGGCCGTGCCGCTGATCGAAGCCGGATCGAACGCGGCGCTCGGTGCGACGCTTGGCTCCGTGCCGGTGCTGGCGGGTGGTGCGGCGCTCGTGCCTCCACCTCCGGCCGGGGATGCGCTCGAACCGGAGCTCGAGCAGGCGCCGACGATCAGCATGACCGACGTCGCCATCGCCAGGAATCGGCGCATGGGTGCTTCCTCCTCGAGAACGCCGAGCCGCCCGAGGCGCCCGACGGCGACCCGCGGATCGCAGGGTCTGTCTCGGTGGACGGTGATCCGACGCACCGCACGACCGGATGAACGGTCGCGGAAGACGGGCTCACAAGTGCATGACAGATTGCGTCCGCAACCAGCGGCTGCCCGGGCGGCCGGTCAGGCGGTCGCCCGACCCAGCTCGGCGATCCGCCGCTCGAGGAAGTCCCGCTCCGCCGTATTCGCCGTGAGCTCGAGGGCGCGCCGGTAGGCGACGGCCGCGTCGGCGCGCCGATCGAGCCGGCGGAGCAGGTCCGCGCGAGTCGAGTGGAGGTACGGGTAGTCATCGAGCTGGCCCCTGGCGGCCAGCCGCTCGACCAGGGCCAGGCCCGCGGCCGGCCCGTCGGCCATCGCGATGGCCACAGCCCGGTTCAGCTCCACGACCGGCGACGGCTGCATCTCGCCGAGGATCCGGTAGAGGGCGGCGATCTGGGCCCAGTCGGTCGCATCGTTCGAGGCCGCCTCGTCGTGGAGCGCGGCGATCGCCGCCTGGAGCTGGTACGGCCCGACCCGGCGCATCCGGATCACCCGATCGAGCAGCGCCTGGCCCTCCTCGATCCGCGCTCGGTCCCAGCGGCCGCGGTCCTGGTCCTCGAGAAGGACGAGCTCGCCGGCCGGGCCGGTCCGGGTCTCGCGCCGGGCATCGTGGAGCAGCATCAGTGCCAACAGCCCCAGGACTTCGGGCTCGTCGGGCATCAGGCCGGCCACCAACCGCGCGAGTCGGATGGCCTCGCCGGTCAGCTCGCGGCGGACGAGCCGGTCCCCGGCCGACGCGCCGTAGCCTTCGTTGAACACGAGATAGAGGACGCGCAGCACGCCGTCCAGCCGCTCGGGCAGGGCGCGGTCGTTCGGGACGCGGTACGGGATGCCGGCGTCGCGGATCTTGCGCTTCGCCCGGACCAGGCGCTGGGCGAGCGTCGCCTCCGGGACGAGGAAGGCGCGGGCGATCTCCGGTGTCGACAAGCCGCCGAGCGTGCGCAGTGTCAGCGCGACCCGGGCGTCCATCGCCAGGGCTGGATGACAGCAGGTGAAGATCAGCCGAAGTCGGTCGTCCACGATCGGGCTCACCGCGTTGGCGCCGTCGAGCGCTGCGTCCGGATCGATCGCCGCGAGCTCCTCCTCGACCAGCGCCTGCCGACCGAGGATCTCCGCCTTCTCCGCGAGGACGCGTCTCCGTCGGAGCCGGTCGATCGCGCGGTTGCGGGCAGTCGTCGTGATCCAGGCTCCGGGGTTATCCGGGACCCCTCGCTCGGGCCACGTCTCGAGCGCCGTGATGAAGGCATCCTGGACCGCCTCCTCGGCGAGGTCGAAGTCACCGAGCACGCGGATCAGCGTGGCCACGGCCCGGCCCTGCTCCTCCCGGAAGAGGCGGTCGACGACGGCCCGCGGCTCCTCGCTGCCCTGGGTCAAGGCCGCTCGGCGATCGCGAGCCTGGCGCGGCGATCGATGGACGTCAGCGTCCGCCGCCCGCCGCAGCGGCCGCCGCGGCGGCCTCGGCCATCGCGTATTCCGACGGCAGCTCCCAGATGGGGCGCACCTCGATCGAACCTTCCTTCGCGGCCGGGATCTTCGCCGCGGTCTCGATTGCCTCGTCGAGATCGCGCGCCTCGATCAGGTAGAAGCCGCCGAGCGCCTCCTTCGTCTCGGCGAAGGGCCCGTCGGTCGCGAGCACCTGGCCGTCCGCGACGCGGACGGTGGTCGCGGTCGAGGTCGGCGTCAGCGCCTCACCCGCGAGGAAGAGACCGCGGGCCTTCACGTCGGCCGTGAATGCCGCGTAGGCCGCGTGCGATGCCGCGACGGCGTCGTCGGGCGGCGCCGAATCAGACTCCGCCGCGTAGATCAGAAGCAGATAGCGCATCGGACGTCTCCTCGGCTTGCGCGGCGCGCTCGGCCGCGCCTCTGACGGGACGACGAACGAGCGTCCGGCGGATCGACACCGGGCCGCCATCATCGATGGTCCGGCCGCTCCTGTCACTGAGGGCGCTCAGGCCCTCGCGATCATCACGTCCACCTCGTCGCCGACGGTCGCCCCCGCCGCCTTCAGCGCAGCCTTGCTGAGGCCCACGCAGTAGCCCCCAGCGGCGACGAGCATCCCGGAACCCGAGAAGGCGGCCCCGTTCAGGGTGCCGCCGACCCGGTACTGGCGGCGCCCGCCGAGGCCGTCGACCAGCTCGTCCGGAACGTCGACGACGGCGAGCCCGCCGCCCTTCGACGGGTCCCAGAGCCGGACGCGGCCCCGGAAACGGATCCCGCCGCCGTCTGCCACGTGGCGCCTCCGCGGAAGGTATGGATCAGCGCGGCGCGGTCTTCAGCAGGCCGAATGTCGCGCCCTGCGGGTCGCTGAGGATCGAGAATCGACCGCCAGGGAAGTCCTGCGGCGGAAGCATCTCGGTCGCGCCGGCCGCGAGCGCCTTGGCGTGGCTCGCGTCCACATCGTCGGCCGAGAAATAGACCATCCAGTAGCTCGGCACCTCCGGTGGCACCATCGGGTTGAGCTCCTGGGCCCCGGCGATGCTCCGCCCGTCGATCTGGAACTCGTGGTAGGGCGGGTTGCCCTCGCCCATGTCGCCCGTCTTCACCGTCCAGCCGAAGATCGTCGAATAGAACGGGAGGGCGCGGTCGACGCCGCGGGCGTTCAGCTCCCCCCATCCGAAGGCGTTCGCGCCCTCGCTTTGGAAGCCGCCCATCCGCGTTCCCTGCCAGGCCGAGATGAAGGCCCCGGCCGGGTCCTGATAGACGGCCATCCGGCCCTGATCACCGACATCGAATGGCGGTGCAACGACCGTTCCGCCGGCCGCCGTGACGCGCTTGGAGAGGTCGTCGACGTCGTCCGTGCCGATGTACAGGTTCCACGCGGTGGGTGCATTCGGGTCCATCCCGGGACCGATGCCGGCCGCGTCGTGACCGCCGATCTTCGCGATCGCGTAGCCGCCGTACTGCGGGTCCGGGTTGACCTCGACACTCCAACCGAGCAGCTTCGCGTAGAACTCCCGCGACCCGGCCGCGTCGGTGCTCGATAGATCGATCCATGCGGGCCGGTTGACGAGATTGACCACTGCCTGCGCCATGTCGTTTCCTCCTCATGGCTCCGTGTGCCTTGTCCGGTTGCGGGCATGATCCCACCGGCTGGATCTGGGGGCATTGCATCGCCTGCCCGCCGTCTCCGCCGATCCACACCATGCGGATTCGGAGCGCGGCGACAGTGATCGATCCGAGGGCAGCCATCAGGCGGATGCACGGCCACCATTGACGTTATGGCGATCCCGCTCCATTCACCCGATGGCCGCACCGATCGCTGCGTCGCTGGGCTCGGCCCGGATCCGCATGCCATGAATACCGACGGATCGGGTAGAGCGACCGATGCCTCGAGGCCGACGGACGGCTAGCATCCCCTCCATGGCGACCCGCAAGGAGATCCTCGAGATCGGTGGCCGCGAGGTCTCGATCTCGAACCCGGACAAGCTCTACTTCCCCGACGCCGGCTACACGAAGATGG
>DASXTH010000142.1:0-10581 GCA_036505555.1 Candidatus Limnocylindrales bacterium | reverse complement strand
CCGACTTGCGGTAGATCACGACCCACGGGTAGTTGTAGAACGGGATGAAGTACTGCTTCCCGTCGTCTCCCGTGGACGCGGTCTTGAACGCATCGGAGTAGTTGGAGCCGATCTTGCCCCAGACATCGCTGATGTCGGTCGCGAGGCCCTGCGCGGCGAAGAACCGCATCCGGTAGCCGGCGAACCAGGTGAACGTGTCGTCCGGGGTCGCCTGGAGATAGGCGTTGATCGTGTCCTGGAACTTGCCGTGCTCGACGGTGTTGACGGTGGTGGCGATGCCGGTCTTTGCCTTGAAGCCGTCGACGACGGCCTGCATCGCCTTCTTCGGAACCTCGTCCGAGTAGTTCGACCCGAACGTGACCGTGCCGCCGGCCGCCGGCGCGGATGCGCCACCACCACCGGTCGACGGGGCCGCGCTCGGTCCGCCGCCACCACCACCGGTCGACGGGGCCGCGGTCGAGGACGTGCCGCACGCTGCGAGGAATGCCGAGACACCGCCGAGGGCCGCAACCGCGGCGCCGCCCTTCAACACCTGGCGGCGCGTGACGGTCCGAAGGCTGTCGGATTCAGCCATGTTCGCTCCTCCTGATGGCCGGCCCGCGCGCATGCGCGGGGCGGGCCCACGGCCGGATTGTCGTCACACTCGGTGCCAATGTCAAGGTAGTCGCGCACAATCGAACGGCGGAATATGTTCGACTTCGTTGACTTCGGCGATCGCCACGCTCAGAATGGCGCCGTCGGTCATCCTTGAGGGAGCGACTCGAGCCCGGCGGGTCGGATGCGGTCCAGCCGGAGCAGCCAGCCCGGGAGCGGAACGCCCATGCTCGCCCGCCAGCGTCAGGCCCTCATCCTCGATCGGGTCCGCGAGACCGGTGCCGTGCGCGTGGCCGACCTGGCCCGCGACCTCGGCGTCTCCGACATGACCGTCCGGCGCGACCTCGAGATCCTCCATGAGCACGGCCTCCTCGAGAAGGTCCACGGCGGAGCCACGACCCTGTCCGGGCTCGCCTCGTTCGAGCCCGGCTTCGTCGCGAAGTCCGGGCTCCAGCAATCGGAGAAAGAGGCGATCGCCGCGGCCGCGGCGGACCTCGTCGAGCCCGGGATGGCGATCGGGATCTCCGCCGGGACGACGACCCACGCCCTCGCCGCGAAGGTCGCCGACATCCCCGGCGTGACGATCGTGACGAACTCGATCCGCGTCGCGGACGTCCTCCATCGCGCGGGCCGGCGCGATCAGACGGTCCTCCTGACGGGCGGGACGCGGACGCCGTCTGAGGCGCTCGTCGGCACGTTCGCGGTCAGCCAGCTCCGCTCGGTCCATCTCGACCAGGTCTTCATGGGCGTCCACGGCATGGACGCGAAGGCCGGCTTCACCTGCCCGAACCTCCTCGAGGCCGAGACCGACCGAGCCTTGATCGAAGCCGGCCGCCGCCTCGTCGTCCTTGCGGACCACACGAAGTGGGGTGTGATCGGGATCGCATCGATCGGGCGGCTCGACCAGGCCGATGTCCTCATCTCGGACCTGGGGCTCCCGGCGGAGGCCCAGGCGGCGCTGGGCGACGTCGTCGGCGAGCTGATCCTCGTCGGGCCGGGGATCGAACCTGAGGACCTCGACGGGACGGCGGCCCGAGCCGGAACGCATCGCGCCTCGAGCGCGGCGGCGGCGCGTGCCCACTGACGAGCGCGGGCGGCCCGACGATCGCCTGACGGAGCGGCTCGAGGCCGGGCCGCATCGGCGCTACAACCCCCTCACCGGCGAGTGGGTCCTCGTCTCCGCCGGACGCACCGGTCGGCCGTGGCTCGGGGCGGAGGAGCCGGAGCCACCGGACCGCCGGCCACGCTACGACCCGGAGTGCTACCTCTGTCCGGGGAACACCCGGGTGAACGGTGCGGTCAACGCGGCGTACGACTCCACCTTCGTCTTCACGAACGACTTTGCCGCCCTCCAGCCGGACGGCCGCGAGGACGTCCAGATCGAGGACGGCCTGTTCCGGGCGGGGACGACGCGGGGGACGTGCCGGGTCGTGTGCTTCTCGCCCCGCCACGACCTGACCCTGTCCGGGATGACCACCCCCGAGATCCGGCGGATCGTCGATGTCTGGGCGGATCAGACCACGGAGCTCGGCGCTCGCTACCGATGGGTCCAGGTCTTCGAGAACCGTGGGGAGGCGATGGGCGCCTCGAACCCGCACCCCCATGGCCAGATCTGGGCCGGCGACGCGCTGCCCACCGAGGTCGCCCGTGAAGATGAGCACCAGGCCGCGCATCTTGCGGCGACCGGCCGGCGCCTTCTCGTCGACTACGCCGCGGCCGAAGGCGGCGGACCCCGCGTCGTCGCGGAGCGCGCCGGGTGGCTGACCCTCGTTCCGTTCTGGGCCGCCTGGCCGTTCGAGACCCTCCTCTTCCCGACGACCCCCACAATGCGACTCGCCGATCTCGACGACGCCGGCCGCGATACGCTGGCCGGGATGCTCAGCGACCTGACCCGTCGGTACGACGCCCTGTTCGGGCGGCCATTCCCGTACTCGATGGGCTGGCACCAGGCGCCGTTCGGTGGCGGCGACACCGCCCCGTGGCAGGTCCACGCTCACTTCTATCCGCCGCTGCTCCGGGCGAACGTGCGCAAGTTCATGGTCGGCTACGAGCTCCTCGCCGAGCCGCAGCGCGACCTGACCCCCGAGGAAGCCGCGGAGCGCCTCAGGGACGCGAACGGCGTCGCGTGATCGAGATCCGGCCGGTCACGGTCGACGATCTCGAGACCCTGATCGAGATCTACCTGGACACCGCCCGGCACCACGCGGCGATCGACCCGGAGGCCTTCCACGTCCCGAGCCGGGAGGCCGTCGCGGTCCGGCTGCGCCGCCGGATCGACGGCCGTGGCCTAACCGGCGAGTATGTCGCCGCGATGCTCGACGGCGTGATGGTCGGCTCGGCGTCGATCGACCTCGCCGACCCGCCGAGTGCCGGCTCGATGATGCGACCCATCCCGACAGCCGAATTCGGCGTCTCGGTCGTCGAGGGTCACCGGGGCCAGGGGATCGGGCGGACGCTGATCGCCCATCTCGAGGAGTGGGCGGCCGGACGAGGCGTCGAGCGGATGGTCCTGAACGTCGCCGAGGCGAACACCGATGCGATCCGCCTCTACCACGCCCTTGGCTACACCGAGTACGACCGGGCGATGCGAAAAGCGCTCGTCGTGCCGTGACGCTGGACGACGTCCGGAGGCTCGCCCTCGCCCTGCCCGAGACCGAGGAGCGGCTGACCTGGGACACCGACATCACCTTCCGCGTCCGGGACAAGATCTTCGCGATCGGCGGCGAGGGGGCGACGCACGTCTCGATCAAGGCGGATCTCGAGACCCAGGCCGGGCTGCTCGAGATGGATCCCGTGACGTTCGCGAAGTCGGCGTATGTCGGCAGGTTCGGCTGGGTGACCGTCGACCTCGAGCGGGTCGACGCGGGCCTGCTGGAGAGCCTGCTTCGCGGGGCCTGGCGGCGGACCGCCCCGAAGAAGCTCGCCTCGACTCTGGAGGGCGCCTGACGTGACCGTGACCGGCGATCCGCTTCCGGAGCACGTCCTCCGCAACCGCGAGGCCTGGGACGAGTGGGCGCCCGACGACGTCTCGAACGGCGAGATCTGCTGGCGGATCGGACCGGGCGACGAGAAGTGGGGCATCTGGGATCTCCCCGAACGGGAGCTCCGGCTGCTGCCCGATGATCTCAACGGGAAGGACACGATCGAGCTCGGCTGCGGGACGGCGTATGTCTCGGCGTGGCGACGAACGAGCTCCTCCGCCCGCTCCGCGGCCTCCACCGCCTCGAGTGGTCGAGCGATCAGTCGGTGAACTTCGCCCTGTCGCACGGCGACTGGATCCACGTCCTCAGCGCCAGCGGCTTTGCGATCGAGGACCTGGTCGAGATCTGGCCGGGCGAGGGCGCAACGACGACGTTCCCGTACGTCACGCCCGAGTGGGCCCGGCAGTGGCCGACCGAGGAGGTCTGGATCGCCCGCAAGGAACCGACGGGCTGACCGCGTCGTAGATCCATCGTGGGCCTGTCCGCCCTTGCTCGCGACGCCGTTGTTGACGGGCGTCGAGTACCCTTTCGGCCGCGATGACCCCGCCCGTCCCGACACCCTCGACGACGAAGCCAGCGCCGTGGACTGCACGCGTGGCGGGCTGGAGCGCGCGCCATCGCTGGCCCGTGTTCGGCCTGTGGTTCGTCCTGACCATCGGGCTGTTCGTTGCGAGCCTGCTGGCCGGCGGGACGCGAGCCGTCGAGGCCGTCTCGAACGACGAGCGCTCGAAGTACGAGGCGGGCGAGGCCTACGCCGTCTGGAACGTCGCGAACCCGCCGACGACCTCCCAGGAGCCCGCGTCACAGCAGTTCCTCATGACGGTCTCGTCGCCGGGGAGAACGGTCGACGATCCGTCGTTCGCTGCCGACGTCGCCGCGATCACGGCGCGACTCAAGGGCCTGCAGGCCACCGTCGAAGGCGTGGCCGGTCCGGTCCTGGAGCAACTGGTCGACCCGATCGGCGTGCCGGACCCGGCTGCCCAGGCGCTGATCTCGCCCGATCGCACGACGATCCGCCTGGTCGGTCGGGTGCCCGGCGACGGGCCGGTTCTGGCCAAGCGTCTCGCAGGCGTGCCCGACGCGATCGACGCGATCCGTGCCGCCTACCCCGCGGTCGAGATGCACGTTCTGAACAACACCCTGACGAACGACGAGATCAGCGAGCTCATCACCGGCGGCCTCGATGACTCGTTGAAGCTCACGATCCCGCTGACATTCGCGATCCTTCTGATCGCGTTCGGCGCGGTGATCGCCTCCGCGATCCCACTCGTCCTCGCGGTGACCGCGCTCCTGGCGGCGTTCGGCATCCTTGGGCTCTACAGCCAGACGGTCGCCGCGGTCAGCCCGTATGCAAGCCAGCTCGTCGTCCTGATCGGCCTGGCGGTCGCCGTCGACTACTCCCTCTTCATGGTCACCCGGTTCCGGACCGAGCGTCGGCACGGCCGCTCGAAGCTCGCCGCGATCGACGTCGCGAGCAACACCGCCGGGCGGGCGGTCTTCTTCTCCGGTCTCGCGGTGATGATCTCGATCGGCGGACTGTTCCTCCTCGACGATCCGTTGTTCCGGTCGATGGCGGTCGGAACGATCTCGGTGATCTTCGTCGCGGTGATCGGCTCGCTGACGTTCCTGCCGGCGACCCTCGCGATCCTGGGCGACAACGTCAACCGGTTCCGCATCCCGATCGTCGGCCGGTCGCGCGAGGAGGGTTCAGGCATCTGGGCGACCCTCGTCCGCGCGGTCATGCGTCGGCCGGTCCTCGGCGCTCTGACGGTCACGGCGGCGCTCCTGCTCGTTGCGACGCCGGTCGCGCGCCTGAGGATGGGTCAGGCGGACTTCGCTTCGTTTCCGAACCGGATCGACGGGGTCCAGGCCTTCAACGTCCTCAACGAGAAGTGGCCGGCCGCCACTGGCCTGGAGCTCGATGTCGTCGTGACCGACGCCGATCAGCCCGCGACGAAAACGGCGATCGAAGCGATGTCGGGACGGGTCCTCCAGCTGGAAGGCATCGGCGGGCCCGCGAAGACCCTGACCTCGAGAGATGGCAAGGCCGCCTTCGTGATCTTCCAGATGGGCGGCACCGAGAACGACCAGCGCAACCAGGACATCGTTCGCCAGGTCCGCTCGTCGATCGTTCCGGAGACGATCGGGGTCGTGGCGGGATCGAGGGGTTTGGTCACCGGGGAAGCGGCCTACACGCTCGACATCGTCGACTTCTATGCCCGCGGCATGCCCCAGGTGGCGGTGTTCGTCCTGACGCTGTCGTTCCTGCTGCTGCTGGTCGCCTTCCGCTCGATCGTCATTCCGATCAAGGCGATCCTCCTCAACCTGCTCTCGACCGGTGCCGCGTTTGGTGTGCTGGTCTGGGTCTTCCAGGACGGCAACCTGTCGGATGTGCTCGGGTTCAAGCCCGGCCCGATCGAGTCATTCATCCCCGTGTTCATCTTCACGATCCTGTTCGGCCTGTCGATGGACTATCACGTCTTCATCCTGACCCGGATCAAGGAGGCGCGGGATCACGGGCTGAGCTCGAACGAGGCGGTCGCGCGCGGGATCGCGATCACCTCGGGGACGGTCACGAGCGCGGCGGCGATCATGGTTGGCGTCTTCGGCGTCTTCGTGACCCTCGAGCTGACGATCATCAAGCAGCTCGGGCTCGGGCTCGCCGTCGCGATCTTCCTCGACGCGACGATCGTCCGGAGCGTGCTCCTCCCCGCCACGATGCGGCTCCTCGGGGAGTGGAACTGGTGGCTCCCGTCCTGGCTCGGATGGCTGCCGCACGTGACCATCGAGGGCGAGGTCGACGAGGACGAGTCGGCCGCCCTCGAGCCTGCACGCGGCTGACGGCAGCGAGCAGCGGGTCCGCGCGACTCCGATCAGCCGGCCAGTGCGCCAAGGAGCCGGTTCAGCAGTCGGGCCAGCATTCGGGCGCGGGCGTCGTGGTCGAGTTGACGGGCGAGGGAGCACGCCGCCCGTTCGGCGGCAGGTGTGTCCGCGGTCAGTGTGATCGAGGCCGGATCGAAACGAAGCGTGAAGCCGTCCAGCGACGGCGGCGAGACGAGAACGAGCCCGCCGAGCTCGATCGTGGCTGCCGCGCAGGTTGCTGTGAGGGAATCGATCGGGAGCTGGACCGCCTGGGTGATCGTCGCGAGGCAGTTCTTCGGGTCGACGCCCGGGATGCACAACGAGTAAGTCGCCGTTCCCCGCGCGACCAGGCCGCCGTCGTCGGCGAACTGCTGGATCGAAAGCAGGCCGCCAACGCCGCCCGTGACCCCGGATGGATCGGTGAAGGTCCCGACGAGAGCGACGTCGACCGAGGTGGCGGCCGCGACATTCACCGGGGCGAGCAGTCCTGGCACGAGCGCGACGACGGTGGCAAGCATGGCAACGCGACGGCTCATGGCCGGCTCCTTCCACAGACGATCCCGGACGGCGAAATCTGACCGAACGCCGACCGAAACTCAAGCCGGTGGCCCGACTGGTGGCGCGACCCGGACGCCGCGGACGGACGATCGATCTTCCGAGCGTCCCGCTCGAGACCGCGATCCGTGGTCGCCTGAGGTGGTCGCGAAGACGTCGGGCCGCCCGGCCCGCGATCTGGGGTATCCTCTGCCGTCGCTGGGCCGGTAGCTCAATGGCAGAGCAACTGACTCTTAATCAGTTGGTTGGGAGTTCGAGTCTCCCCCGGCTCACCACCTCCAGCATGAATGTGGCGCCCGGCGGCATGAGCCGCCGGGCGTCCTTGCATACATGGGACATTTGATCGGACGAGCCACCCGTTCGGCCGGCTGGATCGCATCGTCGATCTCGTGCCATACTCCGCTGGTCAGGTGCCATCCTCTCCCCAGAGAGGCGCGACAACCGAATAGGGAACGTCCCCCTCCGTCCCGCAGCAGCGCCTCCCGTCCTGGAGCGCTCCCGGCATCTCGTCCGGAGCGTTCGTCGTCGCAACGATCACCTGACCCGGTCGGCCGTGTCTGATCGCGTTCCCCGCCAGCGTGGCATTCGCCGCGCCGCGAGGACGCGTCCGTCATCCACGGGCTTAGTCATCCGCTGCGGACGGAGCTCACCACCGTCGCCGTGTTGCCCACGGCGTTCTGGCAGAGAGGAGCTCGTTTTGGGCTTGACCCAGGCCCGTGCCGAGAGGGCTTCGTGGGGTCCCGCGGCGGACAACACGAGATGGCACATCGATCAGGACGCTGAGTCCGACATCACAGGGGGTATCGGTCGCTCGGCGATCGTGGAGGCGCGATCCGTTCTTGACGGATCCACGGCGTGCCTCTTCGAGCTCCGACGACAACCCTCATGCTGAGCTGGCAGCGCCGAATCGGGGCTCTGGCAGGCGTTTCAATCCTCACGCTGATGGGGATGCTCGCGATGACGCCCGCATCGGCGGCTCGACCCGACCACCGGGCACCGACGGTCAGCGTCACGAGCCCGACGGCGGGCTCGATCGTGAGCGGCACCGTCAGCCTGACGGCGAGCGCCTCCGACGACATCGCCGTGACCCAGGTGAAGTGGTTCATCGATGGCGTCGAGGTCGCCTGGGACGGGGTCGCTCCGTGGCAGTCGACGTGGCTCTCGAGCCTTCTGCCGATTGGGACCCACTCCGTCTACGCACGGGCCGGCGACGCCGCCGGCAAGTGGGGCCAGTCGACGACGACGTCGTTCACGACGAAGAGCACCAGCCCCAGCCCGACGCCGACAGCCACGCCAAGGCCGTCGCCGACACCCACCCCAAGGCCGACCGCGACGCCCGCGCCGACCCCGGCGCCGACGCTAGCACCGACCCCGGCGCCAACCCCTGCGCCGACACCGACCCCGGCACCGCCGACGACCGGCTGGACCCTCGTCATGTCCGACGACTTCAGCGGCACCGCGGTCGATACGTCGAAGTGGACGATCTATTCGGGGGCTGGGAACAGCGGGAACGGCCTTCGTGCCGCCAGCGCGATCACCGAAGGCAGCGGCCTCCTGACGATCACCGCCAAGATGGTCAATGGGACCCTCGTCTCGGGCGGGATGATGAACAAGCTGAACCAGACCTACGGCCGGTTCGAAGTCCGCGTCCGGACAGATGCGGACCCGTCCCTCGCGACCAACGGGGTCGTCCTCACCTGGCCGCAATCCGGCAAGTGGCCGATCGACGGCGAGAACGACATCTACGAGACGATGCTCGATGGGGACCGGAACCCGTTCAAGACCTTCATCCACTACGGGTCAACGAACAAGCAGTACTACTTCCTCCACAACGCTGACGGCACCCAATGGCACACGATGGCCATGGAGTGGGAGCCGACGGCGATCCGGATGTACCGGGATGGCACGCTCGTCTGGACTCTCACTGACACGGCCGCCATCCCCGATGTGGCCCACCACATGGCGATCCAGCTCGACGCCTTCAAGACGTCGATGACCGGGTCGGTCCGCCTCCAGGTGGACTGGATCAAGATCTACAAGCGCTAGAACCGATCGCCTGCGAACGAGGGCCCGTCGAGCTGCGCTCGACGGGCCCGCTCGTTCCTCGGTTCGGCGATCGCCCCGCGCGGCTCGGCGACGGTGCCGCCGGCGGGCTGATCCTGCTACCCTTCGGGCATCCTTGATGGCCGGTCCCGTGAGGCCGGCGAACCGGTCCTGAGAGGCCGGAAGGGAGGCCAGCGAACCGTGTCTGCGCGCGTCCACCGAGCCCGTCGGGCCGGTGGCGTTTTCATGTGAGGGGGTCGTGATCGCCATCGCTCGACCGGCCCCGCCCCAGCCCCGTTCGTCCTCGATCGTCGATCCGCGGGTCGGCGACCTCGGGCCGGCGCTCCTCGCGCTCGAGGACGGGACGGTCTTCCCGGGGATCGCGTTCGGCGCGGCGGAGGCGGCGGGCGGCGACCTCGTCGTCAACACCTCGCAGACCGGCTATCAGGAGGTCTGCACCGACCCTTCGTACGCCGGCCAGGTCGTCGTCATGACCTATCCGTTGATCGGCAACTACGGCCGGGTGGCCGATGACGACCAGTCCCTCCGGCCCTGGCTGCGTGCCCTCATCGTCGCGAGTGCCACGGCAGCCGTCCTCGATGACGCCCGACAGCTCGCCGCGCTCCTCCGCGACTCCGGCATCCCGGCGATCGCCGGTGTCGACACGCGGGCCCTCGCCCGACACCTCCGGACGCATGGCAGCCTGCGGGCGATCGTGACGGAGCCCGGGTTCGTGGATCGCGACGCGGCGGTGGAGCGCGCACGGGCGGTTCCGCGCTGGGAGGACCAGGATTTCGTCGGGCAGGTGTCGCCGTCGTCGATCATGGACGTCGGCGGCCACGACGAGGCCGGGCCGCTGATCGGGATCGTCGATTTCGGACTGAAGTCGAACATCGTCCGGGCGATGCGCCGGCGTGGCGCGCGGGTCCGGATCCTGCCTCACACGATCTCGACGGCGGTCGCGCTCGCCCGCGACATCGATGGGTTGATCCTGTCGCCGGGCCCGGGTGACCCGGCGCGGCTGGCGGGTCCGGTCGCCTTGGCGCGGGCGATCATCGACGACGGGCGGCCGCTGCTCGGGATCTGTCTCGGCCACCAGATCGTGGCGCGGGCGGCAGGCGCGGAGACCACGCGGCTCCGGTTCGGCCATCACGGGGCGAACCACCCGGTGCGGGACGTCGACCTGGGCCTGGTCCAGGTGACGGCGCAGAACCACGAGGTGCAGGTCGTCGGCGACTCGCTGCCCGCGGGGTCAGGGTTCCATGTCAGCCAGACGAACCTGAACGACGGCTCGGTAGAGGGCCTCCGCCACGGCACGCTCCCGATCGAGACGGTTCAGTATCACCCGGAGGGCGCCCCGGGCCCCCTCGACGCGCTGGCGGTCTTCGATCGGTTCGTTGCGGCGGCGAGGACGCGATGAGGGGACTAGTGGCCGAGCGTCGCCAGCCGGTCGAACCCGGCTGTGAGCTCGCCACAGTGCACCCGAGCGGCCGTCCCCAGCGCGGACGCCTTCTCGAGGAGTTGCCCGCGGAGCGCGTCCGTTTGC
>DASXTH010000141.1:0-13467 GCA_036505555.1 Candidatus Limnocylindrales bacterium | reverse complement strand
GCGGATGTACGCGCGCGTCCTGCGTCAGGGCGTCGTGCGGCCGGGCGACGCGATCGCGATCCTGCCGTCCGAAGCCGGGTCGGACGCCGCGATCCATCACGAGCTCGACATTCTCGACAGCGTCGAGCGCGAGGCGTGGCTGGCGATGTGGAGCGCCGCCGCCGAGGCGGGGCTCGATGTGCGGATCCTCGAGAAGGGTGATGCCGCCGCGGCGGCGAGCCCGGAGCTTCCGGGATCGGTGTTCAATCGCGCATTCGGGATGCGCCAGGTTCCGATCCTTCGCCCGCATCTCGAGGCGCTCTTCGCCGAGGCGGGCACGACCGGCTGGCTTGTCGCTGGTCTCGACGACCCGGAATTCGACGGCGAGACCGCTGAGTGGCCGGTCGGGGTCCATGTCGGGCCGATCGACGGTGTTCTCGAGCGGGCATCGGAAGCGGCGCCGGCCGTTCCCAAGCTCGCGATCCGCGCGGTCGAACCGGATTCGATGCGCGACGTCGCCACGTGGGCCGAGCTGTTCGTCGCCGGCTTCGGCGTCGAGGAGCCGCTCGCCGGTGCCTGGCGGCGCTTCAATGCGTTCCTGGTCCGGGCGCGCGGCTACCACCAGTTCATCGCCGCCCTCGACGGCCGTGACATCGCGGCGTCGGCGATGTTCCTTCGCCGGCGCGTCGCCTGGCTCGGCGCCGGAACCGTCCTGCCGGAGGCGCGCGGCCGCGGCATCCAGCGGGCGCTGATCGCGGACCGCGTGCGGCGGGCCGCGGAGGCCCACTCGCTGCGAGCCATGGCGACCGCCGAGGTCGACACGGTCTCGGCGGCGAACCTCGAAGCGCTCGGGATGCCGCGGATCTGGACCCGCGGCCACTACCGGGTCGATACGATGGCCGGGTGACCGATCTCCTCAGGCTCGAACGCAGCGGCCCGAACGACGCCGTCGCTCGCGTGACGCTCATGCGACCGGATGTCCACAACGCGTTCAACGCGAGCCTGATCGCCGAGCTGAGACAAACCTTCGCGCAGCTCGCCCGCGAGGGACCGACCGAGCTCCGGGTGGTCGTCCTCGCCGGCGACGGGCCGTCGTTCTGCGCCGGCGCCGACATCGACTGGATGCGCGCGGCCCTGCAGCTCGACGTCGAAGGCAACGAGGCGGATGCCATGGCGTTCGCCGAGACCCTCGAGACGATCGACACGTGCCCGGTCCCGGTGATCGCCCGAGTCCACGGGCCGGCGCTGGGCGGCGGCGCCGGGCTGTGCGCCGTCAGCGATCTCGTGATCGCCGAGGCGGGCGCCCGGTTCGGGTTCACCGAGACGCGGCTCGGGATCCTGCCGGCGGTCATCTCGCCGTTCGTCATTGCGAAGATCGGCGAGAGCCATGCCCGGGCACTATTCCCCGGCGGTCGCCGGTTCGACGCCGTCCGCGCCCAGCGGATCGGGCTCGTCCACGAGGTCGTCGAGGGCGTCGAGGCGCTCGACGCGGCGGTCGATCAGGCGGTCGCGGATGTTCTCGCCTCTGGTCCGACCGCCGCGCGCGCGGCGAAGGCGATCGTCCGAGAGGTGCGCGGGCTGGGCCACGGCTCGACGAAATGGCACACGGCGCGGGTGATCGCCCGCCAGCGGGTGAGCGAGGAAGCGCAGGAAGGATTCCGCGCGTTCGTCGAGAAGCGGCGACCTGCGTGGGCGCCCGATCCGGACGACCGCCCCTCGTGACCCTTTCGCGCCATCTTCCGCTGGCGGTCGGTCGCCGTCTCCTGCGCGATGCGGGTCCGCCACCTGGCTGGGCGATCGTTGCCCTGATCATCGGTTCCGCGCTGATCACGCTCGCAACGACCCAGTCGGGCGCCGGCCGGCTCGTGCTCGTTCTCCTGGGGTTGGCCGTCCTCACGGCACCATCGATCATCGACGCCGACGGCTGGCGGATCCGGCTGGGGATGGCCTGGCTCGCGGCCGAGCAGCGGCGGAGGATGGCCGGGTTTCCGCGCATGCCTCGGACGCAGGCAGGTGCCGAGCGGTGGCTCGAGCAGCCGGCAGCAGCCGACACGGGGCTCACGCAGGCGTCCGTCATGACCATGACGGGCCAGACGAGGGAGGCACGCGAGCTCGTCCGCGCCTATCGGGCCGAGACGGCCGAGGACCGGGCCCGCGTCGAGCGGATGCTGGCCGCCATCGACGGGATGGAGACGGGCCACGTCGATCCGACCAAGGCCCTGACGGCGATCGACGCCCTCGACGCGGACGCTCGCCGCTACCACCTCCTGTCACTGGCCTGGTCCACGGCCTGGGTCGAGGCCTCGCACAAGAGGCCTTGGCGGCGGGCGTTCGCCGCCGCGAGCGCGGGTGTTCGGCCGGCGGGCATCCCTGCGCGGTACCTCGCGTACGCAGCGTTTCAGCAGCTGCTCCTGCCCTTCGTCGGGCTGCTCCTGGTCGTCGGCTTGTGGGTCGCCGGCTGGCTCTGACGCCATTGCGCCGACTTGCTCGAACGTGGAAGCGTTTCTCCTCTCGTTCGGCGTCATCTTCCTCGCCGAGCTCGGTGACAAGAGCCAGCTCATGGCGCTCGCGTTTGCAACGCGGTTCCCGGCCATGCAGGTGCTGATCGCGATCTCGATCGCGACACTGATCGTGCATCTCGGGTCCGTGTTGCTCGGCGCGACCGTCGCGATCGCCCTTCCGACGAACCTGATCGCGATCGTCGCGGGCGTCGCGTTCCTCGTCTTCGCGGCCTGGACGCTCCGTGGCGACGAACTCGGCCAGCGAGATGCCGCGAGGGCTCATGTCGAGAATGCGGGCTCCGTGATCGTGACCGTCGGAACCGCGTTCTTCCTTGCGGAGCTCGGCGACAAGACCATGCTCGCGACGGTGACGCTGGCGACGAACCATGGCGCACTCGGGACGTGGCTCGGATCGACGGCCGGCATGGTCGCTGCCGATGCACTCGCGATCGGCGTCGGCAAGGTCCTTGGTGCCAGGTTGCCAGAGCGCGCGATCCGGATCGGCGCTGCTGTCGCGTTTGTCGTCTTCGGGCTGCTGCTCATCTGGGAGGGCGTCCGCGGCTGATCGGCGCCGGCCCGACCGATCCCGCGACGTCGGTCAGACGGAGCCGGCGTAGGTTCCCGCCATCGTTCGTGTGAGGGAAGCCATGGCCAGCATCCGCGTTCCGAACTTCGACCCGGCCCGCAATGGGTTCCCATACCCGAACTACTGGCCGTCGAACCCAATCCGGCAGTTCCGACTCGGCAACGTCGCCACGCTGAACATCGGCGACGCCGCCAACGGGTTGTGCGGCGGCATGTCGTTCGCGTGCGCCGATCTGTGGGCGAAAGGCCGGACGCCCGGCGACGACCCACAACCGGGATCCGGGACCCCGCGCTACGAGTACATCGTCGATCGCCAGATCACGAGCTTCGACGACGGCCGCCTGCCGTTCCGGTTCTACAGCCTGATGAGCCCGACCCGCCCCGAGCGGGAGCCATGGTGGGCGGCCCTGCTCGGTCAGGCCCGGGTCGATCGCCACAGCCGAACATACGTGATGGTCCACGAGGAGTGGCCGGTGATCCGCCAGCTGCTCGAGTCCGGACAGATCGCCATGATCGGCCTCGTCCGCGTCGTCAGCCGGGATCCGATGGCGCTCTCGCACAACCATCAAGTCCTGGCGTACGGTTACGACACCGAGGGCACCAACGTCACGCTCCGGATCTGCGATCCGAACTACCCCCGTGCCACCGACGTCACGATCGGCTTCGACACCGCCGATCCGAACGGCTCGCTGACGCCGAGCTGGTCTCGCCAGGACGACCAGCTGCAATGCTTCTTCCACTATCCGTGGGTGGCGGCCGATCCCACGCCCTGGCCGGGCTGATCCCCTGTCGCGTCTGTCGCGCAGCAGCCGAAGTTCGGCGGAGGGTGGACTGCACCGGCGCCGGCGACGCGGTTCTGCTTGCCGGCGCCGCGGCGAATCGCGACAATCACGACAGAGATGTCCGATGAGCTGACGCCGAGTCAGGCTGCCGCGAGGATCGGGGCGACCACGCGCTCGATCCAGCGCTGGATCGTCAGCGGTCGCCTCCCCGCCAGGCGCGTCGGCGGACGCTGGCGTGTCGCGTCTGACGCGTTGGACGCCTTCGTCGTGGGCGGCACCACACCAACGGCGATCGAAGCACCGTCGCCGATCCGCCGCCTCTTCATCGCCAACCGTGGCGAGATCGCCCGGCGGATCGAGCGAACCTGTGCGGCGCTCGGGATCGTCGCGATCGCACCCCCGACTGAAGGGCCGGATTCGGTCGACCTGCTCGACATCGACGCCGTCGTCTCGGCCGCCCGACGCGCCGGCGCCGACGCCGTCCACCCGGGCTTCGGGTTCCTTGCCGAGAACGCCGCGTTCGCCGAGGCCGTCGAGGCCGCCGGCATCCGCTGGATCGGGCCGCCGCCCGCCGCGATCCGGGCGATGGGCGACAAGGCCGCCGCTCGCCGGCTCGCCCGCCGCCTCGGCGTCCCGACGATCGATGGCTACGACGACGCCGACCAGACCGACGCGGCCCTGACGCGAGCCGCTCGTCGGATTGGCTACCCGATCCTCGTCAAGCCGGCGGCCGGCGGCGGTGGCAAGGGCATGCGCACCGTGCGTGGCGCGGCCGACCTCGCCGCTCAACTCGCCGCTGCCCGGCGCGAGGCGACCGCGGCGTTCGGCGACGACCGGCTCATCCTCGAGCGCTTCCTCGAGGGCCCGCGGCACGTGGAGGTCCAGATCCTCTTCGACCAGCACGGCCACGGCGTCCATCTCGGTGAGCGCGATTGCTCGCTCCAGCGGCGACATCAGAAGGTGCTCGAGGAGACACCGTCGCCCGGCGTCCGACCGGCGTCCCGCCGGCTGCTGACCGAGGCGGCCCTGAAGCTCGCCGCCGAGGTCGGCTATGTCAGCGCCGGCACGTGCGAGTTCCTCCTCGACGATGGCGGCGCGGCGTTCTTCCTCGAGATGAACACGCGCCTCCAGGTCGAGCATCCCGTCACGGAGCTCGTCACCGGCCGCGACCTCGTCGCGGACCAGATCCGGATCGCCGCCGACGAGCCGCTCGGGTTCGACCAGACCGACGTCCGCCCGAGCGGCCACGCGATCGAGGTCCGCCTCTACGCCGAGGACGCCGAGGCCGGCTTCCTGCCCGCGACCGGACCAGTCCTCGCGGTGACCTGGCCTGACGGCGACGGGATCCGCGTGGACGCAGGGATCGCCGCGGGCGGCGAGGTCACCAGTCGGTTCGACCCGATGCTCGCGAAGATCGTCGCCCACGGAGTGGACCGGCGCGAAGCGCTCGCCCGACTCACCCAGGCACTCGACGAAACGGTCGTGCTCGGCCTGACGACGAATCTGCGGTTCCTGCGGTGGCTCGTTCGCCGGCCCGAGGTCGTCCGCGGCCAGGCCCGGATCGACACGCTCGACACGTCGTGGGTGACGCCGGCGACGGGCCTGCCGGCGATCCAGAATCCGGTCTGGGCCGAAGCAGCTCGCCTCCTGGACGCCGGCGGCTGGCGCCTCAACGGCCCCGCCCGCACGCGCGTCGTGGTCGACGACGGCACGGAGCGGTGGGTCGCCGCGACCGCGTCAGCGAATGGCCTGCCGGTCGCAGCCATCCGCGAGGCCGACACGGTCCATCTGGACGTCGAGGGTCGCTCGGTCGCCTTCCGGGTCGCGGCGCCGCCTGACGTCGACCGGGCCGCCCAAGCCGCGGCTGCGCATGGCGCCGGCGGCGGTCCGTCGGCCGTCGTCGCGCCGATGCCGGGCGCGGTGATCGCGGTCCACGTCGAGCACGGTGCGCGGGTCGCCGGCGGGGATCCCATCGTGACACTCGAGGCGATGAAGATGGAGCACGTCGTGACGGCGCCCGGGCCAGGGACGGTCGCCGAGATCGCCGTCCAGACGGGCGACCAGGTGGTCCGCGGCCAGGCCGTGGCGCGGATCGATCGGTAGTCCGGCGACGCGCTACGCTCTCGATGGCAAGGAGGACCGATGGCCAAGGCCAAGGACAAGGACAAGGACAAGGACCGCGCCAAGAAGAAGGTCCGCGACCACTCGGCACCCGGGCTGACCGGAGACCCCGCCGCCCAGACGGCGCACCACGCCGCGAAGGCCCACGGCCGGCCCTCGACGGTCGACACCAGTCTGCCGGCGACCCGGTCGGAGCTCCTGGCCCTCCACGCCGAGGCCCGCCGGCGACGCAACGCGGCCGCGCTCGGCAGCGAGGACTTCCGGGCAGCGATCCAGGCCCTCGAGCGGATCGAGGTGCGGATCGCGGCGATCGACCGAGCGGCCGACCCGCCCCTCGGCTGACGACGGCCCACCGGCACGCCCGATGAGCGACGGGACCGATCGGCAGGTCCGGATCTACGAGGTCGGCCCCCGCGACGGACTCCAGAACGAAGCCCGCCCGATCCCGCTCGCGACGAAGCTCCGCTACCTGGAGCTCCTCGCCGACGCCGGGCTGCGCGAGATCGAGGCCACCTCGTTCGTCGCCCCGGCGGCGATCCCGCAGTTGGCCGACGCCGACGAGCTGATGAGCAGGCTGCCGCGCCGCGACGGCGTCCGATACCCCGTCCTTGTGCCGAACCTGCGCGGCCTTGCCCGCGCGGAGGCCGCCCGCGCTGACGCGATCGCCGTCTTCACGGCCGCGAGCGATGCCTTCACGACGCGGAACATCCGGATGACCGTCGACGAATCCCTCGCGGCCTTTGCCCCGGTCCTCGCCCGGGCGGGCGAGCTCGGGTGGTGGCGCCGCGGCTACGTCTCGACCGCGTTCGGCTGTCCGTACTCGGGCGCCGTCGACCCGGCTCGGGCGGTCGAGGTCGCCCGTCGCCTGCTCGAGCTCGGGGTCGAGGAAGTCTGCTTCGGTGACACGATCGGGGTCGGCGTCCCGACGCAGGTCGTGGACCTGACGAGGCGAGCGGTCAAGGGAGGCATTCCCCTGGATCGGATCGCCTACCACTTCCACGACACGCGCGGGACCGCTCTCGCGAACGTTGCCGCCGCGCTCTCGGAGGGCGTGAATTGCTTCGACTCTTCGACCGGCGGCACGGGCGGCTGTCCGTACGCTCCCGGCGCCGCCGGCAACCTCGCCACCGAGGATCTCGTGTACCTGCTCGACCGTAGCGACCTGGAGCACGGGGTGGCCCTCGATGCCGTGCTCGCCGCGGCGCGGTTCATCGCCGACGCGCTCGGCAAGCCGCTCGCGACGAAGGTCGGCCAGGCCGGCGGATGGGACTCGCGGACCGGCCAGCCGACCGGTCGCGCGTGATGCGCGCGGCACGTTCACGAGTTCTTGGTATCGTGCGCCCGAGATGAACGGAGTCGTGCTCGTGCTGAACCAGAACTACGAGCCGCTGAATGTCTGCAACCTCCCGCGGGCGTTCCGGCTCGTCTTCGGCGAGAAGGCCGAGGTCATCGAGTACGACCACCAGGTGATCCGGACGCCGCGCACCGAGTACCACGCGCCGTCGGTCATCCGGCTCCAGTACCAGGTCCGGCGGCCGCGGCCGCGGGTCAAGCTGAGCCGGCGCGAGATCTTCGCCCGGGACCGCCACACGTGCCAGTACTGCGGCCGGCAGGGCCACGACCTGACCCTCGACCACATCGTCCCGCGCCACCGGGGTGGCGCCCATTCGTGGGAGAACCTCGTGACCGCGTGCAAGTCGTGCAACCACCGGAAAGGTGGCAAGACCGTGGAGGAGGCGCGCTTCCGCCTGACGCGCCCGCCGTACGAGCCGCGCAGCGACGTCTACTCGATGTTCATCCCGTACCTCGCCGACGAGCACAACGAGGCCTGGCGGACCTACCTGTTCCTCGGCCGGAACTGACGGTCCTTCCGCCGCTGGCCTCGATGGCGGCGGCGTTCATCGGCGACGATGCGCACATGACGAACGCGGCCGATCTCGGCGCGGCGATCCCAAGCGCCATCCCGGAGGCCGTTCATGGGCTGCTCCGGCGTCTGTGGAGCCACGGCCACGCCGCCTACGTGGTGGGCGGCGCGCTGCGCGACGTGATCGCCGGGCGCGCTGGTCACGACTGGGACCTCGCGACCTCCGCCCGGCCCGAGCAGACGGCGACCCTGTTCGACGACGCGGTGTACGAGAACGCGTTCGGCACGGTCGCGGTCCGCGCGGACGGCGACGTGCACGAGATCACGACGTTCCGGACCGACCACGACTACGCCGACTTCCGGCGGCCGCACCGGGTCGAGTTCGGGACGTCGCTCGAGGCGGATCTGGCGCGGCGCGACTTCACGATGAACGCCCTGGCCTGGGGCGCGACGCCCGGTCCCGGCCGCGGCGCCCACCCGGCCGCAACCGGGCTCGTCGATCCGTTCGACGGCCTGACCGACATCCGATCGCGGACGATCCGAGCGGTCGGCGAGCCGCAGAAGCGGTTCGAGGAGGATGCGCTCCGGATCGTGCGGGCCATCCGGTTCGCGACGACCCTCCGGTTCGCGATCGAGCCGGACACCCTCGCCGCGATCCGCTCGACGGCGCCGCTCGTCGCCCACCTCTCCGGGGAGCGCATTGCGATGGAGCTCGACAAGCTCCTCGCCGCGGAGCAACCGTCGATCGGGCTGCGGCTGCTCGCCGACACCGGCGCGCTCGCCGCGATCGCGCCCGATCTCGCGGCACAGCGCGGGGTGCCCCAGAACAAGATCCCGGGCGAGGACCTCTGGGATCACACCGTTCGAACGGTGGACGCGGCCGCGAACCAAACGATCGTTCGTTTGGCCGCGCTCATGCACGACATCGGGAAGCCCGCAACTGCCGCCGACGGCCACTTCTACCATCACGAGGTCGTCGGGGCGGAGCTCGCCGATGTTCTGCTCGATCGACTCCGCGTCCCGACATCCACGCGGCAGCGCGTCGTCCATCTCGTCCGCCAGCACATGTTTCGCTACCAGCCGACCTGGGGCGATGCCGCCGTCCGGCGGTTCCTCGCGAAGATCGGGCCCGACGCGATCGAGCAGCTGTTCATGCTCCGCGAAGCCGACAACGTCGGCAGCGGCGTCGCCCGGGACGCTGACGACCTCGGCGAGCTCCGGGCCCGCGTCGCAGCAGAGCTCGCAGCCGGACCGATCCTCGATCGATCCGCGCTCGCGGTCGACGGCTCGGATCTCATGGCCGAGCTCGGCCTGCGGGAAGGGCCCGGCCTCGGCCGAATCCTCGCTGACCTGTTCGATCGGGTCGTGGAGGATCCGCGGCTCAACGATCGGCCCACGTTGATGCTCCTCGCCAGGGACCTGGCGGCGCGCGCCGCGCCGGCCGGGCCACGTCGTCAGATCGCCGAGGAGTCGCAATGATCGAGATGATGCTCGAGGCCGAGCGGGCGATGGGGATCGGCCTGTTCGACAACGCCGAACGTCTGTACCGCCAGGTCGTCGAGCTCGACCCGAAGAACTCGATCGCGGTCACCGGACTCGCCCGCGTGGCGCTCGAGCGCGACGACCAGCGCGAGGCGTATGTCCTGGCGCGCCGGGCCCTCGCGATCGACCCCGAGAACCCGGTCGCCGCCCACCTCGCCCACCGGATGGCCGAGCAACTCCTCATGCGCGGCGAGCCGCTGCCGGACGATCCCGGTTCGGACAGCCCGCCGCCCACGCCGGGGGACGACCCCGCGGCATCTCCCGCTCGATCCGGTCTGGTCGACCGTCTGCTCCGCCGTCGCCGATGATGGCCGTCAACGTCGACCCGCCGCGGAGGTCCCGATGCGCGTCCTGGTGACCGGCGGTGCCGGCTACGTCGGTTCGGTCTCGGTCGAGCGTCTGCTCGAGGCCGGCCACGAGGTCGTCGTCCTCGACGACCTGACCACCGGTCATCGCCAATCGGTGCCGCCGCAGGCATCTCTCGAGGTCGCGAGCTACGGCGACGCCGAGCTCATGGAGCGCCTCCTCGAACGAGCGCGCGTCGACGCCATCCTCCACTGCGCCGCGCGCTCCCTGGTCGCCGAGAGCGTCCGCGAGCCGTCGCGCTATTACCGCGACAACGTGTCGGGTGGGATCGTCCTCCTCGAGGCCGCCCGCCAGGCGGGCGTCGGCCGGATCGTCTTCAGCTCGACGGCGGCGGTGTACGGCGTCCCCGAGACGACGCCGATCCCGGAGGACGCGCCGCTTCGCCCGATCAACCCCTACGGCGAGACCAAGCGGACGTTCGAGGGCGCGCTCCGTTTCTATGGTGCGGCCTACGGCCTCCGGAGCGTCTCGCTGCGGTACTTCAACGTGGCCGGGGCGACGGAGCGGAACGGCGAGCTGCACGACCCCGAGACGCACCTGATCCCGAACGTCCTGCGGGCGGCCGAGACCGGCGCGCCGATCACGCTGTTCGGCGACGACTACCCGACGCCGGACGGCACCTGTGTCCGCGACTACATCCATGTCTCGGATCTCGCCGACGCACATCTGACGGCGCTCGAGGCGACGGCGCCAGGCGATCCGCGGACGGACGACCCCGTCATCTGCAACCTCGGCATCGGGGCCGGGTTCAGCGTCCGCCAGGTCATCAACGCCGCGACGCGGGTCGTCGGCCGGACGATCCCGGAGACGATGGGCCCCCGCCGCGCCGGTGATCCGCCGGTGCTCGTGGCCGCCCCGGACCGGGCCCACGCGGTGCTCGGATGGACGGCGGCCAGGCCCACGCTCGAGGAGATGATCGGCTCGGCCTGGACGTGGCGGCGGGCGAACCTCGACCCGGTCACGGGCCGGCGCAAGCCCGACGCCGGCTGAGGGCGAGGCAGGGCTGAGGGCGAGGCCGGCCCTAGCGCGGCTCGATCGGCGCCGATGCGGGCGCCAGACGTTCAGGCGGGACCGCCACGTCGTCGATCTCGTGCGCCCCCGCCCAGCGATCGGAGACCGGCTGGATCAACCAGTAGCCGATGAGCATCGTGACGAGGAGCGTCAGGACCGCGAGCTGGTAGGCGCCGACCTTCAGCGTGTCGAGCAGGAGGTACACGGTGACGCCGTATAGCAGCTGCCCGATGACCTGTGACCCCTTGCCGACCAGCCCATACAGGCCGAAGAACTCACCCAGCCGCTCGGGCGGCGACAGCCGGACCATGAACACGCGGTCGGCGACCTGGACGCCGCCGAGCCCGCTACCGAGAACCGCGCCAGCGATCAGGAAGGCAACGAAGCCGATCGGCCCGTCGATGCCGAGCGAAACCGCACCGAGGACCAGGCCGAACGCCCACGACCCGAGGACGAGCAGCAGCGTCCGTTTCGGACCCCATGAGTCGACGAGGCGGCCCCACCCGAAGCTTGCGAGGACCGCCACGACCGTGAGCCCGAGAAGGACGATCTGGGCGGTCGAGTCGCTGAGGCCCTTCGCGTAGACCGTGACGACGGCCATGACGACGATGATCGTGTTCACCGCGTCCGAGTAGAAGAACCGCCCGAGCAGGAATCGCCCGAGGCCGGGGACCTGGCGGGCGTGTTGGATCGTCGTCCGGAGTTGCGACCACGACCCCGTCACATCCTTGAGCGTGATCCGGGCGACGGTGCCGCGTTCGCGGACGACGACGAAGATCGGCACCGCAAAGACCGCGAACAGGATGGCCGCGACGAGGAACCGGCCTTCCACGGGGACCTTGAGCACGATCAACAGGAGCCCGACGAAGATCGTCCCGCAGTAGCCGACGGCGACGCCGATGCCACTGAGCCGGCCGCGTGTCTCAGGGTAGCTGACCGACTTCAGCGAGGCGTCGTAGTAGATCAAGGCGGCCTGGTAGGCGAAGTTGGCGACGGCGAAGAGGGCGATGCCGACGATCGCCGGGCTCGGGCCGATGAGCGCGGTCGGGATGATGCACAGCGCGGTGAAGAACAGGAGGAACGGCAGCCGCCGGCCGCCGCGGTCGCTGAGCGCGCCGAGGATCGGCGAGACGATCGCGTTCAAGGCGACGCTGAGCGCGACGGCGATCGACACGACGACATTACCGTCGCGCTCGCCGAAGCGGCCGGCGTCGGTCGCCCACAGGCCGATCGCCGTCGAGACGACCGCGAACGAGAAGATCGTGTTGGCGAAGTCGTAGAGCGCCCATGCGATCGGGACGATCGCGCGACCGCTGGGGCTGAGAGCCGCGAGGCCGCTTCCCGGTCGCTGGATCGGTCGCGCGTCGGCGGTCATCGCCGCGATCATAGGGGCGCGGACGAGAGGCGACGGCCCGATCGCGCGACGTCCGACGCCGTGAACGGATCGTCCGGGTCGGCGCGTATCATCGGGCGATGCTCGCCTCCAATGCCCAATCGGCCATCGCTGTCTGGCGCCCGCAGGGCTTCGGCGACCGACGAGCCAGGGACATCATCGACCCGATCGTCGAACCGCTCTGGACCGGGCCGCGGATCCTCGCCTTCGCGAATGGCTCGGACGTCCGCCTGATCGATGCAGACGGTGAGGACATCGACGGGTTCGACGCGATCTCCGACGCCCTGGCCGCTGCCGCGGGCGGAGCGACCGTCCTCATCGAGGCCTACCTCACGGCGGAGCCGATCCAGAAACCCTCGACGATCGCGGGCCGCGACTCCGTCACGATGCCGACCCCCGCCAAGGCGCTCAGCCAGATGATCGTCGGCTCGCGCGGGGATCGGAAGGATCGGGCCCAGGCCCAGCTCGAAGAGGCGCACATGCGCACGCTCGAGGGGACCGTCCACGACGTCGCCCTGGTCGCCGTCGATCTGCTCTGGCTCGACGACGAATCCCTGACCGACGTCCCGCTCCTCGAGCGTAAGCGGATCCTCGAGTCCGTCCTCGCGGAGAGCGACCTCATCCGGGTCGGCATCCACGTTCGGCCGCCGATCGACACGTGGCTGGGCTCGTGGCGCTTGTTCGGCTTCCGCCGCGTCGCCTACAAGGCGGCCAACAGCCGCTACGTCCCGGGCGAAAAGTCCCCCGAGTGGGCCATCGCGGAGATCCCAGCCCGGTAAGCATCTCTCCTCGCGCGGTGGCATTCGTGGCGCAGGGCGGCCAATGCGGGGCCGGCGCGCACGGCGCGTGCGCCTGTCAGGCGCGGTCGGGCAACGAACGTGCAGGCATCCGCGCACGAACCGGCCCTCGATGACGATCCGGGGGTTCACGCAGGCGCGCCTGTGTCGCAGATGCGCATGTGAGGCGCGAAGACGCCGCGAGCGACGGCGCGCCCCACGCCCCGGTGGCTCCAGCGCGACAGCCGTTTACGTCGGCGCAAGGCTGGCAGTGGTAGGGTGCTGTGGTGCCTGCCGAACTCTTGACGCCGGCGATCCGCGAACAGATCGCCCGCTTGGGTCACGCCGACATCATGGTCGGAATCCCCAGTTTCAAGAACGCCGCGACGATCGGCTATGTCGTCCGGGCGGCGCAGGCCGGGCTCGTCCAGTACTTTCCCGACCTGCGTCCGGTCCTCGTGAACAGCGACGCGGGCTCGCCTGACGGGACCGGCCGCGTCGTGGTCGAGACGGAGCCACCCGACTACGTCGAGCAGATCCTCCTCGT
>DASXTH010000140.1:0-6573 GCA_036505555.1 Candidatus Limnocylindrales bacterium | reverse complement strand
ACCGTGAGACGACGTCCGACGTTCGACCGGCTCGTGCGAGCCGGGGTCATCGCGATCTGTGTGGAGGCCGCCGCGCTCGACGGTTGAGGTCTGGGTCGTCCGTGGCGTCCTGGACCGCGCGTCGCGACGAGCCGCTCGCCGCGGTCGGCTCGCCGCCTATCCTCGGTCGATGGCGAGCATCGAGCGGGCCGACCTCGTCGTCGTCGGCGCCGGCACGGTGGGCGGCTGGGCGAGCTGGTTCGCGGCCCGCGCGGGCGTCGGGCGGGTCGTGGTCCTCGAGCAGGGCCTCGCGGGGCAGGGCGCGAGCAGCCGCGCGGCCGGGATCGTCCGGGCGCAGGGCGGCACGCCCACCACGGTGGCGCTCGGCCGCTGGTCGATCGACTTCTACCGGCGGCTGGCCGCCGAGATCGGCACGGACAGCGGCTTCCGCGAGCTCGGCTATCTGATCCTCGCGGTCACCGACGGCGACGAGCAGGCCGGCCGGGAGCGCGTCGCGATGCAGCAGGCCGCGGGCCTGTCGGTCCGCTGGCTGTCGGCGAACGAGGCGGCGGCCCTGAACCCGACGCTCTCACCCGACGGCCATCGGGGCGGCAGCTATCTCGAGACCGACGGCCACATCGACCCGCCACGCAACGTGCGGGCCTACTCGCTCGCGATGCAGCAGGCCGGCGTCGAGCTCCGCGAACGGACGGCGTTCACCGGGCTCCGGACCACGGCGACGGGATCGAACACGGATGTGCGCCGGGTCGTCGGCGTCGAGACGAGCGCCGGCCCGATCGAGACGGAGCGGGTGATCCTCACGGGAGGGCCGAGCCTGCGCGGCGTCGGGCGTCTGGCCGGTCTGCGGATCCCGGCCGGCGCCGTCCGCCACACGGTCGCGGTCCTCGCTCCGCACGAGGCGTTCGCGGTGGAACGCCAGGCGATGGTCTTCGACATCGGCGCCGGGCTGTACTGGCGGCTCGAGGAAGGCGGCCTGCTCTTCGGCTGGAGCGATCCGAACGACCGGCCGGGCGAGGCACGAGACGTCGACTGGGCGATGTACGCGGAGATGCGCGACCGCCTCGCAGGCTTCGTGCCGGTGACTCGCGACCTCGGTCTCCGCAAGATCTGGGCCGCGACGATCGACTTCACACCCGATCATCTCCCGATCCTCGGGCCCGGCCTCACCGCCGCTGGCACCCGGATCGACGGGCTGACCGTCGCGTCCGCGGGCGGTCACGGGATGATGTGGGGACCCGCGGTCGCCCGGGTCGCGGCGGATCTCGCGGTCCGCGGCGCGACGGACGTCACGGACGTGAGCGAGCTCGGGCTGGACCGGTTCGACGAGCAGGGGCGAAGCCGGCTGGCGACGGATCCGATCGCGCTGCCGTTCCCCGTCAGCGCCGACGAGGATGTGCCCCAGATCCGGCCGGCGTGACCGGCCTGGCCAGGAGCCGCCGAGGCGCGACCCTGCCTCAGATCGGCTGGGTGGACGCCGGGCGGCCCAGCCGGACGAGGATCCCGAGCGCTTCGGTGAACCGCTCGAGGAGCGAGCGACGCGGGACGATCGCGTCGTAGCGCGGCGTGCGGGCGGCGAAGTCGAGGTCGGCGGCGATCATCACGTAGTAGGCGGCGATCGGAGTCATGACGGGCAGTCCTCAGAGACAACGTGGGTGATGGTCTGACCGTAGCCTGCGGGCGACGGGGCGAGGATCGTCACCGGTCTCTGATCGGGATGGACATCCGTCGAATCGGTTCGCCGGGCCGACGGCCTCATGGCGGCGACATCAGTGGCGCCGAGGCGCCCGCCGGCGTCGATCGGCGCCAGAGGATCCCGAGCACGGCGAGCGCGACCACCGCGACTCCGAACCACTGCCCCGGATCGAGCCGCTCGCCGAGGAACAGGAAGCTCGCGCCGATACCGAAGACGGGGACCAGGTAGAACGAGGCAGCCGCGAGCGGAGCCGGGACGCTCCGCAGGGCTGACAGGTAGAGCCAGTAGGCCAGGCCGTAGTACAGGACTCCCGAGCCGACCGCGCTGACCCATCCCGGGCCGCTGATCGCGCCGGGCACGACCGCGCCACCCGCGATCCACAGGACGATCGCGAGGCCGCCCGACACGACGAGGGCGTGGGCCTGTTGCGACGCGACGACCGCGGCCGTGCCGTCGGACGCGCCGATCCAGCGGCGGTTGATGATGGTATAGATCGCGCAGCAGAGGACGCCGGCGACGGTCAAGCCCACCCCGAGTGGATTGCCCGCGGCCCCAGGCTGATACGCGACGACGAAGATCCCGGCCACGGCGACGCTCGACAGGACGAGAACGAGCGGCCCGACGCGCTCCGAGAGGATCCAGGCAGCCAGGACGAGGATCAGGATCGGTTCCAGCGCCCAGAGCAGGACCGAGATGCTCGCGTCGAGGTGGGTCAAGCCGAGCAGGCTCAATCCGTATGCGATGCCGGGGTTGAGGATTCCCAGGCGCCCCAGGATGGATGGGACGCCAGGCTCGGTCAGCGGCACGCCACGAATGCGCATCAGGACGACGAGGACGCCGAGGGACGCCGCCAGCTGGATCGGCAACAAGGTGAGGGGCGGGATCTCCGTGACCGCGCGCTTGGACACAGCGGTCCCGGTCCCCCACGCGGCGGCCGCCAGGATGAGGGCGAGCGTCGACCTCGAACCGGCCGACATCCGCATCCGGGTTAGCAGCAGCCCCCGGTTCCGCAGCCACACCCGCCGCCGCTCATCTCTAGGAGCGCAACCGCACGGGGCAGCTCCGGCATCACAGGCCGCTCGATCACCGGGTGGATGGGCCGCGTGGCGCGGATGATCGCGCCGTACAGCCCATCTGCGACAGCGTGGGTCGCTTCCACCGACACGTCAACGAGGCCGACCGCGGCGAGACCGGCGCGGTACTCGGCGAACGACAGCGCCCCGGCGATGCAGCCGCTGTACGAGCCGCGCTCGGCGCGCTGCTCCGGGCTCAGATCGTCGTCGGCGACGACATCGGACACGCCGACGCGCCCGCCCGGCTTGAGCACTCGAGCGATCTCGGACAGGACCGCAGCCTTGTCGGCCGCGAGGTTGATGACGCAGTTGCTGATGACGACGTCGACGGAGGCTGCCGGCAGAGGGATGGCCTCGATCGTGCCCCGGATGAACTCCACGTTGTCGACGCCCGCCTCCGCCGCGTTGCGCTGGGCGAGCGCGAGCATCTCATCGGTCATGTCCAGTCCGATCGCCCGCCCGGTCGGGCCCACGCGCCGGGCGGACAGGATGACGTCGATCCCGCCGCCGGAGCCGAGGTCCAGGACCCGCTCACCAGGACGCAGCTCCGCGACCGCGGTGGGGTTCCCGCAGCCCAGGCTCGCGAGGACGGCCGCATTCGGGAGCAGCGCCCGGTCAGCGGCGTCGTACAGGATCTCGCCGAAGACAGCGTTGCCGTCCGGGCCGCAGCATGATCTCTGAGCGTCCGAGTCCGAACGGACGGCCGATGCCGCCAGCGCGGCCTCGGCGTAGCGGGCGCGGACCTCGACGTGGATCCGCTCCTGATCGGCGGTCGGCGTCGTCTCGGGCACTGGTCTCTCCTCGTCGAGTGGCGGCGCGACGCGCCGAGATCGGGTCAGGCGGGGCAGCAGACGAGATCGATCTCGACGGTCCGCGGGCGGCTTCGCCCGAGGATTCGGTCCATCCAGCCCACGTGTTCGGCCTTGCGGCTCTCGCGCAGCGCGTACAGCTGCTCGCGGTCACGCTGGGTCGCCTGAAGGTCGATCCGCGGTCCGCCGGCGATCATCCACGCGGCAAGGTTCGTATCCATGTCATCCATCTCCTTGGTTCTGGACCCCATTCTCCGATACATATCGATACTTGTCAATATAGACGAATGTCGATATGATGCCCGCATGCCCCGCACGAAGACCACCCTCGTCGATCCGGACGTCCAACTCCTCCAGGCCCTCGGGCATCCCGCGCGCCTCTCGATCGTCCGCGAGCTGACGGGTGCGGGCGTGGTCTGCGCATGCGACTTCACGACGTGCTGCGACGTCCAGCAACCCACGGTCTCGCACCACCTCCGGGTCCTCAAGGAGGCCGGCGTCATCGCGGCGGAGCGACAGGGGACCTCGATCTACTACCGGCTCGTGCCGGCGGCCGCGGACCGGCTGCGAGCACTGGCCGGAGAGCTCCTCGGAGCGCCGCAGGTTATCCCCGCGGCCGCGCTTCGGCGATCGCCCGCCGCCTCTCGTCCGGAGCCCGGCCCGCTCAGCTGATCAGCGCCGGCCAGGGTCCAGGAGGTCAGGCGCGACGAGCCAGCGCAGGGTCCCCCGTCCTTCGCCCACCGGGCCGCGCACGTCGACCCGGGCGAACGCGCCCTTCTTCATCGTCAACCCGTCGGCGCCGGCGAGCCAGCCGAGGACCTGGCTGAAATCTGGATCATGGCCGACGAGGACCGGCCGCTGGGGACGGCCGGCATCGACGAGGATCGCATCGACGGTCTCCGGGTCGAACCCCGACGCGAGCCGCTCATCCTCGCGCACGGCGATCCCGATCGCCCCCGCGACGATGTCCGCGGTCTGCCGCGCGCGGAGCTTCGGCGAGCTGATCATCGCGTCTGGGCGGAACGCGACCTCCGCGAGGAACGCGCCCAGACGCTCGGCCTGGCGCTCGCCCTTCGGGCTGAGCGGACGGGCGGCGTCGGGGCCGGTCCAGGCTTCCGGATCGCCGGCATCGGCGTGCCGCAGGAAGTGGAGCTGGAGGTCGCGGGCGCGGTCGGACGGGCTCATGCCGGGAGCGTAGCGAGGAACCCCTCGATCCGTCGTCGCAGGTCCACCAGCGTGGCTCGGTAGACGTCACGCGCCTCGTCTTCCGTGCCGACGAACCTTGCCGGATCGGGGATGCTCCAGTGCGTCCGGACGGCGGGCCCCGGGAACACCGGGCAGGCCTCGGCGGCGTCGTCGCAGACGGTCAGGACGTGGTCGAACTCCTGGTCGAGGAACAGCCGCATCGACTTCGAGCGAAGCCCGTCATGGGGGATCCCGGCCTCGTCGAGGGCCTCGATCGTCCGCGGGTTGACGACCCCGGCGGGCACGCTGCCGGCCGACTCGACGATGACGCGGTCCCCGGCGAGCAGGCGGAACAGGGCCTCGGCGAGGATCGACCGGCAACTGTTGCCGGTGCACAGGACGAGGATGCGGGCCGGTGCCGCTGCCATCAGGCGGACGCGACGGGGCGCTGGCGCTCGGCGATGACGATGAACTGACGGATCCGCGATGCCAGGTCGGTGAAGACGCGCTCGTATGCAGCGATCTTCGCTTCGTTGTCGCCGGCAACACCCGCCGGGTCCTTGTATCCCCAATGGAGCGACTGGTCGGCGCCGGGGAACACGGGACAGACAAGCCGAGCGTCGTCGCACAGGGTGATCACGTAGTCGAAGGGCTCGCCGACGCGGTCGGATACGGCACTCGAGGTCGCCCACTCATGTTCGTAGCCCGCGGTCTCCAGCACGCGTCGGGTGAGGGGGTGGACCTCGGTCGGCTCGGTCCCGGCCGAGACGACCTCGAATCGGTCACCCCCTGCTCGACGAAGGATGGCCTCCGCGAGGATCGAGCGCGACGCGTTCGAGGTCGAGACGAACAACACACGGATCGGGGTCACGGATCGAGCTCCCTGTCGAATTGGCTACGCGCCCACCGAGGTCGAACGCGGAGCTCCGTCGACGCCGTTGGCCCGCGGTTCGCTCACGGATTCAGGTCCTCGATCTGGCCGCTGGCAAGGAAGACGACGTCCTCCGCGATGTTCGTCACTCGGTCGCCGATCCGCTCGATGTAGTGCGCTGCAAACAGGATCCGCGTCCCACGTTCGACGTTGTCCGGGTCCTGGCGCATGAGCGCGACGACTTCGTCGAACGTCCGGTGGTAGAGCGTGTCGATCTCGTCGTCGCGCGCCGCGACCGAGCGCGCCGCGGCCACATCGATATCGACCAACGCCCGGAGGATCCCGCCGATGAGAGTCGCGGCCAGCTCGCCCATCGCGGGCAGGTCGACGTACCGCTTCAGCGGCGGCTCCGGGGCCAGCTTGCGCACCTGTTTCGCGACCGACGCCGCGTGATCGCCCATTCGTTCGAGCTCATAGCCGACGTGGTCGAGGGACAGCAGGAAGCGGAGGTCGCGCGCAACCGGCGATTGCGTTGCGATGGTCCGGGTGATCGCGGTCGACACGTCTCGCTGCATCTCATTGATTCGGCTGTCGCCCACGATGACTCGGGTCGCGGCCTCGGCGTCGTGGGCGACCAGGGCCACGATCGCAGCCCGGATCGCATCCTCGACGAGCGAGCCCATCCGGAGGATGCCGTCCTTCACTGCGCGCAGCTCGGCGTCGAGGCCGCCCCTGGACGGATGCGACTCCGCGTACTGGGCGGCCGCCTCGGCCGCCACCGACAGGGCAGCCGCAACGACCTGCGAAGCTTCGCGAGGCTGCGGCTCTCCGTTGTCCGAATGTTCGCTGGCCATGGCGCGGTCCTCGTCGTCGCGGGTGCTCATCCGAACCTGCCCGACACGTAGTCTTCAGTCAGCTGATTCTTCGGGTTCGTGAAGATGT
>DASXTH010000139.1:0-3713 GCA_036505555.1 Candidatus Limnocylindrales bacterium | reverse complement strand
GCTCGCACCTGTTCCGGCGTCGCGCCTTTCTGCGGGCCATAGACGGCGGCGGCCCCGTCCGGCCCGTGGAGGGGGTTCGTCACGTCGCAGGCGACCTCGAGAGCGATCGTGTGAGCCACCGATGGCGGCCGATCGATCCCCTCGTCGCCGGCCAGCCCGCGGAGCAGCCCTTCGCCGCCGTCGGTGGTCGCGCTGCCGCCGATCCCCACGATCATCCGGGTCGCCCCGGCCAGGGCCGCAATCCGCATCACCTCGCCGGTCCCGACCGAAGTTGCGGCGACCGGATCGCGCTCCGAGGGAGCAACGCGCGACAGGCCCGATGCCTCCGCCATCTCGACGACCGCCCGGGTTCCGTCGAGGGACCGCAGCCAGCGCGCCTGGATCTCGCGCCCGAGCGGGTCGTGGACCGTCGCCGTCTCGACGGTCCAGCCGCCCGCCACCTCGATCGCGACGAGCGTCCCTTCGCCGCCGTCGGCGAGCGGCGCCAGCAGGATCTCATCGCGCGGCCGCGCCCGTGCCCAGCCGGCGGCAAGTGCCCGCGCGACTTCGACGGCGGTCAGCGACCCCTTGAACGAGTCGGGCGCGACGAGGACGATGAGGGGGCGATCCGCCGTCACCGTCGAACGGATTCGAGCTCGTCGGGCAGGGGGGCAACCGCGGCATGGCGCGTCGAGCCATTCGACCCGTTCGTGCCGCCGCCGAGGATCTGGCGCCGCTCGAGATACTCCGGTATCCGGATCATCGGCGGCCGCTCCTGGTCGGCCAGCTCGATGACCTCCAGCGACAGCTTGCCCCGCCCGGACCGCGGCAGCTTCATCGTCGATCCCATCTCCGCGAACAGCCGCGCCTTGCGCCGCTCCTCGAGCCGCTTCATCACTGCCTGGAGGATCACGAAGGACATCCGCGACAGCCCCTCGAGCTCCTGGTTGCGGTGGACCCGCCGCTCGAGGTCGACCTGGCCGAGTCCTTCGATCCCGACCCGCTCCGTGGCGTCGATGAGGTGCCCGATCTCGACGGCATACCCGGTGAAGAACGGGATCGACTCGAGCAGGGTCCGGCGCCCCGCGTATTCCCCGCTCAGCGGCTGGATCATCCCCGACAGCTCCGGGTAGAAGAGGTTGATCAGGGGTCGCGCGACCAGCTCCGTGACGCGGCCGCCGCCGCCTTCCTTGAGGATCCCGCCCTCGACGATCGGGCGCTGGTAGTAGCCCTTCACGTACTGGAGCCGTGGCTCATGGAGCAACGGCCCCAGCGTCCCGTAGACCATCCGGGGGTGCCAGTTCCGGACGTCGGTGTCGGCCCAGACGATGATGTCGCCGCTCGTCTCGTGGATCGACTTCCAGAGCGCCTCGCCCTTGCCGGTGAACGAGCCGTACCGCGACAGGACGTCGGGATGCTGGACGACCCGGGCCCCCTCGGCCTCGGCGATCTCGCGCGTCCGGTCGGTCGACGATGAGTCGATGACGAGGATCTCGTCGAGGAGCGGGACGCGGCCCATCATCTCGCGAATCGCGCGGCGGACGATCGGCCCGATCGTCTCCTCCTCGTTCAGCGTCGGCAGGACCAGCGAGACCGTGACGCCTTGCTTCTCCTTGAGCTGGACGAGCCGGCGGAGGTCGGCGAACTCGGCGTGGTGGAAGTTCGACTCCCCGAACCAGCGCTCGACGCGGACCGGAACGGCGCGCGCCTCCTCGGCGGCGCGGTCGGCGGCGGCGAGCGTCTCGGCCCGCGACGCGAGCTGTTCGAACGTCGCCCGGCCGATCACCTCGCGGGTCTTCACGACTACGACGCTCGGCTTGGCGCGAGTCGCGATCGCCTCCGGCAGGGCACCGAACAGATAGGTCTCGCCGTCGGCGCCGGCCGGCTGGGCCGATGCCCCCATCACGACCAGGTCGGCTCGCTCGGCCTCCTTGAGGATCGCGTTGCGGACGTTCGTCGCCTCGCGGACGATGCCCTCGCCGCGGCCCTTCAAGTGCTGTCGGACGAACTGGGCCAGCGCATGCTCCGCCTGGGCGCGGACCGCCAGCGTGATCCCGGGCGGGACGAAGTGGAGGACGCTCACCGTCGCGCCGGTCCGCCGGGCGATCGCGTCGGCGTAGCGGACGGCGAGCTCGGCGTGGGGTCCGCCGCGGACAGGAACGACGATCCGCCGGATGTCCTTGCTGCCCCGCTGCTTCACGACCGCGATGTCGGCGGGTGCGTCGCGGACGACCTCGTCGATCGTCGGCGAGATCACGGTCCCGCCCTCGCGGCCGGCCGGTGCTTTCCCGCCCCAGCCGAAGATGATCAGGTCGGCCTCCTGCTCGGCCGACGCCTCGATGATCCCCTCGGCGGCATGCCGGCCGATCCGCACGATCGGGTGGATCGTCGTTCCGTCGGGTGCGAAGTCGAGGACGCGCTGAAGGAGGCGCCGAGCGTGCCGAGCGCGCGTCGCGCCCTCGCTGAGCGGCATCCCCTCGGGCACCTCGACGATCCCCAGCGCGGTCAATTCGCCCGCTCGCGGGTCCAGCAACGCCGCGCCCAGCCGGATCAGCTCTTCGGCGGTCGCGGGGTTCGCGACCGGGATGAGGATCCGGGCGGGAAGCGGCCCGCGGGCGGCGGCGTTCATCGAGCCGCCCCAGCAGCACCGGCCGCTTCGGCTTCCGCGTCGCGCGTCGCGGCGGTCCAACGGTCGACGAGATAGGGCTTCAGCAGCTCGAACTCGCGGGCCTGGCGCTCAACGCGATCCTCGGCCTGCTCGGTCGTCTGGTAGCGGTTCTCGATGATGAAGCTGCCGACCCGTCCGAAGTAGATCGGCACCAGGGCGGCCACGAGCGACTCGATGGATGGCTCCTCTGAGCGTGCGCAGATCACGAGGTCGTAGACGAGTCGCGCCCAGAGGTCGTCGGGGAAGTGGAAGGCCGACAGCGCCTCGGCCATCTCGACGGTCGTCGGCACTCCCCGGGCACTGTCGCCGCCGATCCCGAACTTGGTCTGGGCCGCATCGACGAGCTTGCCGGCCTCGCGAGCAAGGACCATCACCGTGGCCAGGTTCTCCGGGGCGAACATCTTCGCCCAGGTATCGGCCAGCGTCAGCGAGCCGGTATTGAACTCGGTCAGGAGGCGGATCGTGTTCACCTCGAGCGGCGGCGGGTCGATGATCCGCTCGAAGCCGTAGGCCGGGATGTCGTGACTGCCCTTGATGCCGATCCAGTGGTCGGGATGGGTGGCTGCGAGGCGAAGGATCGTGCCGACGACCTGGCGGAACATCGGGCCGAGATCCGAGCCTGGGTCCTTGGGGTCGTGGATCTTGGCACCGAGGCGCGCCTGACAGACCGCGAACCCGCCCGTCAGCGCCGAGGTCGTCATCCAGATGTCGATGCCGAACTTGCTGATGTCGTCGGACCAGTCGTCCAGCGCCAGGTAGTGCTTGACGAGGTCGCCGCTGACTCCGAAGTCGCCTCCGATCGGCTGGCGGATCCGATTGCCGTAGAGGGCGCGGGTCAGCGGGTAGGTGACCGTGTTCGTGATCGTCCCGTCGTACTTGTAGCGGGCGTACAACGGTGACACGAAGTCGTAGCCGCCCTTGAGGATCGGCCCGGCGAGCAGCTCGATCCATTCCGGGACGATCGAGCGAAGGTCACTGTCGACGACGACGAGCGCCTGGACCTCGAGCGCCGCGGCGATCTCGAAGATCGTCCGCAGGGCGGCGCCCTTGCCGCCAACGCCGTCGA
>DASXTH010000138.1:0-2937 GCA_036505555.1 Candidatus Limnocylindrales bacterium | reverse complement strand
GTCGGCCATGCGCCTCATCGAGCTCCGTCCGATCCTGCTCCAGGACCTTCAGGCCCGCAACTGAGTGGACGCGTCCACGGTTCGCGACCTGGCCGAGCGGATTCGGTCGACCTCGGGGCATCTTTGACCTCGACGCCAAGGAAGCACGTGTCGCGCAGCTCGAGGCGCTGACCTCCGAGCCCGGGTTCTGGGACGACCAGCGCGACGCGCAGAAGGTCCTTCGCGAGGCAAACGGCCTTCGCACCGAGGTCGAGTTGTGGCGCGGCTTCGAGCGCCGTGCGGAAGACCTGCTGACCACCCTCGAGCTCGTCGAGGAAACCGGCGACTCGGAGCTGACCGCTGAGCTCGACCGCGAGGTCGGTGCCCTCGAGGCTGACTTCGCCCGGGAGCGGACAGCGCTCCTCTTCTCCGGCGAGTACGACCTGGGCGGCGCCATCCTCTCGATCAGCGCCGGCGCCGGCGGCACCGAGGCGACCGACTGGGCCGAGATGCTCCTCCGGATGTATCTCCGCTGGGCCGAGCGCCACCGCTACAAGACCGAGATCGTCGACCAGCAGGAGGGCGAGCAGGCGGGGATCAAGAGCGCCACCGTCGAGATCGACGGCCGATCGGCCTACGGCTGGATGCGGGCGGAACGGGGCGTTCACCGCCTCGTCCGGATCAGCCCGTTCGACTCGCAGAAGCGGCGCCAGACGACATTCGCCTTGATCGAGGTCCTGCCCGAGGTCGATGACGACGTCGAGATCGAGCTGAACTGGGACGAGATCGACGTGGAGAACTTCCGCTCGTCCGGGGCCGGCGGTCAGCACGTCCAGAAGACCAACTCGGCCGTCCGACTGACCCACCGGCCGTCGGGCATCGTCGTCGCGATCCAGAACGAGCGGAGCCAGACGCAGAACCGGGAGATGGCGGCCCGCGTCCTGAAGGCGCGTCTCCTCGAGCGCGCGCTCGAGGAGAAGGAGGCCGAGGTCCGCAAGCTCAAGGGCGAGCACGTCGAGGCCGGCTGGGGCAACCAGATCCGGAGCTATGTCCTGCACCCCTACCAGATGGTCAAGGACCTTCGGACCGGCCACGAGACGAGCAACACGCAGGCCGTCCTCGACGGCGACCTCGATCTGTTCATGCAGGCCGAGCTCGAGCGTCTGGCGACCGGCGGCAGCCTGGCCGGCGGCACAGCCGACGACGCGGACGAGGAGTGACCGCGGGCCTCGAGCCGGATGGGGAGGCGGCGCCTGCGACGGCCGGCCATGTCATCCGGCGGGCGGCCCGTGACGACCTCGCGACATGCGCCGCAATCTGGCGTGAGTCGCTGAACGACTATCTCGGGCGGCTGGCGCAGCCGGACATCCCCGACGACTACGGCCCGATCCTGCGCCTGTACGCACATCTCCACACCACCGATCCGGCGACGTTCCTCGTCGCGGAGCGTCCCGGCGGAGATGGCAGGCCGGACGCGATCGACGGGTTCGTCGTCGTCCTCCGCCGCGAACGACTGGCATTCCTGTCGATGCTGTTCGTCCGGCCGGTCGCCCAGGGCCGCGGGCTGGGTCGGGTGCTCCTGACGCACGCCCTGCCGGCGGAGGGCCAGGACGGGCTCGGCTGGCGGGCGACCGCGACCGACAGCGTCCAGCCGATCTCGAATGCCCTGTACGCGTCGCTCGGGCTCGTCCCGCGAATCCCGCTCCTGCGTCTCGTCGGTCTGCCGAACCGCGGCGCCGAGTTCGGGGAGCTCCCCGACGGCGTCGAGGCGATCGGGTTCGACGAGGTGCCCGACGACGCCGACGGCCTCGGGCGATCGGCGCTCGCCGCGGAGCTTGGCGCCCTCGATCGGGATGCCGCGGGGTTCGATCGGAGCGTGGATCACGCATTCCACGTCGAGGAGGGGAGGACCGGCTTCCTGTTCCGTGACCGTGACGGGGCGGCTGTCGGCTACGGCTACAGCTCGGAGGCGGGGCGGGTCGGTCCCGTGGCGGTTCGGGATCCGGCGCTGCTGGGCCCGGTGATCGGCCATCTCGTCCACGAGGTCCGGCCGCGCGGCGCCTTCGGGGTCTGGGTGCCGGGGACGGCCGGCTCGGCGGTCGTGCCGCTGCTGCAATCCGGGTTCCGGCTCGACGGGTTCCCCGTGCTGCTCTGCTGGGACCGGCCGTTTGCCGACTTCGCGCGGTTCATCCCGATGTCGCCGGGGCTGCTCTGAGGCGCGCGAGGGTTGCCGGCAGCCGCGCCGAACCGATCGCGGCCGTTTGCCGCTCGGCGCGGAGCGATGGTAGCCTCGAACCCGATGTGGCTCCTCCAGTCGTGCCGCCGGATCGCGCGTCACCGTTGAAGCCGCCCTCCGCCCACCCTCACGCCAGCGTCCGCGATCGAGCCGGCCAGCCGAGATCCGGACCTTGGAGCCGACGTTGACCCTGGCGCCAGCCTCCGCCGCCGCGAGCCGCTCGATCCGCGAACGTCTCCTCCGCCGCGGCCGCGAGCGGTCGGCCACGGACCGGACGATCCTCGTCCTTCACGACGTCACGAAGACCTATCCGAACGGGAAGACCGCGCTTCGCGACGTCGATCTCGTGATCCCCGAAGGCGACTTCGTCTTCCTCGTCGGGCCGAGCGGCGCGGGCAAATCGACGATCATCAAGCTCCTCATCCGCGACGAGATCGCGACCCAGGGCCAGGTCGTCCTCGACGGCCACGATCTCGCCCGACTGCCGCGGCGGGCCGTGCCGAAGGTCCGGCGCAAGATCGGGATCGTCTTCCAGGACTTCAAGCTCCTCCCGACGAAGAGCGTCTGGGAGAACGTCGCGTTCGCCCTCGAGGTCACGGGCACCCCGCGCCGGAAGATCCGGCCGGCGGTGGATCGCGTGTTGGCGCTGGTCGGGCTGACCGCTCAGCGCGCCCAGCTGCCGAGCCAGCTGTCCGGCGGCGAGCAGCAGCGGACCGCGATCG
>DASXTH010000137.1:0-6025 GCA_036505555.1 Candidatus Limnocylindrales bacterium | reverse complement strand
TCGCGCGAACCCCTGACCGAGCTGATGCCACTCCAGAAGGCGACGAACTCTGACGCCCTGATGAGCCAGTACGAGATGCACGGGATCGAGGCGCTCGGGCTCCTGAAGTTCGACTTCCTCGGCCTCTCGAACCTCACGATCCTGCGCCATGCCGTCGACCTCGTCCGGCAGGAGCGGGGGATCGAGATCGACCTCGACCGGATCCCGCTCGATGACAAGGCCACGTTCGAGCTCCTGGCGTCGGGCGAGACGACTGGCATCTTCCAGCTCGAGTCCGCGGGAATGCGCCGCTACATCCGCGAGCTGAAGCCGACCTCGGTCTACGACCTCGCCGCGATGGTCGCGCTCTTCCGGCCCGGTCCGATGGACAACATCCCGGCATACATCCGCCGCAAGCACGGCCAGGAGAAGGTCACCTACCTCCACCCGCTCCTCGAGCCGTACCTGGCGAAGACCTACGGGATCTTCGTGTACCAGGAGGACATCATGGCCGCCGCGATCGCGCTCGGCGGCTTCACCGGACCGGAAGCGGACACGCTCGGCTACGCGATCCGGAAGAAGAAGTCGTCGGTCCTCCGGGCGCAGAAGGAGAAGTTCGTCACCCAAGCGGCGCAGCGCGGCGTCGAGCCGCACGTCATCGATGCGGTCTTCACCGCGTTCGAGCCGTTCGAGCGCTACGGCTTCAACAAGGCCCACGCGACCTGCTACGGGCTGATCGCCTACCAGACCGCCTATCTGAAGGCGAACTACACGGTCGAGTACATGACCGCGGTCCTCACCGCCTTCCGCTCGAACGAGGAGAAAGTCGCCGCGGCGATCGCGGAGTGCCGCCGGATGGCGATCGAGATCAAGCTCCCGGACGTCCATCGGTCGGGCGTCGAGTTCACGGTCGAGGGGCCGGCGATCCGGTTCGGCCTCCTCGCCGTCAAGAACGTCGGCCAGAGCGCGATCGAGTCGATCGTCGCCGCGCGCGACGAGGGGGGCCCGTTCAAGTCGCTCACCGACCTCTGTTCGCGCGTCGACCTCCGCCTCGTCAACCGCAAGGTCTTCGAGGCACTGGCCAAGGTCGGCGCGCTCAACGTCTTCGGTCATCCGGCGCAGGTGCTCCTCGGGCTCGACGACGCGATCGACGCCGGGCAGGCGGCGTCGCGCGATCGGATCACCGGCCAGACCTCGCTCTTCGATCTCGTTGCCGACGACACGACCGCCCTCGAGCGGCCACTGCCGACGGCGACCGAGGTCCCGGTCCGCGAGCGCCTCCGTTGGGAGAAGGAGCTGCTTGGCCTCTACCTCTCCGAGCATCCGATGGGCGAGGTCGCGGAGCAGATCGGCCAATACGTGACCGCCTACAGCAGCGACCTGAAGGACGAGTCGCTCGACGGGCAGCGCGTCGTCGTCGGCGCGATCGTCACCGGGTTCCGCCGCGTGATCACGAAGGCCGGCGCGACGATGGGCGTCGCGACGGTCGAGGACCTCCAGGGCTCGGTCGAGGTCGTCGTGTTCCCGAAGATGTACGAGCAGACCGCCGCGACCTGGGTCGAGGGCTCGATCCTGCTGGTCTCGGGGCGCATCGACCACCGCGGCGAGGAGGTTTCGTTGCTCGCGGATCTCGCGCTCGAATGGGACGCGGCGGTCACCCGCGGGCCGGAGGCGTTCGCCCGCGAGGTCGCGGCCGGGGAGCGCGGCCGCGGGCCGCGACGGGACGGCGGATCGAACGGGTGGACCCGTCCCGCGGCGCCGATGTCGGAGCGTGGCGGTGTGCCGGTGATGGCGCCCGTGCCGGCGGCAGCGGGCATCGCGGTCGGCCCCGGGATGCCCCAGGATCGGCCGGCGCGTCCCGACGAAATCCGGCCCGGGGTCCCGCGCGTCTCGCCACTCCGCGCGGATGCGCGACCGGCGGACGACCTCCCGAGGATCGTCCCTGCCGAGCCGATCGCGACCTACGACGAGCCTGCGGGTCTGTCCGAGGCGGCCCGCGCCGAGCCGAGCGACGAGCCGGCACTCCCCGATGAGGCGCGGGCGCGCGCGGCGTCCGCATCGGCAGCGCCCACGTCGCAGATCGAGAGCCACCCCGACCAGACGCTCCACGTGCGGTTCGGTGGCGCGACGTCGGACCGGCTCGTCCTCGCGATGGAGACGTTCAAGACGCTGCTCCGCGAGCGACCGGGCGCGACGCGCGTCGTCCTCCACGTCCCGGCGCCCAGCGGCAGCGGGTCGTTGCCGATGGAGCTGAGCCGGCGCGTCGCGTACGACGCGGAGCTCCTGTCGGAGGTCCGCCGCCGCCTCGGCGACGGCCTCGTCGACCTGTCGCTCGGCTGACGTGAGCGAGCTCGTTGGCGCCGTCCTGACCCGTCCGGTCGTCGACGAGGTTGCGGTGGCCGCCCTCCTCCGTGACCGCTGGGCGATCGATGGCCGGCTGCGCCCCCTCCCGAGCGAGCGGGATCGCAACTTCGCCGTCGAGATCGACGGCCAGCCGGCCTTCGTCCTGAAGGTGTCCAACGTGGCGGAGGACGTGGCCCTTCTCCAGATGCAGCACGCGGCGATGTCGGTCCTCGCCGCCGCTCGTGTTCCGTGCCAGCGACCCATGGAGACGATCGCCGGCGAGGACATCGTGACCTGGACACCCAGCGGCGGGCGGGAGGTGCTCGTCCGGCTGCTGACCTGGCTCCCTGGCCGGCCCCTCGCCACCGTGCCTCCGGCCGATCGGCCGCCGGCGCTGCTCGGCGATCTCGGGGCCACGATGGGACGCGCGGCCCAGGCCCTGACACGGTTCGATCACCCGGCCGCGCGGCGACCGTTCCAGTGGGACGCCCGGCGCGGTCTCGAGATCATCGACGCTCACCTGCCGGCCGTCCGTGATCCGGCCCGAGCGGCGCTGATCGGGCGATGGCGCTCCCGGCTCGATCGCCTCGGGGCGATCCTTCCGACGCTCCGGACGAGCATCATTCACAACGACGCGAACGACCACAACGTCCTTGTCGCCGAGGACCACCAGCGGGTCAGTGGATTGCTCGATCTCGGTGACGCCGTCTGGTCGATCACGGTGAACGAGCTTGCCGTCGCCGCGGCCTACGCAGCCCTCGACGCAGCTGACCCGATCGCCGTGATCGACCAGGTCCGAGCCGGCTTCGAGCGCGAGCTCGGACTGACCGACGCCGAGCGATCGATGGTCGTCGAGCTCGTCGCGCTGAGGCTCAGCACGAGCGTCGCGCTCAGCGCCCATCAGGCTCGTCTGGCGCCGGACGACCCGTACCTGACGATCTCCGAGGCGCCGGCGTGGGCGCTCCTCGATGTCCTCGCCGCAACGGAGCCCCCGGCGTGACGACCGTGGACGACCAGGCGAGCCAGGAAACGGCCGAGCTGTTCGTCGCCCGCCGCCGTCTCCTCGGGCCGTCGCTCTCGCTCAGCTACAGGACGCCGCTCCACATCGTTCGCGGCGAAGGCGCCTACCTGTTCGACGCCGACGGCCGCGCCTATCTCGACTGCGTCAACAACGTCGCCCACGTCGGGCACGCCAATCCGCGCGTCGTCGAAGCCGGCGCTGCCCAGATGCGCCTCCTGAACACCAACACGCGCTACCTGCACGAGACCGTCCTCGCTTATGCCGAGCGGCTCGTCGCGACCCTTCCCGACGGCCTCGAGGTCTGCTACTTCACGAACTCCGGCTCCGAGGCGAACGAGCTCGCCCTCCGCCTCGCTCGCGCGGCGACCGGGCGCCCGGATGTCGCGACCGTCGACGTCGCGTACCACGGCAACACCCAGCGGCTCGTCGACATCAGCCCGTACAAGTTCAACGGGCCGGGCGGCGCGGGCCAGCCGGACGACGTCCAGGTCGTGCCGCTCCCGGACGCGTATCGCGGACGGCACCGCGGCAGTGGCCCCGAGATCGGCGCTGCCTACGTCGCCGATTCGGTCACGGTCCTGACGGCCGCGGCCGAGACGGGCCATCCCTCCGGCGCCGTCATCGCCGAGGCGATCCCGGGAACGGCCGGCCAGATCGTCCCGCCCGACGGGTGGCTGCGCGATCTCTTCGCAGTCGGCCGGGAGATCGGCGCGGTGCCGATCTCCGACGAGGTCCAGGTCGGGTTCGGGCGGGTCGGGACGGCGCCGTGGGCGTTCGCGGCGATGGACGCTCAACCCGACATCGTGACGATGGGCAAGCCGATCGGAAACGGCCATCCGCTGGGCGCCCTGGTCACGACACGGCCGATCGCCGAGGCGTTCGCCAACGGGATGGAGTACTTCAACACGTTCGGTGGCAACCCGGTGTCCGCCGCCATCGGGCTCGCCGTGCTCGACGTCATCGAGGAGGACGGGCTCCAGGAGCATGCCCGGGTCACCGGGGAGCGGCTCCTCGCCGGGCTCCGGGAGGTCGCGACCCGTCGTGAGGCGATCGGCGACGTCCGCGGGCTGGGTCTGTTCATCGGAATCGAGTTGGTGCGCGATCGAGCGACTCGCGAGCCGGACGGCGAGCTCGCCACGGAGCTGGTGAACCGCGCGGTCGAACTCGGAGTGCTCCTGAGCACCGACGGCGCCGACCACAACGTGATCAAGATCAAGCCGCCGCTGGTGTTCTCCGCGGCGGACTCGGATCGACTCGTCGAGACGGTCGACGCGATCCTCGGCGAGATGAACCGCTAGCGGCCGCTCTCCTCAGGCGGAGGCGCTTCCTCCGGCACGCCGCAGCGCCTGGACGGCCGAGAGCTGCTCGTGGAACTCGGCACGCACTGTGTTGACGTCGGCTGGCTCGAGGTCGAGCTCGCGGGCGATCTCGTTGATCGTGCTCGCCTCCGGTGCAGAGATCGTCCCGTCGACCGCCCCGACCGCGAAGCAGCAGCGGAGGAGCGCGAGCCGCTGCGCCTGGGTCGAGATCGAGCGGAACTCACGGGTGACGACGAAGTCCTCGGTCCCGCCGTTCGTCCGGGCCTGGATCTTCGCCATCTCCACGACGAGGACCGCCTGGGCGGTGTCGAGGCCGCCGTACTGGACGGCGAACTGCTCCATCAGGCGCGTCTCGTCGTCGCTGATGTCGAGATCGGCGTTCGCAGCCCGGCTCATGACATAGGCGAAGCAGGCGAGGAAGCGGGCCTCGGCCGGAGGTAGCGCTTCGAGGCGGGCGACGATCCGGCGCGCGGTCGCGGTCTCCGCGGCGGAGTCAGGGAGGGGAGCGGCGGCATCACCGACGGGCAGGCGCGGGTCGGCGGCGTTGCGGTCGAGACCGAGGAAGCGACGGAACATCGACGTGGTTCTCCTACCAGCGATCGTAGGCGGGATGGTCGGGCTTGACGGCGACGAAGGTCCCCGAGCCAGTCGCGGTGACGACGCCGTCCGATGCGATCTCCGCCTCGACGGTGGCGCGGTCGTCGCCGGCATCGACGACCCAGGCCCGAAGGTCGATCGGTCGGCCCGACGGCGTCGGCCGTCGCATCCGGATTGCGTACTCGAGGGTGACCGTGGTCGGCGGCCGATCGGCGCCGCGTGCCCGCATCAGGTGCCACGCCGCCGTCCAGTTGGCGTGACAGTCAAGCAGTGTCCCGAGGATGCCGCCATTGACGACGCCGGCGAACGCCTCGTGATCGGGGGTTGGCGTCCAGCGCGCGACGAGGACCGCTGGCTCGTCGTCGCTCGGATGGCTGCCGATCCGCAGCCCGATCGGGTTCGCCGGGCCGCATCCGAAGCATCGCCCGGCCGGGGCGAACCGATCTTGGAGGCTGTCGGTCGAACTCCCGCTCATCGAGCGAGTATTGCAGCGAACCCGCCAACCGGCCGCGCGCGAGTTCCGAGGCTGTTCGCGGCGGACCGATCGGCGATCATCACGGGGCCGATGTTCGAAACGCCCCCGGCGTCGGCATGGGCCGCGGGGAAGCGGGTCGGCGATACCGCCGGCGCGCTCGCCGGGGGGAGCGCTGCGAGCAGCGGGCTGGGACCCGGGTTCTGGCCGGCCAGAGCCGAAGCGACGAGCACGGCCGCGAGCAGGGCTGCCACGGGGATGGCGGCCACGACGAGCACCGTCGGCGGGTCGCTC
>DASXTH010000136.1:0-3293 GCA_036505555.1 Candidatus Limnocylindrales bacterium | reverse complement strand
GTCCAGGCCCAGCGCGTACGTCCCCTCGGCTTCCCACCACATCCGCTCGTTCACCCGCTCGAACAGGACGCGCGCCTCGCGCCGCAGCCGGCGGGCGTCCTTGGGCCGGCCGAGGATCTCGTAGATGTCGCCCATCCGGAGCTTCGCGTCGTAGACATAGCCCTGGAGCTCACAGGTCGCGATCGGCAGGCTCGCGAGTGTGCCGTCGGCCATGACGATCGCCTCGCCGGCGTCCTTCCAGCCCTGGTTGTAGTAGCCGTGCGACGAGCGCGTCTTGTACTCCTGGAGCCCGTCGCGATCGCGGTCGCCGTAGCGGTCGATCCAGCGCACGGCCGCCTCGGCGTTGTCGAGATACCGCCGCAGGATCGCCTCGTCGCCGAGCCACTGGTAGAGGTAGCTCAGGACGATGATGAACAGGCTCGTCGCGTCGTGGGTCCCGTAGTACGGCGTGTACGGCAGGATCCCGAGCTGGGCCAGCTCGCCGTGGCGGACCTCGTGGGGGATCTTGCCGGGTTCCATGTCCCGCTCGGCGTCGTCCTCGGTCGCCTGGAGGGCTGACAGGCGCCGAAGCGCGCCCGAGGCGAACTCCGGGTAGCCCGAGATGGACTGCATCGAGACGACCAGCGTGTCCCGCCCGAACAGCGTCACGTACCACGGCACGCCGGCAGCCGGGATGACGACGCCACGCTCGAATGTTGGGTCCTCGAGGCGCAGCGCGTCGAGGTCGCGCACGGCCTGATCCCAGGTCCGCCGGACCGTCCAGTTCGGGGTCTCGATCGAGACGGTCGGAAGCTTCGGCCGGTCCATCGGCTGGCCGGCCTCGACGGCGTTGCAGGGCAGCGTCGCCGGGCGCCGCCGGGCCGACGAGCCGTCCTTCGAGGCGGTGTACGGGAGCCACTTCAAACAGCTGTGCCAGACGCCCTTCGGCGCGATCTTCGCGACGAAGACGAGCCGGCCGTTGGCGTACTGGATCGGCGAGTCGGCCTTCTCGACGGCGACCACGAGGTGGCGCGTGAACGTCTGGTTCGTATAGGTCGTCCGGAGCTCGCCGCGCGAACGGAACCAGCGGGAGTTGAGCTGGCCGCGCCGGACGAACCGGCTGCTGCGGACGTCGAAGATGTCGGCGAAGTCGGAGTCGATCGCGACCTCGATCGTCAGCCGGACCGGCCGGCGCCCGTAGTTGACGATGTCGAGGTCCTCGTGGACGCCCTCGGAGACCGTCCGATCCAGCCGGATCGAGAGCGTCTGGCGATCGACCTTGCCGGCGTCGTCGATGAACGGGTCGTTCGTGTACTCGAAGCGAGCCGAGAAGAACTGGATCGGCGCCGAGTTCAGGAGGACCGGTCGCTGGCCGTTGATCCGAAGATCCCAACCCGAGATCATCCGCGTGTCGCGGGTGAAGAAGCCGTCGTCGTTGCCGCCAAGGATCCGCCCGTCCGGCTGGCAGACGAGGAACCGATCATCCCGATTGATCGTGATCGACGCGGGGCCAACCTGGACCGGGAACGTCACTCGGGCAGTCTACAAAGCAGGCGAGCGAGCGGGTCGATGGCGCATTCGGCGGGTCTCACCCCTCCGTGAGGGCGAAGACCTCGCGGGCTCCGACGATCCCCTTCAGCTCGTGCCGGCCGCGGTCCTCGAAGACGAGGCCGGAGCCGTCGACGAGGTCGCGGGTCGTCCCCGAGGCGAGGATCTCACCGGCGGCGGCAAGGGCGAGGATCCGCGACGTGATGTGGACGGCCAGGCCGCGGATGTCGTCGCCGACGAGCTCGACTTCGCCGGTGTGGGCGGCGCCGCGGATCTGGAGGTCGAGTGATGCTGCCGCGGTGCGGATCGCGCGGGCACATGCGAGCGCCCGCGCCGGGGCGTCGAACCGGGCGAGGAATCCGTCGCCGGTGGTCTTGACCTCGATGCCGCCGAAGTGATCGAACGCCCGGCGGGCCGATTCGTTGTGCGCGGCGAGCAGGTTCTGCCAGCGGCCGTCGCCGATCCGGGCGGCCACCTTGGTCGAGTCGACGATGTCGGTGAAGAGGACCGTCGTCAGCAGCCGCTCGCCGGTCGCGAGGAGCGGCGCGCCCCAGGTCCGGATGCCGGACCATTGGATCCCGATCCATGGCTCGTCGCCGACGACCCAGGCGTCGTGCCCGGGCGGAATCTCGTAGACGGTGTCGGGCCCCAATTCCATGACGGTCCCGTCGGCCATCTCGATGTGCATGTAGCCATCGACGACGAGCCCGATGTGGTGGAAGTCGCAGAAACGTGTGCCGGCGATCGGCTTCACATGCTCCGACCATCGCCAGCCGGGATCCATCACCTGCCGCCCGACGGTCATTTCGCCGAGATTGACGAGCTCGAGCCTGCCATGATCGAGGTTCCGGACCTCGTCCGGCCGCTTGAAGCTCCCCGACTGGACTTTTGGCACGTTCGAAGCGTAGCGGAGGCCTTGCCTTGTGCGCACAATGCCTGGAGCCGGGACGGCTACTCGTCCCGCGAGCGGGAGATCCGCCGTGTCCGGTCGGCGACTAGGAGTCCACGCGCTGCTCATGTCGTTGATCGTCGTCGCGTGCGGCTCGGCAACCCCGCCACCCACCGGCGCCCCGAGCCAGGTGGCGGGTGTCCCGTCCAGCGCGCCATCCGTGTCGGCAGCGCCGTCGGCGACGCCGGTGCCGACCGCCACGCCGAGCCCGACTTCAGCGCCAACGCCGGCGCCGTGGCTCACCTACGGCTCGAACGCGAACCGATACACGATCAAGTACCCGCCGGGCTGGACCGTGTACGCGGGCGACGCCGACACGCTCGACGAATTCGATTCGCACAAGGAGGCCCGGTTCTACGTGGGCCATGGAGTCGAGACGACGCCGGTCAGCGTCGCTGATTTCGTGCGTCGGGAGATCTCCTACTTCAGGGTGAAGTTCAAGGGGACGGTCGTGTCGAACAAGGCGATCAAGCTCGTCGGGGGCTATAGCGGGCGGATCGTGGAGCTCCTCGGCGAGGTGAGCGGCACGAAGGTGTCGATCAGTCACATCTTCGTGGCCAAGGGCGAGTCCTGGTACAACATCAACTTCTGGTTGGACGACCCGGCAACCTCACCCGGCCGCGAGCTGTTCCCGGAGATCTACGGCAGCTGGCGCCCGGTCTGACCTCCGTCTCGAGGGATCGGCGACGGTGCCCGGCCATGGGTCGGCGCGAGGGTGCCCGGCCGTTGATCGGCGCGAGAGTGCCCTGCCATTTCCAATAGCCGAATATCGCGGCCAGGTTGGGGAGCCACGGGGATCGAGTGCGCCCGTTGCTAT
>DASXTH010000135.1:0-11814 GCA_036505555.1 Candidatus Limnocylindrales bacterium | reverse complement strand
GCCTTCGCCGACGTGATCCCCCTCGCCCGCCTGATCAGCGATGACTACCTCGCCGGCAAGTTCAACCACGTCGACATCGTGTACAGCCGGTTCATCACGACCCTCACGCAGCGACCCGAGCGCTACCAGCTGCTCCCGATCAGCCCGACCGAGGACACGCTGGGCATCCCGGGCAACCAGTTCATCTTCGAGCCGAGCCCGTCAGCCGTTCTCGAGCAGCTCCTCCCGCGCTACGTCGCGACGCGCCTGTTCCAGGCCGTTCTCGAGAGCAAGGCGAGCGAGGAGTCGAGCCGGATGGTCGCGATGAAGAACGCGACCGAGAACGCCGAGGAGCTGATCGAGGATCTGACCCTCGCCTACAACAAGGTCCGCCAGTCCAACATCACCCGCGAAATGATCGAGATCGCGTCCGGCGCCCAGGCCGGCTGACGCGAGCAGGAGGCACCAGACCCATGGCCACCGCCGCACCCGCGCCCGCGACCGGGCAGGTGATCCAGATCACCGGCCCTGTCGTGGACATCGAGTTCCCCGCCGGCAAGCTGCCGGCGATCTACAACGCCGTGGCGATCGAGCGGCCGGGCCAGGACGACCTCGTCTGCGAGGTCCAGCAGCATCTCGGCAACAACTGGGTTCGTGCGGTCGCGATGACGACGACCGACGGCCTCGCCCGCGGGGTTGCGGTCCGCGATACCGGCGGCCCGATCACGGTACCGGTGGGCGACGTCACGCTCGGGCGCGTCTTCGACGTGCTCGGCCGCCCGATCGACGACAAGGGCCCGGTCAACGCGACGAAGATGCTGCCGATCCATCGCGTGGCGCCGGCGTTCGACCAGCAGACGACGGAGGTCGAGGTCTTCGAGACCGGCCTCAAGATCATCGATCTGATCTGCCCATTCAAGAAGGGCGGCAAGGTCGGCATCTTCGGCGGGGCCGGGGTCGGCAAGACCGTCATCATCCAGGAGCTGATCCGGAACGTCGCCCAGGAGCACGCCGGCGTGTCGGTGTTCGCCGGCGTCGGCGAGCGCTCCCGCGAGGGCAACGACCTGATCCACGAGATGACCGAGTCGGGCGTCATCGCAAAGACCGCTTTCGTCTTCGGCCAGATGAACGAGCCGCCCGGCGCTCGTCAGCGCGTCGGCCTGACCGGCCTGACGATGGCCGAGTACTTCCGCGACGAGGAGAACCGCGACGTCCTCCTCTTCATCGACAACATCTTCCGCTTCACCCAGGCAGGATCCGAGGTCTCGGCGCTGCTCGGCCGAATGCCGTCGGCGGTCGGCTACCAGCCGAATCTCGCGACCGAGATGGCCGGCCTGCAGGAGCGGATCACCTCGACGAAGAACGGCTCGATCACCTCCCTTCAGGCGGTCTTTGTCCCCGCGGACGACTACACCGACCCGGCGCCGGCGACGACGTTCGCCCACCTCGACTCGACGATCCGCCTGGAGCGGTCGATCGCCGAGCTCGGGATCTACCCCGCGGTCGATCCCCTGACCTCGACATCGCGAGTCCTCGACCCGCTCGTCGTGGGCCAGGAGCACTACGACGTCGCCCAGGAGACGAAGCGCGTCCTCCAGCGCTACCGCGACCTCCAGGACATCATCGCGATCCTCGGGATCGACGAGCTGTCGGCCGAGGACAAGGCGGTCGTCGGCCGGGCGCGCCGGCTCCAGCGCTACGCGAGCCAGCCGTTCTTCGTGGCCGAGGTCTTCACGGGCCGGCCGGGCGCCTACGTCACGATCAAGGACACCGTGGCGAGCTTCAAGGAGATCCTCGAAGGCAAGGTCGATGACCTGCCCGAGCAGGCCTTCTTCCTCGCCGGCACGATCGACGACGTCCGGAAGAACGCGCAGCAGCTGGCCGGCTAAGGCGATGCCTCTCCTCCTCGAGATCGTCACGCCCGAACGCCTCGCCTACCAGGACGAGGTCGACAGCGTCCAGCTGCCCGGCAGCGAGGGCGAGCTCGGCGTCCTGCCGCATCACGCGCCGCTCGTCTCGAACCTCGGAGCCGGTGAGCTGCGCCTGCGGAAGGGGGGCCAGGAGGAGTCGTTCGCGATCGTCGGCGGCTTCCTCCAGGTCCTGCCGGACAAGGTCGTCGTGATGGCCGAGACCGCGGACATGGCGTCCGAGATCGACCTCGAAAAGGCCCACGAGGCCCGCCGCCAGGCCGAGCAGGCGCTCGAGTCGGGCTACGTCGAGGGCGCCGATCTCGCATCGGCCCGCGCCTCGCTCCAGGCCGCCTTGATCAGGATTCGTGTCGCCGAGCGCCGTCACCGCGAGGGTCCCCGAAGGCGCGGCTAGCCGCACCCTTCGGAACCGAACATGGCGGACGCACGACCGTTCCACTGGGAATTCGCATCCTCGGGCCGACCGGGTCGCGGAGCTCCTCCTCGGACCTCGGAGAGCGAGCGGCAGTTCGATGGCTGACGCTCGCCCCTTCCACTGGGAATTCGTCCCGGAGAAGGTCACCAGGGAGATCTTCCGGATCGAGGGCGGGGTGCCGCTCAGCGGCGAGGTGCCGATCAGCGGCTCGAAGAATGCCGCCCTGAAGATGCTTGCCGCGGCCACCCTGACCGGCGAGCGCTGCCGGTTCACGAACGTCCCCGAGATCGAGGACGTGCGCGTCATGGCCGAGACCCTGCGCGATCTCGGCGTCGTCGTCGACCACCCGGCGCGGAACACCTACGAAATCGCCTCGGGCGACGTCGAGTGGCTGTTCGTTCCGCTCGAGGCTGCGGCGAAGATGCGGGCGAGCTTCATGCTCCTCGGCCCACTCCTCAGTCGGTTCGGCCGGGTGATCATCAGCAACCCGGGCGGCGACCGGATCGGCCGGCGGCCCGTCGATCTCCACGTGGAGGCGATGCGGACGCTCGGCGCGACGATCGAGTACCGCAACGGCTACTACTTCGCCACCGCTCCCGGCCGTCTGCGCGGGACGGAGATCCGGTTCCCGTTCGTGTCGGTCATGGGGACCGAGAATGCGATGCTCGCCGCGACCCTGGCCGATGGCCACACGGTCATCCGGCCGGCCGCCCGGGAGCCCGAGGTCGACGATCTCATCGTCTTCCTCCAGAAGATGGGCGCGGAGATCGAGCGGACGTATCCGGACACGATCGAGGTCCGAGGTCGTCGCCGCCTTCGTGGCGCCGACCACCACGTGATCCCCGACCGGATCGAGGCCGGCACGTTCGCCGTGGCCGGCGCCGTGACCGGCGGTCAGGTCACGCTGACCGGCGCGCCGTGCAGCCACATGACCGCGTTTCTCGATGCGATCGAGCGGGCCGGCGTCGTCTCCCGGTGCGACGGCGACCGGATCGAGATCGACGGGCGTGGCGTTGCCGACGGCGCCTACCAGGCGATCGACATCGAGACCGCGCCGTACCCGGGCCTCGCCACGGATCTCCAGCCGCCGACCTGCGTCCTGCTGACCCAGGCCCGCGGGGTGTCATCGGTCCACGAAGCGATCTTCGAGGACCGCCTCGAGTGGCTCACGGACCTGAACAGGATGGGGGCCCGGATCGACATCCCCGACAACCACCACGCGGTGATCCACGGCCCGACGCCCCTCCACGGGGCCGACGCCGAGATCGGCGACCTGCGGGCGGGCGCCTCGCTCATCCTGGCGGCGCTTGCCGCGAAGGGAGAGTCGACGATCCACGGCGCGCACCACGTCCAGCGGGGGTATGAGAACATCGAACGCAAGTTCGCAGACCTGGGTGCGAGAATCGCGCGCCTCGAAGAAGGGACTGTTTCCACCAGCTCATGAAGATCGGCATCGACCTCGGCACGGCCAACGTCCTCGTGTACGTCAAGGGCAAGGGAGTCATCCTCACGGAGCCATCCGTGGTGGCTGTGTCCGACGACAACCGGATCGTGGCCGTCGGCGAGGAAGCCCGCGAGATGATCGGGCGCACCCCCGGCAACATCACCGCCATCCGCCCGATGAAGGACGGCGTGATCGCCGACTACGTCATCACCGAGGCGATGCTCCGCTTCTTCATCAACAAGGCGACGAAGGGCCGGATCGGCTTCTCGCGGCCCGAGGTGATGATCTCGGTGCCCGCCGGCGTCACCTCGGTCGAGAAGCGGGCCGTCCGCGACGCCGCGCTCAAGGCCGGCGCGAAGGAGGCGTACCTGATCGAAGAGCCGCTGGCGGCCGCGATCGGCGCGAACGTCCCGATCAGCGGCCCGTCGGGGAACATGGTGATCGACATCGGCGGTGGCACGAGCGAGATCGCCGTGATCGCCCTCGGCGGGATCGTCGTCTCGACCTCCCTCCGGGTCGGCGGCAACAAGTTCGACGAGCACATCGCGACGTACATCCGCAAGAAGTACAACCTGATGATCGGCGAGCGGACCGCCGAAGAGGTGAAGATCCAGATCGGGACCGCGCTGCCGCTCGAGCGGGAGCTCCAGATGGAGGTCCGCGGCCGCGACCTCATCGCGGGCCTGCCGCGGACGATCCCGATCACCTCGTCGGAGGTCATGGAGGCGATCGAGGCACCGCTCCAGCAGCTCGTCGCCGCCGTTCGGACCGTCCTCGAGCAGACGCCGCCGGAGCTGAGCTCGGACATCATCGACAAGGGGATGGTGATGTCGGGCGGCGGCTCGCTCCTCCGGAACATCGACAAGCTCCTGACGCAGGTCACCGGCGTCCCGTGCCACGTCGCCGAGAACTCGCTGAACTGCGTCGCGATCGGGACGGGCCTCGCGCTCGAGCACTTCGACTTCTTCAAGAAGTCGCTCGTCTCCCAGGTCTAGGGATGGTCGCGCCCGGGGAATCGTCGCGGTTCTTTGCGGATCTCCATACGCACTCCCGGGCATCCTTCGATTCGCTGGCCTCGCCGGCGTCGCTCGTCCGAACGGCGGCCGCGCGCGGGCTGACCCATCTCGCGATCACCGACCATGACCGGATCGACGGCGCCCTCGAGGCCCGCGCGGCGGCGGTTGCCGCCGGCTCCGACCTGACCGTGATCGTCGGCGAGGAGGTCCGGACGGCCGATGGCGACCTGATCTGCCTGTTCCTCGACGAGGCGATCCCGCCCGGGCTGCCGGCCGAGGAGGCGATTGCGGCGACGCGTGCGCAGGGTGCGCTCGTCGGCGTGCCGCACCCGTTCGATCGGTTCCGCGGCTCGCTCCTGCGCGACGCCCGGATGGAGCGGCTCGCCCCGCTCGTCGACTGGATCGAGGTTCACAACGCCCGGGTGATGGCCGGCAGCGGCAACCACCGGGCAGCCGAGTTCGCCCGCGCCCACGGGATCCCGGGAATGGCCGTATCCGACGCCCACAGCTCGTTCGAGGTGGGCGTGGCGTATACCGCTCTTGATGGCGACCCGTCCACGCCGGCGGGCCTGCTCGGTGCCCTGGCGACGGCGGATCTCGTGACCGGCCGCGCCTCGGTCTATGTGCGACTGCTCACGCCGATCGCGAAGGTCGTCCAACGTGCCCGCGGCAACGGCCGGATCCACCCGTCGTCCGGGGCCGCGGCGGCGACCCGATGAGCGAGCGCCGCAGTGGTGACGAGCGGCGGAGCGGTGGTGAGCGGCGCGACGACGAGGCGATCGCGAGCGTCATCGCGGAACGGCGCTCGGGCACGGAACGGCGAACCGGCCCGGATCGGCGGGCGGGCGAGAACGTCAATGCCGACTCGCTGTCCCTCGGTCGGCGGCTCCGCCAACGCCGGACGATCGTCTCGCTCGTCCTGCCGCTGATCCTGCTCGTCCTGATCTTCCGGGTGGCCCTGAACGTCGACGTCAACGAGCTGCTCGACGGGATCGGCCGCTCCAACAAGCTCCTGATCCTCGCGGCCTTCATCATCTTCTATGCCGGCTTCCCGCTCCGTGGCTACCGCTGGTCGCTCCTCCTCCGCGGCACCGGGTTCCATCTCCGGACCCGTGACGCGACCGAGATCATCTTCCTGTCGTGGCTCGTGAACTGCCTCGTGCCGGCCAAGCTCGGCGACATCTACCGGGCGTACCTGCTGAAGATCAACAGCTCGGTCTCCCTGAGCCGGACGGTCGGGACGGTGTTCATCGAGCGGATCCTCGACCTCTTCGCGATCGCGACGCTCGGCCTGGCCGCGGGGTTCTGGAGCTTCCGGGACGGGCTTCCCGGCGAGATCCGGGTGGTCGCCGCGATCGGCGTCGCCGTCATCGTGCTCCTCGCACTCGGCCTGCTGACGATGCGCAACTTCGGGCGGCGCATCCTCGTTCGGCTGCCCCTGCCGCATCGGGCGCTCGAGCTCTACGACCGCTTCGAGGAGGGGGTCTTCGGCGCCGTCGGGCTCCGTGCGCTCCCGGGGCTGGTCATCATCACGGGCTTCATCTGGGCGACCGAGGCGCTCCGGCTCTACTTCGTCGTCCAGGCCCTGAACTTCCCGGGCGTTCAGCTCGGCCTGTCAGGGGCGGTGTTCGTCGCGCTCATCGGCTCGCTCCTGACGGCCGTCCCGCTCGCTCCGGCCGGACTCGGGGTGGTCGAGCTCGGCGTCGCGGGGGTGCTCGTCGCGGCGTACCACGTCAGCCTGCCCCAGGCAACGACGATCGTCCTCGTCGACCGCACGATCAGCGTGTTCTCGATCATCGTGCTCGGCTCGATCGCGTACTGGCTCTCCCCGAAGCGGCGCGGGGTGGGCCTCGAGACACCGGAGCCTGCCAAGGTGCCCGGACCAGCCTGAGCGCGTGAACAGGGCGCGGCGGCTCGGCAATACATCCGCAACACGAACGGCCCCCGCGTGCGCATCGAGACATCGTCCGATCTGCTTTCGTGTGCCGATGAGCGGCTCGATCCGGTGTCCGCCGGGTGGGCGGACGCGCGCCCTGTTCGGCGTCCCGCTCGGCCCTCCGGCCGTGCGCGGACATCCGCTGCCGCCCGGACGGCGTATCGGTCGTTCAGGACCGGAGTCCCATGCCCGCTCCGTCCTGAACCGCCTCGAACCCCACCGAACCGGTTCGACGCACGCCGCACGCTCGGGGACCGCGCCGGTACCAACGGGTGATATAGGGGAGCACCGCCCGTTCGTGATCATGCCGGTATCGCGTCACCACCCGCTTGCGCGACGTACGGAGCGCCCAACGACGTCATGACCACCCAGAACGGTCGCGCGTTCAACGAATGGCTGCGAGCTCAGCTCAAGGCCAAGAAGATGTCGCAGCGCCAACTCGCCCAGCAGTCGGGGGTCGACCATTCCACGATCTCGCGGCTGATCCGCGGGGACCGGATGCCGTCGCTCGGGACCGCCACGAAGCTGGCCCGCGGGCTCCGCGAGCTCCGCGACGACGCCGACACGCCGCAGTACCTCGGGCTGGTCGCCTCCGGCGCCGCGAACCCGACAGCGCGGGTCGAGTACGCGCTCCGCGCGGACGAGCTCCTCAGCGAGCCGCAGGTCCGCCAGATCATGGAGTACTACCTCGCCGTCCGGATGCGCCGCTTCGGCCGCGCGTTCCAGCCATCCGAGCCGTCGTCGAACCGTCCGCCGGAGCGCCCGATTGCGCGCTCTGCGCCGGTCGGCGCCGGGCCGGTGGTGGCCGGCGTCGGGCAGGCGTCCGTGAGCCAGGTCCCGTCCCGGATGGGCACGGTCCGGCCGATGGGCCGCCAGATGGGTCGGCCCGGGCGGCCGTAGGCCTTCGCCGGCGACGCGCCGGCCAACCACATCCTTCTCCAGGGCACGACCCGGACGCCCTCCACGTCCGGGTCTCGGGGACAGCGAACGCCGGCATCTGGGGTGCCGGCGTTCGCATTTCGCCGCGCTGGAACGACCGATGCGTCGTTGGCCCCTGTGCTCCTCGCTCACGGCGTCTACGCCCGCTCGCTCCGCGCGTTGATCGCAGGAAATCCGCCCCACGGGAGCGGCATCTCCGGCTCCCCGATGCGCGCGAGCGGCCTCGGTCGGCTCAGCGGCCCACCCGGTAGATTGAGACCCAGCGGCCGGGGGCGGCCTCGAACCGCTCGACGAGGTGGGCGGTTGGCCCGGTGCCGGGCGTGGTCAGGCCTGAGGCGGGGTCGGCCAACCAACGATCCTCGGCTGGGCCGCCGCAATCGGCGCCGATCGCCTCTCGGAACAGCTGATCGCAGAGGATTACCCGCGTCGCGTCGGGTCCAGCGGCAGCGGCTCCGCTCGGCCCGGTCGACGCGACCACCGCGCCGGCCGCAACAAGCGGCATCCGGAGCGCCTCGTCGGACTTGAAGATCGGCAGGCTCGAGAGGACGAGGGGCCCCGCGCCACCGGCCACGATGACGCGACCGGCAGTGCCCGCGGCCGCCGACCAGCCCCCGTCGGCCGCTGCGGCCGGTGGCTGTCGCACAAGGTTCCAGCCCGCGATGGCCACGACGAGCGTCGCCGCAAGCCCGATCCGCGCCAGGCCCGGGAGCGGTGCGAGCGCCTTCGATCGGCCCTCGACGATCGAGCGCAGCCCGACCGCGACGATCACGAAGACCATCGGGTCGGCGAACGCGTGGTAGTGATCGTTCGGCAGGCCGGCGACGACGGTGGCCAGGCTCGACGCCCCGATCGCCAGCGCGAGGATCGTCCACGCCAGGCCGAGACTCAGCCAGCGGACAGCGACGCGTTCACGGCTGGCCCCGACGCCGCTCGGCGCGCCGGACCACCACCCACGCCAGACCGCCAGGCCGCTCACGAGCCCCGCCGCCAAAAGCGTCGCCAGGGGCGCATCGGTGATCAGCCCCGCGAGCGGCCATCCGATGACGCGCAGCCCGACGATGGGGATTCGCGCGGGAAGGGCGATCGGCGAGGCGCCCCCGCCCCCGGTGATGAAGGCGATCGCGGCGCGAAGCTCCGACCCGTCGTGGCCCAGCTCATGGATCGCAAGCGGAACGTAGCTCAGCAGTGCCAGCGCCGCCCAGACAAGCGCCGAGCGTCCGACGGCCGCGACCCCGGCCGTGTCGCCGGCTCGCCGGCGGCGGCGCAGATCGGCGATGAGCAGCCCCGCGACGACCGGAGTGAGGATCATCCCGAGCACGTGACAGTGCATCGTGACGATCGCCGCGCTCCCCGCCACGACCCACCATCGGGTGCGGCCCGTTTGCCAGGCCCGCCAGGCGGCCGCGAGTGCGATCGAGCTCGACAGCGCGATCAGATTGGGGTTCCAGATGAAGATCGACTCCTCGACCGCGCTCGCCGACACGGCCATCAGGAGCGCGGCGATCAGGCCGGCCAGCGGCCCGGCGATCGAGCGGGCCAGCCATCCGGTGACCGCGACCGCCGCGACCCCGCAGAGGGCGATCCACGTCGTCACGGCGACTGGATCGGCGCGCGAGATCGCGGCGACTGGCGCGAGCAGGAAGTAGTACAAGACGCCGTGGTGGAAGTCGCCGATCGAGGTCGGCGGCCCGAGCAGCGGCAGGGTGCCGTCGAGGACGAGGGCGCGCAGGACGAGCATGTCGTGACCCTGGTCGGCATCCCATGTCCCGCGCGCCGCCAGGTTGCCGAGGCGGAGGATCGTCGCGACGAGCAGGATCAGGGCAGATCCGACGAGCTCGAGACGGCGATCGCCGAGGTTGAGCCCGACGTCGGCCGCCCGTTGCTCTCGAGCGTCGGTCACCGCGCGGGGGACCCGTCCACGAGGGCCGGGTCGACCGGTGTCGCGGCCCGCGCGCGGCTCCCGCGCAGCGTAAACGCGCCCGACGGAAGCGGCTCGAGCGCTTCGCCGCGCGCCAGGGCAACGGCCCGCGCGACGTTGATCGCGTCGTAGCCATCGTCCATCCCGGGAGTCTCGAGGACGAACGTCGCGGCGATCAGGAGCGGGTGCCGGAGCACATGGGCCATTCCCACCTCGCCGATCCGGCCGGCCCCCACGTGCTCGTGACGATCGAGCCGCGACCCGAGCTCGGATCGTGAGTCGTTCAGGTGGACGAGCGGCAGGCGGTCGATGCCGATCCGCCGGTCGAAGTCCTCGAGGAGCCCGTCGATCGCAGCCGGGTCGGACAGGTCGTACCCCGCGCCCCACGCGTGGGCGGTGTCGAGGCAGAAGGCGATGCGCCGCGAGGGCAAACCGGCGCCGTCGACGGCCGCCGCAATGGCGTCGAGCTCGTCGAGGCTGGTCCCGATGCCTGTTCCGCCGCCGGCGGTGTTCTCGAGCGTGATCGTTGCCGGCCGCGCCTCGGCCGTGACCGGATCCGCCACCGCAAGCTCCGCCTCGCGCTCGAGCCCGCCGCGGATCGCCTCCACGACGCGAACGATCCCGGCCTCGAGGCCGGCCCCACCATGCGACCCGATGTGGACGTTGACGAGCGCGGCGCCGAACATCCGGGCGGCGACGAGCTCAGCCGCGAGCAGCGCGACCGACCGCTCGTGGTCCGCCGGGTTGGCGCCGGCGAGGTTGATCAGGTACGAGGCGTGGATCGCGAGGGGAGCGATTCCGCTGGTCGCGAGATGCTCGCGGAACGCCGGGATCTCGGGCGACGGCTCAGCCCGCCTGCGCCAGGCGGTCGGGTTGTCGGTGAAGATCTGGAGCGCCGTGGCGCCGATCTCGGCGGCCCGGTCCGCGGCCTTGATCAGGCCGTCGCCCATCGCGAGGTGAGCGCCGAGGCGTCGTCGGTCGGGCAGCATCGCGCCATCGTAGCGGCCCGTCTGGTAGGGTCGGGCGATGAGCGGCGACGCGCCTCTGCGTCATCTCACACCCCGCGAGAAGGTCGTTCGGGCGTTCCTGCGTGACGGGCGGCTCGTCTCGATCCCGGCGAAGCCGAGCAAGCGCGACCTGCTGCTGGCGGTGATCCTCGATCTGGCCTTTGTCGAGGACCGCGACTACGAGGAGAAGGAGGTCAACATGCGGCTGGCCCTCCTCCACCCCGACGTCGCCGCGCTACGGCGCTATCTCGTTGACGGCCGGTTCATGACCCGGGAGGCCGGGATCTATCGCCGCGCTCGGCCCATCGAGGACGCGCCGAGCGGATAGGCCTCGGTCGGCAGCGGCTGCCGGCGTCGATCGCGCGCGATCGTTCGCCCGACGACCTAATGGCGCCCGTTCGTGCCGGGGTTCGCGCGGGGGTTCGAGCGGCCCCGGCCCGTCGTGTACTCGCCGCCGACCACCGGCTCGATGAGCCCCAGGTTCCCGTCGTTCCGCCGGTACAGGATGTGGACGCGTTCGCTCTCGGCGTCGACGTAGACGAAGAACTGGTGGCCGAGCCCCTCCATCCGAGCGACGGCGTCCTCCTCGAACATCGGCTCGATCGCGAAGCGCTTCGTCTTGACGATCCGCCGCTCCGGCGCCGTCTCGGACGTTCCGTCCGCGATCCGGCGGAGCAGGGTCTTCTCTTCGTCCGGGCGCGACCGAACCCGAGGCTTTTCGCGGTGGTCGACGGCTCGTCGCTCGAGCTTGTCGACGACCTCGTCGACGCCCTCACGATGGGTCTGCCCGGCGGCATGGGTCCGTAGGGGCTTGCCGTCGATCACCAGCGTGACCTCGACGATGTGGGAGTCGGACGCGCTCCGGTGCTGCTCGACCGACAGCTCGACCAGGGCATCGCTCCGATCGTCGAGGATCCGCTCCAGTCGGGCCAGCTTTCGCTCGGCGTACCTCCGGATGTAGTCGGGGACGTCGATGTTCTTGCCCTTGACGATCGTCCTCACGGTCATCTCCCAGAGGCCGATGGCCTCTTCGCGCGGCGCGGTTCGGGGTGGATCCGGGGCGGCTCGACGGTGGGCCGTCGAACCCCGAGTCTACACCCGGACATGCGCCACCCTGCGTCCCGGCGGGCCACGGACGGATCCGTGGCGACGTCTCATCGTTCGCGCGCCACGGTCACCGCGGACACCCCGATGGCGCCCGCGGCAAGAAGCGGATCCGCGCACGCCGCGAG
>DASXTH010000134.1:0-17716 GCA_036505555.1 Candidatus Limnocylindrales bacterium | reverse complement strand
ACCTACTTCGCCTTCGAACACGAGCGGATCGTCGCGATCGCTACCCGGGCCAAGGCGCTCGGCATCGAGCTGTTCGTCCTCGACGACGGCTGGTTCGGGCGGCGCGACGACGACCACTCCTCGCTCGGCGACTGGGTCGTCGACCGGCGCAAGCTGCCGGGCGGCCTCGAGGCGCTCGCGGTCGGCCTCGTCTACTCCGGCAACTTCGTGGCCGAGGCCGAGGTCGACCGGTTCGCGACGACCCGCCTCCGCGTCGGCATCCACCCGGACGGCTTCGCCTGGCGGTTGGAGCCCGGCGCGACCTTCACCGCGCCCGAGGCCGTGATCGCCTGGTCGAGTGAAGGCATCGGCGCAGCGAGCGCGTCGATCCACGACCTCGCCCGCGAGCGGGTCGCGCGCGGGCCCTGGCGCGATCGCGACCGACCGATCGTCCTGAACAACTGGGAGGCAACCTACTTCGCCTTCGAACACGAGCGGATCGTCGCGATCGCTACCCGGGCCAAGGCGCTCGGCATCGAGCTGTTCGTCCTCGACGACGGCTGGTTCGGCCGGCGCGACAGTGACGACTCGTCGCTCGGCGACTGGGTCGTCGACCGGCGCAAGCTGCCGGGCGGTCTGGAGGTGCTCGTCCGCGATGTGCGGGCGCTGGGCCTGTCGTTCGGGCTCTGGATCGAGCCCGAGATGGTCAACCCGGACAGCGACTTGTTCCGCGCGCACCCCGACTGGGCGATCGGCGTCCCGGGCCGGCCGCGGACCGAGAGCCGCAACCAGCTCGTGCTCGATCTCGGTCGGCCGGAGGTCGTCGATCATCTGACCGTCGCGCTGTCGGCCGTGCTCTCAAGCGCCCCGATCGACTACGTCAAGTGGGACATGAACCGGACGATCACCGAGCCCTGGAGCGCGGCACTCCCCGTCGACCGCCAGGGCGAGGTCCACCACCGCTACGTCCTCGGCGTATACGAGCTGTACCGGCGGCTGACGGCGCGTTTTCCCGACATCCTGTTCGAGTCGTGCGCGAGCGGGGGCGGGCGGTTCGATCTCGGGATGCTCGCCTACGCGCCGCAGGCGTGGACGAGCGACGACACGGACGCGATCGAGCGCACGCGGATCCAGTGGGGCACGTCGCTGGGCTACCCGCTCTCCTCGATCGCGGCCCACGTCTCGGCCGTGCCCAACCATCAGACCGGCCGGATCACGCCGCTCTTCACCCGCGCCGCGGTCGCGATGTTCGGCGTCTTCGGGTACGAGCTGGACCCGACCGCGATGACCCCGGACGAGCAGACCGAGGTGACTTGGCAGATCGCGTGGTACGTCGAGCGACGGGGCCTCCTCCAGCGTGGGCGCTTCCTCCGCCTGCGCAGCCCGTTCGAGGGGGACGGCAACGAGACCGCCTGGATGGTGGTCGAGCCCGATGAGCCGCGCCGGGCGATCGTCGGGTGGTATCGGACGCTCGGCCACCCGATGGCGCCGCGCGATCGGGTGCGCCTCCGCGGGCTGGATCCGGCGGGGACGTACCGGATCACCTGCTGGGCGGGTTCGTTCGGCGAGCCGATCGGGTTGTTCGAACGGGCGGGCGACGAGCTCATGTCCGTGGGGCTCGCGCTCCAGCCGCCGGATCCGGAGCTCGCCCCGGGTCCGGAGATCGATCCGGGCCGGATGCTGGGCGGCGACTTCCAGGCGCGGATCTTCGAGCTGGTCCGGCTCTGAACGACGGTCAGAGGAGGCGGGCCGCCCCGGCCGACGCCGCGACCACGAAGACGCGCGGCGTGAGCCCCGTCCGGGTCGGGTAGTCGCGCAGGATCGCCGCCCGGAACCCGTCGAGCGCCTCGTCGCGCACGAGGTTGATCGTGCAGCCGCCGAATCCGGCACCGGTGAGTCGGGCGCCGAGGACGCCCGGTGTCGCGCGGGCGATCTCGACGAGCGCGTCGAGCTCGGGGCTGCTGACCTCGTAGAGATCGCGGAGCGAGTCGTGGCTCTCGTCGAACAAGCGGCCGACCGCGGCCAGGTCGCCCGCCTCGAGTGCCGCGACCGTGTCGAGGACGCGCTGGTTCTCGCGCACAACGTGTTCCGCGCGGCGGGCTGCCAGTGGGTCGAGGCGGTCGCGGACCGCGTCGAGCATCTCGGGGGTCACGTCGCGCAGCGAGCGGACCCCGGGCTCGAGCGCAGCGATCGCGCGGACCGCCGCCTCGCACTGCGCCCGGCGCTCGTTGTAGGCGGAGGCTTCGAGCCGGCGCGGCGACCCCGAGTGGCAGGCGACGAGCGAGATCCCGTCGAGCGGCAGGCGGATCGCGCGATGCTCGAGCGAGCGGCAGTCGAGGAGGAGGGCGAAGCCCGGCTCGCCGAAGATCGAGGCGAACTGGTCCATGATCCCGTTGTTCAGCCCGATGTAGCCGTTCTCGCCCTGTTGGACGACGTGGACGAGCTCCATCGGGTCGAGAGCCGGCCGATCGCCGCCCGAGAGCGCCCAGGCCGAGACGACCTCGAGTGCGGCCGAGGACGAGAGGCCCGCGCCCGCAGGCAGGTCCGAGGCGAGCAGTCCACGGAACCCGGTCGGCGTGATGCCCGCTCGGGCAAGCGCCCAGGCGATGCCCGCCACGTAGTCGAGCCAGGAGCCGCGCCGCTGTCCCGGGTCGCGGGCGGCGAAGCGACCGGTGTCGCCGGACTCGGCGAGCGTCAGCTCGACCACGTCGTCCTCAGTCGGCAGAAGCGCGACCGAGATCCCGAGGTCGATCGCGACCGGGAGCACGAAGCCGTCGTTGTAGTCGGTGTGCTCGCCGATCAGGTTGACCCGGCCCGGCGCGCGGACGACACGGACGGCGTCAGGGCGACCCGTGGCCACCGAGTCGCGGTCGATGAACGCGGCGCGAAGGGCGGCCGGATCCTGGGCGAGCCGCTCGGCGGTCGCGGACTCGCCGACGGTCACTGGTTGTCGATCTGGGCTCGTTGGAGGCGCCCGCTGAAGTCCACGTAGATCGACTTCCACTCGGTGAATGTATCGAGTGCGGCGTGACCGGCCTCGCGATGGCCGTTGCCGGTCTCCTTCCAGCCGCCGAACGGAAGGTGGGTCTCGGCGCCGGTCGTGCCGGCGTTGACGTAGACGATCCCGGTCTCGAAGTCGCGCATCGCCCGGAAGGCGGCATTCGCGTCGCGGGTGAAGATCGACGAACTCAGCCCGTAGCGCGTCTGGTTGACGGCGGTCGCGGCGGCCGCGTAGTCGTCGACCGCGATGACGGAGAGCACCGGCCCGAAGATCTCTTCCTGGGCGATCCGGTCCATCGGCTCGACGTCGCGGAAGATCGTCGGGGCGAAGAAGTGGCCGTTCGCGAGTGCCCCGTCGGACGCCGGCGCGCCGCCGACGACGAGCTCGCCCTCGCGCCGGCCGATCCCGACGTAGCCGTCGACCTTCTCGACGGCGCCGGCGTTGATGAGCGGCCCGACATCGACCGTCTCGTCGAGACCGGACCCGAGGCGGAGCCGTTGAGCCCGTGCCGCGAGCCGGTCGAGGAGGGCGCCGACGACCGGCCGCTCAGCGATCACGCGGCTCGCGGCCGTGCAGCGTTGACCCGTCGTGCCGAACGCCGACCAGAGAATCCCATCGGTCGCGAGGTCGAGGTCGGCATCGGCCATGACCACGATCGCGTTCTTGCCGCCGAGCTCGAGGCTCACCCGCTTGAGCTTCCGCCCGGCCCGGACGGCGATCGCCTTACCGGTCACGGACGAGCCGGTGAACGAGATGACCGAGACGTCCGGGTTGTCGACGATCGCGTCGCCGACCTCGGCGCCTGCTCCGGTGACGAGGTTGACCGTGCCCGGCGGGAAACCGGCCTCGGCCATCAGCTCGACGACGAGCGTCGCGCAATGGGGTGTGTCGCTCGACGGTTTGAAGACCACCGTGTTGCCCGCGACGAGCGCCGGCATCATCTTCCAGCACGGGATCGCCATCGGGAAGTTCCACGGCGTGATGATCCCGGCGATCCCGATCGGCTGGCGGATGCTCATCGCCCATTTGTCGGGCAGCTCCGAGGGGGTCGTGTCGCCGAACATCCGACGGCCCTCGCCGGCCATCAGGAACGCGATGTCGATCCCCTCCTGAACATCGCCGCGGGCTTCGGCCAGGACCTTCCCCATCTCGCGGGTCATCGCCCGGGAGAGGCGCTCCTTGTGCTGAGCCATGAGCGCGGCGAAGGCGTACATGATCTCGCCGCGCTTCGGGGCGGGCGTCCGTCGCCAGAGGGCGCCCGCGACGTCGGCGGCCTGAACGGCCATCGCGACATCCGCAGCGGTTCCCTGCTGGAAGCGCCCGATGACGTCGCGCGTGTCGGCGGGGTTGTGGCTCTCGAAGGTCGCACCGCTCGTGGAGTCGCGCCACTCCCCGGCGACGAAGTGACGGAACGTCGGCGGCGTGTCCGCACGCCCGGCGACGCCGGCGGGACTGGCGGTCTCGGTCATGCTCGAAATCTACACGGCGTAAGCGTCGGATGATCGTTGCTCGTCACCATCCCCGGATGGACAACAAGCGGACGGGGACCGGACTCCGCGCAATCCGTACCCGTTGCGGTCGGACGCAGCGTGAGCTCTCGATCGCCACCGGCGTGCCGCGCAACGTGGTGCAGGCAGTCGAACGCGGTCGGTTGGAGCGGGTCCGTATCGGCGATCTGCAGGCGATCGCGGGCGCGCTCGACGCAGACGTTGACCTGATCCTCCGTTGGCGCGGCGGCGACCTCGGCAGGCTCGTGAATGCTCGGCATGCCCGTTTGCACGAGGTCATGGCGTCCCGGTTCTCGGGCCTCGGCGGCTGGCGCTACGAGCCGGAGGTCTCGTTCTCGTCGTTCGGCGAGCGCGGCGTGATCGACGGGCTGGCATGGCATCCCGCGACCGGCACACTCCTTGTGATCGAGCTGAAGTCGGAGCTCGTTGACTTGAGCGACTTGATGGGGACGGTGGATCGGAAGCGCCGCCTGGCACCCGAGATCGGACGAGCGCGGGGGTGGCAGCCGAGGTCCGTGTCCTGTTGGGTCGCGATCGAGGACGGCCGGACGAACCGACGAGCGCTCGCGAGGCACGCGTCGACGCTTCGGGCCAAATTCCCGACCGACGGCCGAACGGTCGAAGCATGGCTCCGCCGGCCGGACGGTGCCATCAGCGCCCTGAGCTTCCTGTCAGATGCTTCGCGACCGAGCGGCAACGGCCCGCGACCCGGAGCCAGGCTGGTCCGTCACGCTCACGAGCCGCATCCGGAGCGCTGACGTCCTGCCATTTGCAGCGGATTCGAGCCGGTGCCATCCGAGCTCCCGGCACCGGCCTCGATCGCCGGCATCTGGCAGACCAGCACGCGGCGGGGAGACGACCGCCCGCAGTTTCGCCAACGCGCGGCCGCCCCATCGCGCTTCTGGCACGAAAGCCGCTGCGGTCAATCGCCGAAAACGTCGCCGCGGCGGTCAATCGCCGAGCACGTCGCCCGCGGCGGTCAATCGTCGAGCACGTCGCCGCAGCGGTCAGTCGCCGAGCGCGTCGCCGCAGCGTTCAGTCGCCGAGCTCGTCGCCCGCGGCGGTCAGCTTCCCAGCACATCCTCCGCGACGATCAGCCGGTGGATCTGGTTCGTCCCTTCGTAGATCTGGGCGCCCTTGGCATCGCGCATTAGCCGCTCGACCCCGGTCTCGCGCGAGTAGCCGCTGGCCCCGAACAGCTGCACCGCGTCCGTCGCGACCTTCATGGCCGTGTCGGATGCGGTCCACTTGGCGAGGGACGACGCCACGCCGATCGACTCGCCGCGGTCCTTCGCGGCCGCAGCCTGGCGGGTCAACGCCCGTGCCGCCTCGACGTCCCGTGCCATCTCCGCGACGAGGAACCGCAGCCCCTGCTGATCGGCAAGCGGCGCGCCGAACGCCTTCCGCTGGCCGAGGTACGCGGCGGCCTGATCCAGCGCCGAGCGCGCCACTCCCACGCACGCCGCTGCGATCGAGATCCGACCTTCCGCGAGCGCCGACAGGGCGATCCGGTAGCCCTCGCCCTCCGCTCCGAGCCGGTTCGCGACCGGCACGAAACAGTCGTCGAATACGAGCTCCGCCGCCGGGCACGCCCGGATCCCCATCTTCTTCTCGTGGGCGCCGAACGAGAAGCCGGCCGCGCCCTTCTCGACGAGGAACGCGCCGAGCCCGCGTGAGCCCGCGGCCGGATCCACGACCGCGAACACCAGGTAGCGATCCGCGTCGGGCGCGTTCGAGATCCAGATCTTCGTTCCGGTCAGCCGGTAGCCCTCGGGCGCGTCCGCGCTCCCCACGCGCTCCGCCCGCGTCCGGATCGCGCCCGCGTCGGACCCTGCGTGCGGCTCCGTCAGCGCGAACGCGCCGAGCGCCTCCCCGGCCACCATCGGCCCGAGCCAGCGCGTTCGCTGCTCGTCGGTCCCCCAGGTGACGACCGGGTACTGCGACAGGATGTGGACCGAGAGCGTGACGGCCGAGGCCATGTCCGCGGCGCCCAGCTCTTCCATGACGAGCGTCCAGCCGAGGTAGCTGAACCCCGCCCCGCCGACCGACTCCGGCAGGGGCGCCCCCGTCAGGCCGAGCTCGCCCATCTCCGCGAAGATCGACCGGTCGAAGCGCTCCTGCTCGTCGCGCTCGATGGCCGTCGGGGCGACCGATCGCCGGGCGAACTCCCGCGTGGTGTCGCGGAGCAGTCGCTCTTCCTCGGTCAGCGGCCAGGTCAGGGCAGGACCTCCTTCGCCGGGCTCGCCGCGGCCCTCCGGACCCGGCGACGACACCGGGACTGGTGCGTCGCAGCACCGCCGACCCGGCGGTCCCGATCGCGCAACGTGGGCCATCCCCCATCCGGGGGGTCCGGTGGCCATCGTCCCAGAGGCTAGGATAGCCGCGTGACTGCCGATCCGAGCGCCGGGCTGCCGGTCAGTCAGCCCGCGACGCCTGACCGGGACGCCCTGCTCACGGACCAGCTCGGCGACGACCTGGTCCGTCAGTCGATCGATGCGGTGATCGTCACCGACGAGGACTTCGTCGTCCGCATCTGGAACGCAGCGGCCGAGCGGTTGTACGGAATTGCCGCCATCGCCGCCGTCGGGCGGCCGATGAGCGCTCTCGTCGACACGTTCGACGCGTCCGGGTCGACGCTCGACCTGATGGCGGCTCGCACCGCGCTCTCGGCCAGCGGGGTCTGGCGCCAGCGCGTGATCCAACGGCCGCGCAGCGGTCCGCTCGCGGACGACGAGGTCATCGTCGACTCGGTGGTCACGCCGCTTCGCCCACGCGATGGGCGCCTTGGCGGGGTGTTGGCGGTCAATCGCGACGTCACGGCGTCCGCTCGCCTCGAGGCCGAGATCGCCGCACTCGGATCCCTTGTCGCGGCCACCGGAGGCGCTCGGACACGGGCCGAGGTCGCCCAGGCCGCCCTCGACATCCTGTGCCGGGCGACCGGAGCCGACGCGGGCCTGGTCACGTCGACGGACGGTGTCTATGACGCCATCGGCCAGATCGGGGTTCGGCAGGAGACGATCGACGTGATCCTCGCGTACGGCCGGCTCGGCGGTCCGCTGGCCCAGGCCCTGGCCGCGCCCGGCGCATTCGTCAGCGCCGACGTCGCGACCGCGCCACTGCGCGAGGACGTGCGGGCCGCGGTCCTCGCCGACGGCATCGAGCACCTGATCGTCGTCGGCCTCCGGCTCTTCGACCGCCTCACCGGCATCCTCGCGCTCGGCTGGCGGCGGAGTGCGCCACACGAGCCCTCGAGAGCGATCATGAGCCAGGCGGCGGCGCTCATCGCGGCCTCGCTCGAGAACGCCCGCCTCTTCGCTGCGGTCGAGAGCGGCCTCTCCGAAGAACGCCTGCTCACGCGACGGATGGGCACCCTCGTCGAGCTGACCCGCCTCCCCGAGACGACGACGAGCGACGCGACCGGCGCCCATCGCCTGATGCGCGAGATCGGCCTGGTCCTTGGGGCGGACGCGGCCGCCTACGCACGGATCGAGGACGACCGCCTCGTTCTCGAGGCGGTGGACCAGGTCGACTTCGACGCGACGTCGCGGCTCATGAACCGGACGATCGCCTCCACACCGACCGCGGCAGCGCTGGCGGCGGGGGCGCCGGCCGTCCTCGTCTCGATCGGCCCCGACACGGTCTCGCCGGAGTTCGCGGCGGCCGCGGCACGGCTCGGCTTCCGCTCGACCGCCGCCTTTGCGATCCGTGATGACGACCGCCTGGTCGGAGTCATGATGTCGGTGTTCCGCCGGCCCATCGAGGAGCTCGATCTCGACGAGCGAACCCTCGAATCGATCGGGCGGGTCCTCGACATCTCGTTCGCCAACGGCCGCCTTCGCGAGGTTGTCGCGGGCAGCGAGCGCCGCTACCGGGAGCTGTTCGAGGCCTCACCGGATGCTCTCGTCATCCAGTCGAGCGAAGGCCTCGTCGTCGACGCGAATACCGCCGCGATCCGCCTCTTCGGCGGTGACCTCGTCGGCCGCCGCGCCACCGAGCTCGTGGCCAACCCCCCGCCGTCGGCGCCGGGCGAGACCGGATCGTCGAGCGCCACGCTCGGCCGACGCCTCGACGGTTCCACGTTCCCCCAGGAGGTCGAGCTCCGGCCGATCGAGATCGGCGGCCAGCGCCAGGTCCTCGCGATCGTCCACGACCTGACCGAGCGCCAGCGGATCCAGGCCGAGCTCGTCCAGGCCCAGAAGATGGAGGCGATCGGCATGCTCGTGGCTGGGGTCGCCCACGAGCTCAACAACCCGCTAGCGTCCATCGTCGGCTTCAGCCATCTCCTGCGGACTGACCCGAACCTGCCCGCCGACCTGCGCGGCCAGGCCGACCTCCTCGTCCAGGAGTCGAACCGGACCCGGGGCATCGTCCAGAACCTCCTGGACTTCGCGCGGCAACGACCACCCGAGCGCGTCGAGGTCCAGCTCCGCCCGCTCCTCGACTCCGTCCTCGGGCTCCAGGCCTACGTCCTCTCCCACAATCGGGTGACCGTGGACGTGGACCTCGCACCGAACCTCCCGCGGCTCCTGGTCGACCGCTCGCAGATCCAGCAGGTGCTGATCAACCTGACGCTCAACGCCGCCCAGGCGATCAGCGCGGAGCATCGACCCGGGACGATCCGGATCCATGCCCGGCCGGTCGACGGTCCAGGCGGTGGCGCGGTCCGGATCGAGATCGCCGACACGGGACCCGGCATCCCGTCGGAGATCGTCAACAGCCTCTTCGTGCCGTTCCTCACGACCAAGCCGCCGGGAGCGGGCGCGGGCCTCGGGCTGTCGGTGTCGTTCGGGATCGTGGCCAGCCACGGCGGCACGCTCCGCCACGAGCGGAACGCGGACGGCGGCGCGACGTTCATCATCGAGCTGCCCATCGGCGGGGCCGCGGCGGCGGAGAGCGCGGCGGCATCGCGCCGGGGTGCCGAGGCGGCAGCCTCCGACACCGCCGCGCCCCGCGCCGCGGCGGTCGCACCCGACCTCGGGCGACCCAGCGACGCGGTGACGGCCGCCGCGGCGACGCGCCCTCAGCGGGTGCTCGTGCTCGACGACGAGCCATCGATCCGCGACCTGCTGGGCCGCCTCCTGTCGCGCACCGGACGCCAGCCGATCCTGGTCGCCACTGGAGCGGAGGCGCTCGACATCGTGGCTGGCGACCCGCCCGACGCGATCCTCTGCGACTACCGGATGGCCGGGATGACCGGCACCGAGTTCCACGCCGCGGTGATGAGCGTCGCGCCACACCTCGCCGGGCACTTCGCGTTCATGAGCGGCGACGTCCTCAACCCCGAGCTCCGCGAGTTCGCCGAGGCGCGGGCCATCCATCTGCTCGCGAAGCCCTTCGACCTCGCGACCGTCGGCTCGATCGTCACCGGCCTCGTGGGCCGCCCCGACTGACCGGCGCGCCGTCTCAGCCGCGTGGATACGGGTAGAACCCGCGGCCCGTCTTCTGGCCGAGGTTCCCCGCCTCGACGAGCTCGACGAGGATCGGCGGTGGTGCGAACCGCTCGTCGCCGAGGCCCTCGTGCAGGACGCCCATGATCCCGAGGCAGACGTCGAGTCCGATGAAGTCGGCGAGCTCGAGCGGCCCCATCGGGTGGTTGAGCCCGACCTTGGCGCCCGTGTCGATGTCCTCGGCCGTGCCCAGTCGCTCCGCGAACGCCCGCATCGCCTCGGCGAGGAACGGCATGAGAATCCGGTTGACGATGAACCCGGGGCGGTCGGCCGAGACGATCACCTGCTTGCCCATCTCGGCCGCGACCGCGCGGACCGCGGCCTCGGTCGCATCGCTCGTCGCCGCGCCCCGGATCAGCTCGATCAGCGGCATCACCGGCACGGGACTGAAGAAGTGCATCCCGACGAACCGCTCGCGGCGGGAGGCGCCGACCGCGGCTGCGAGGCGGTCGATCGCGATCGACGAGGTGTTCGACGCGAAGATCGCGTCGGCGGGCGCGCGCCGGTCGAGCTCGGCCCACAGCGCCGTCTTCACCGCGACGTCCTCGAACACCGCTTCGATGATCAGATCGGCATCCGCGGCGGCGATGGCGAGGTCGTCGATCGCGCTGATCCGGCCGAGGATCGCGGCGGCCTCCTCCGCGCCGAGGCGGCCCTTCGCGACCGACCGCTCGAGGTTGCCCGAGATCCGCTCGCGGCCGGCCTCCGCGCGGGCAAGCTCCGGTTCGTACAGGGCCACGTCACGGCCGGTCGCCGCGAGCACCTGGGCGATCCCGTGGCCCATCAGGCCGGCGCCGGCGACGAGGGTCCGTTCGGTCGTCATCCGCCGAGGGTAGCGGCTCGCCGCCAGAACGGCCCCGGCGATCCGCCGCCGACGAGCAGGACGCACCCGAACAGGGAAACGACCCCGGCGACGAGGAACCCTAGCGGATAGCCGCCGGCCTGGGCGACCACGCCGAGCGCGACCGGCGCGATTCCGAACGACACGTCGATGAAGAGGGTCGCGGTCCCGACGACCGAGCCCCGTTCCTCCGGCGGGACCCGCGACACCGCCAGCGAGAGGAGGGCCGGCATGATGAATGCGACGCCGAACGCGAAGAGCGCGGTGCCGACGAGCAGGCCCGTGAGGTTCTGGACGACCGCGATCAGGCCGAGCCCCAGCGCCGACGCGGCGAGAGCGGAGCCCGACAGGCGGACTGGCCCGATCTGATCCGGAAGCCGCGCCCCGACGATCCGGAGGAGAACCACGATCGCGCCGTACTCGGCGAGCGGGATCGTCGCGGCGTCCAGACCGATCGTCCGGACGTAGAGCGGCAGGAACGACAGGTAGTACGCCATGCCGGACAGCCCGAGGAGGATGACGAACCCCGGGAAGAGCCCGGCCGGATGGATGAGCCGCGGTCGGCCGCCACGCGACGGGTTCGCCTCCCCCGGCAGCCCAGTGGCAGGTGCCGGCGGCGCGGTCTCGGGCACGACCCAGGCCAGCCCGAGCGAGATCGCGGCGATCCCCGCGGTGACCAGCCAGACCAGCGCGAACGAGCCGCCCGCGGCGAGAATCGTCTCGGCGATCCCGGGCCCGACCGCGAGCCCGACGTACAGGGTCAGGGACAGGAAGCTGAGCGATTCGCCGCGACGACCCTCCGGGGCGAGGTCGGCGGCCGCGGCGAGCGCGGCGACCAGCCAGAACGCCTCGCCGGCGCCGAGCAGACAGCGGGCGACGATGAACAGCGGGAGGTTCACCGCGACGAGGTGGAACAGGAGGGCGAGCACGGTCCCGGTCGCTCCGATCAGGAGGACGCGGCGCCGGCCGTAGCGGTCCGTCGCCCAGCCGACCACTGGCCGCATCGCGATCGCGGCGACGCTGAAGGCCGCCGTCGCCACGCCGATCAGCGCCTTCGTCAGCCCGAGATGTCGCTCGCCGAAGAGCGGCGTTGCCGTCAGGGCCACCCCGCTCGCGATGTAGAACACGAGCGTCGCGATCGCCAGCGCGACGAACGTGGGCGTGAGCAGGCGAACGGGCACGTTCCTCGCTACTCCGCCCGATCGTGGTCCGGACGCGCGTCAACCCCCAGCCGCGACAGAAGCTCATCGGCGGCGGCGTACGGGTCGAGCCGGTGGTCGGCCACCGCCGCCAGCGTGTTGACGGTCGCCGGCCCGAGCGCCGCGCTCCGCAACTGATCGCGCAGCCGGTCGGCGACGATCGCCCAGACCTGGGCGTCGGCCCTGGCAATGCGGGCCGCGTCCGTCGGGCCCGCTCCGGCCGACGTCACGCGGTGACGATCGAGCGCCGCGAGCAGCTCCGCAACGCCATCGCCCGTCGAGGCCGTCGTGAGCAGGATCTCTGGCCGTTTCGGACGCGGTCGTCCGCCCGCCGAGCCATCGTGGGTTGCGCCACCACTCGCGCCACCGCCCGCGACCAGCATCGCCCGGAGCTGGGCCGCCGTCCGTTGCGCGCCGGGTTTGTCCGCCTTGTTCACGACGACGAGGTCGGCCACCTCGAGCAGGCCGGCCTTGATCGCCTGGACCTCGTCGCCCATCTCGGGCGCCTCGAGGACGACGGTCGTGTCGGCCGCGGCCGCGACCTCGACTTCGCTCTGGCCGGTCCCGACCGTCTCGACGAGGACCAGGTCGAACCCCGCGGCATCGAGGACGGCAGTGGCGGCACCCGTGGTCGAAGCGAGACCGCCGGCGTGGCCGCGGGCCGCCATCGAGCGGATGAACACGTCGCGATCGCCCGCGTAGCTCTGCATCCGCACCCGGTCGCCGAGCAGCGCACCCCCGGTGATCGGCGACGAGGGATCGACCGCGACGACCGCGACCGCGCGGCCGGCCTTCCGGACCTCGCCGATCAACGCCGCGACGAGCGTCGACTTGCCGGCGCCGGGCGGCCCGGTGATCCCGACGACGTGGGCGCCGCCCGCGAGCGGGTACAGCTCCCGCATCGCCGGCTCGGCGAGCGCCGTCCGGTTCTCGACCGCGGTCAGGAGTCGGGCGAGCGAACGCCGGTCCCCCGATCGAGCGGCGACGACCAGCTCGTGGGCGCGCTCCGCGGGGCCGGACGCGCCGGTCGATCCGGCCAAGTCAGTCGCGCGGCCGGGCGTTGGTCCGCAGGTACTCGGCGACCTCGGTGATCGTCGTCCCGGGCCCGAAGACCCGCGCCACCCCGGCCTCGGTGAGCGCCGGGACGTCGTCGTCGGGGATGATCCCGCCGGCCGTCACGAGGACGTCGGCCAGACCCTCATCACGGAGCAGCTTCGTGATCCGCGGCAGGAGCGTCATGTGCGCGCCGGACAGGATCGACAGGCCGACGACGTCGACATCCTCCTGGAGCGCCGCGGTTGCGATCATCTCCGGCGTCTGGCGGAGACCCGTATAGACGACTTCGAACCCCTCGTCGCGGAGGCCGCGGGCGAGGACCTTCGCCCCCCGGTCGTGGCCGTCGAGGCCGGGCTTCGCGATCAGGACCTTGATCGGACGGTCGGACATGGGCCGATTGTAGGCTGCCGCGTGACGCAGAAAGGCCGCCGGCGCTCCCGCAGGAGCGCCGGCGGCCGACGGGGCGGGGCTCCGGAGCGATCAGGCGTTGGCCCGGGTGAACGACCGACCCGCGAAGCGCACCGCCAGCACGGCGAGCACGGCGGTCACGACCGTCCCGATGACGATCTCCTGGTCGCCCCACTGGCCGTTGAAGATCGCGCGCACGGCGTCGACCGCGTGGGTCAGCGGGTTGATCGTGCTCAGGAACCGGAGCCAATCGGGCGCCAGCGCCATCGGCAGGAGGATCCCCGACAGGAGCAGGAGCGGCATCGTCACGCCCTGGACGAGCGGGGCGAACGCGTCCTCGCTCTTCAGGACGAGCGCGGCGGCGTACGACAGCGGGGCCATCACGAGCGCGATCAGGGCGAGCAACCCGAACGTCACGAGGATGCCGAGCGGGTCGATGTGGAGCCCGAACGGGATCGCCAGGACGATCATGATCAGGGCTTGGAGCAGGAGCAGGACGACGTCCCGCAGCGATCGCCCCAGGAGCATCGCCGTGCGGCTCATCGGGGTCACCCGCATCCGCTCCACGACGCCGTAGCGAAGTTCGGCGATCAGCCCGAACCCGACGAACGCCGAGCCGAAGAGGGCGACCTGGACGAGCAGCCCTGGCACGAACCAGTTCGTCGCGCTGACGCCACCACCGGCCTGTCCGACGGCCTTGTCGAGCAGCGGTCCGAACAGGACGAGGTAGAGGACGGGATACATGATCCCGAACAGGAGCCAGGTCGGCTGGCGGAGGGTGAGGATCACGGAGCGGCGGAAGATCAGCCAGGTGTCGCGGAGGGTCTGCATCGCGGAGAACCGGTCCTTTCGCATCGTGTCCGAGGAGGTTGTGAGGACGCCGGCGGTCATGCCGCCTCCTCGCGGAGGGAGCGCCCGGTCTGGCGGAGGAAGACGTCGTCGAGGCTGGGCTTGTTGAGCGCGATCGAGGTCGGGGCGAAGCCGGCCGCGTCGAGCGTCCGGAGGAGCTGCGGGACGGCGACCTCGCCGCGGTCGACATAGAGGCGGACGAGCCCGCCATCGTCGTCGTGCGACGCCTCGCGCACGAACGGCAGCGTCTGGACGAGGGCGAGCACGCTCACGCCCGAGCCGTTGACGCCGATCGTGACGACGTCGCCGGCGACCGCCTGCTTGAGCTGGTCGGACGTGCCCTCGGCCACGATCTTGCCGTGGTCGATGATCGCGAGGCGGTCGCACAGGGCGTCGGCCTCCTCGAGGTAATGCGTCGTCAAGAAGACGGTCGTTCCGAGCTCTCGGAGCGTCCGGACCTCCTCCCACATCCGGGCTCGCGCCTGCGGATCGAGGCCGGTGGTGGGCTCGTCGAGGAACAGGACGCTCGGTCGATGGACGATCCCGAGCCCGACATCGAGCCGGCGGCGCATGCCGCCGGAGTACGTTCCGGTGGTCCGGTCGGCGGCGGCCTCGAGATCGAGGGCCTTGAGGACCTCGGCGGCCCGCGTCTTCGCCGCGGATCCGCTGAGGCCGTAGAGCCGGCCCTGGAGGACCAGCTCGCCGCGGCCGGTCTCGGCCGGATCGGTCGAGCCGCCCTGCGGGACGTAGCCGATCCGGCGACGGACCTCCTGCGGCTGCTTGCGGAGGTCGGCGCCGGCGACGGTCGCCTCCCCCGCGGTCGGCGCGATCAGGGTCGCGAGCATCCGCAGCGTGGTCGTCTTGCCGGCGCCGTTCGGGCCGAGGAAGCCGAAGATCTCGCCCGCCTGGACCCGAAGATCCACGCCGCGCACGGCCTCGACCGCGCCGGAGCGGGTCTTGAAGGTTCGAGCCAGGTCGCGCGTCACGATCATCGTGGCGCCTGGCTGGACGGGTGCGGTCATGTTGACCTCCTGTGGCGTCTGCCCGATGCTGTCGACGGCGCTTCTTGCACTGTTCAGCAACATGGGTCATTATCTGCGCAGTGCAGATATTCGCCACAGCAGGAGCTGTTTGTCAAGCCATGAACCGCGATCACGTCGATTCCGTCCTCCGCGCGCTTCGGCGCGTGAACATCCAGGGCTCGTTCTTCGGTCAGACCGTCGCCATCCGCTTCGGGCTGTCGGAGTCCGACATCGAGACGCTCGAAGCGCTCATCGACATGGGCGCCTCGACGGCCGGCCGGCTGTCCGAGCTGACCGGGCTCACGTCGGGCGCCGTCACCCGCGTCATCGACCGACTCGAGCAGGCCGGCTTCGTCCGGCGCGTGCCCGACCCCGCCGACCGGCGGCGGGTGATCGTTGAGGCCGTGCCGGAGAAGATCGCCGCCGTCCAGGCGACCCTCGACCGCGTCGGCAGTGCGTCGGCCGAGGAAATCGGCCGGTACACCGAGGCCCAGCTCGCGCTGATCACCGACTTCCTGACGAAGATGGAGCAGATCACGCGGGAGGAGGCGACGAGCCTCCGCGAGAACCCGGCCGGCGACGCCTCCACCGACGGCGAGGCGCTCGCTTCCCAGCACAGCGCCTCGCTCGGCGGGCTGACGAGCGCCCGGCTCCACGTCCGGTCCGGCCTGTCGAGCCTGCGGCTCCGCGACGGCACCGACCCACGCGAGCTCTACCGTGCCTCGTTCGAGGGCGCCACGCCCCAGGTCCGCCTCCGCGACGGGCGCGTCCTCGTCCAGTACCGGGGCATCCCGTTCGACTGGCGGAAGCGCACCGCGTCGTTCGGGCTGAACCCGACGATCCCGTGGTCGATCGAATCGATGGGCGGGATTCAGCGGGTCGAGGCCGACCTGCGGGCGATCGACGTCCGGAAGCTCGACCTCGTCGGCGGGACGGAGCGGATCCAGATCGAGCTCGGCCGGCCGGTCGGCGACGTGCCGCTCCGGGTCGTCGGCGGGGCGAGGACGATCCGGGTCGAACGGCCACGCGGCGTGCCGATCCAGCTGAAGGTCGTCGGGTCGACGGGCGCGGCGACGCTCGACGGGATGCGGCTCCGCGGTGAGAGCGCCGGATCGGCGCTCTCGTCACGGGGCTGGGATCGCGCCAAGGACCGGTACACGCTCGAGGTCGTCGGCGGCTCGAAGTCGATCGAGGTCGTCGACCGGGCCTGAGCCTGAGATCCGGGTCAATTCCGCCCTGAACGTGCACGGCAAACGACCAGGCGACGGTGGCCGAGCGCGTTCGTGCTCGATCTGACCCAGATTGCGTCGGACGCTCGTCAGGCGCCTGGCGCGCGTCGGTCGAGGTGGGCGAAGAACTCTGCCCGGGTCCGGTCCCGGGTTCGAAACAGGCCGAGGACTGCCGACGTGGTCATGATCGTCCCGGGCTTCCGGACACCGCGCATCACAGCGCAAAGGTGGGTCGCCTCGAGGACGACACCGACACCCTGCGGCTCGAGCCGATCCTGGAGGAATTCGGCGATCTGCTGGGTGAGCCTCTCCTGCACCTGGAGCCGGCGGGCGTACATCTCGACGATCCGCGGGATCTTCGAGAGGCCGATCACCCGCCCGCGCGGGATGTAGGCGACCGCCGCCTGCCCGAAGAACGGCAGGAGATGGTGCTCGCACAGCGAGTAGAACGGGATGTCCTTGACGACGACCATCTCCGAGTACGCGACGTCGAAGACCGCGCCGTTGATCAGCCGCTCCGGGTCGACGTGGTAGCCGGCCGTCAGCTCCGTGTACATCCGGTGGACGCGCTCCGGCGTGCCCTGAAGGCCTTGCCGCTCCGGGTCCTCACCGATCTCGACGAGGATCTCGTGGACTGCCGCCTCGACCTTGCCGTTGCCTTCGTGCTTGCCAGCTCCCTCGATCAGTGTCCGCGCGCCGCGCGGCTCCTCGCCGATCTCAGTCTCGATCTCGTCGACGATCGCGCGGACGTGGTCGGGAAGGTTGGGTCTCGTGGTCATCGCGACGGATGGTACGCGGCGGCCCTGGAACGTGGATCGCGCGCTCAGCGATCCGAGCCGAGCTCGCCGAACCCGGCCGCCGGCAGCGGTTCGTACGGGCGCCCTTCGGCTCCGCCCAGCCAGGCCCGGGCGTTCGCACCGAGCGACGGCCGGTGGTAGCCGCCCTCCTGGAGGATCACGAGGCGGCGACCGAACGCCGCCGATCGCCGGCCACACTCGTGGTAGACGGCGGTCGTGAGCGCAAAGTCGCCGATCGGGTCGTGGCCGTACGTGTCGAACCCGAGCGACACGACGATCACGTCGCCCGGCATCGCGGCGATCGCCGCCAGGCCGCGGTCGAGCGCGGCGAGGTACGCCCGGTCGTCGGTGCCGGCCGGGAGCGGGATGTTGAGATTCGC
>DASXTH010000133.1:0-5809 GCA_036505555.1 Candidatus Limnocylindrales bacterium | reverse complement strand
AAGGCCCTGCCTTCGGGGCGCCGTCGATTCACCCGGAGGTGCCATGGAACGGGTCGGCTTCACGATGCGGCTGCTGCCCGGCGCGGAGGCCGAGTACCGCCGCCGCCACGCGGCGGTCTGGCCAGAGATGCTCGCTGCCCTCCGCGCGGCTGGGGCGCGCGACTACTCGATCTTCATCCACGGATCGGAGCTCTTCGCCTACCTGGTCGTCGACGACTTCGCCGCGTTCCGGAACGAGATGGCTGCGACGGAGGTCAACACGCGCTGGCAGGCGGAGATGGCCTCACTCATCGACCCACTGACCGATCCAGCCACCGGCTTCCACCAGCGCCTCGAGGAGGTCTTCCATCTCGACTGAGCGCCCGAGGTAGCGTACGCCGATGGCGGGCTAGAGGCCGGCGTCCTTCGGGGCGCCCTCGCCCGATCTGTCACGGCGGCGCCGCTCGCGGATCTTCTCGAGCTGCTCGGCGAAACCCGGTCCGTCCGGGTTCATCATCCGCTCGGCGAGCTGGCGGCCCTGGCGAAGGACGATCGGCCGGAGGGCGGAGACTGCGAGTCCGGTGACAGCCGCGGTCACGCCTTCCTTCTTGCGCTCCTTCGCCCGCTCGTCGAGGTACTTCGCGAAGTCGCGCTCGAGCGTTCCGCGGACCTTCCCGCCATCCGTCCCGATCTTGCGGAGCGCCTTGTCGACGTCCTTCGGGAGCAGCTTCGACGGCAGCTCCTCCTCCTTGCCGGTCACGAACCGGCGGGCTCGCCGGAGGAGGCGCTTTGGGCCGCCGACGGCGAGGAAGGCGCCGCCCGCGGCAATTCCGGCGGCCTTCGCCGGGTTCGACCTGACCTTCGCCGGGACGTCGACCGCGGCTCGACCGGCCGCCTCGAGGCGATCGATCTGCTCGGCGACGTCAGCCCGCGCGGCTACGACTTCCGCGAGAGCGGCATCCGTTCGCGTGCCCACTCGATCGTCTCCTTCGTCGTCTCGATGGTCCGTTCCGGCCAGAACCGTTCCTTCAGTGCCTCCCCGTCGAACCCGCCGCGAGCGACGGATGTGCCCATTCCGGCGATCCACGCGATGAGCCCGACCGTCACGCCGATCGCCCCGCCGACCCGTGGTCCCGGCGCGAACGCCGTCAGCAGTCCGAGGAGGATTCCGACGATGGCGCCGCCGATCAGACCGCCGATCGCGCCTCCCCCGCCCATTCGGAACCCGCCGAGGATCGCGCTCCCCACGCCGAGGACGATCGCCAGGCCGACGACGGCGACGACAACGGGCCGGTACGCCGGATCCATGGTCGGGACGAGTCCGTCGGCAAGGGCGGCCCAGGCGCGGTTCGTGAGGTCCAGCCCTAGCACGACCCCGACGACGATGCCGAGGATGAGGGCGACGAGGAACGGACCGCCGATCGAGGCCCGGACTCCCGGACGAAGGCCCGCGACGACCGCCGCAACGGCGATCGCGGCAAGGAACAGGACGCCGAGGAGGATCCCCCACCCGATCGAGCCGAAGAAGGCCTCGCCGAGGAACAACGGCAGCCCGACCGTGACGACGAGGGCCGCGACGATCGCCGCGCCGATCGCGATCCCGACGAAGGCGACGGCGCGCTTCACCGCGTCGGCGATGTCCTCGAATTCGGCCTTCGCCAGCTCGACATGCGCGCCGACCAGGCGCTTCACCGACTCGCGTGTCGCGCCGATCTGCTCGCCGATGCCCGGCGCCTCCGGCGCAGGCGGCGGCGGTGCGGACGCGGGTGCAGGAGAGAGCGGATCGTCCAGGGCAGGCTCCCGTCGGGTGGGCTGGGGACCGCGCCCATGATAGCGGGCATCCCACGCGACGCCGACGAGGGACGCCGACGGGTCGCCGCCGACCGCGAGGCCGAGGAGGCTAGGCCGCGTTCCCGAACGCGCGATGGCCGAGCCGGTCGGCCGCGTCGAAGAAGCCGTACGCCCGACGGAACGCCGGGTCGCGCGGGTCCGGGCGGCGTCCGGTGGCGGTCCGCCAGAGCGAGCGCTCCAGCTCCTCGAGCCGATCGGAGAGCTCGGCCGGGCCGCGCGGGACCGGGATGTCGGCGTAGGTCCGCCGGCCGGCCGGGAAGCGGACCTCGTCGTCGGGGAGCCGCGGGAGCATCGCGAGGACGAGGCGGGCATGGGCGAGGGCCGCGAGGTTCCACGGCTCGGCCAGGCGCAGCGCTGCCGCCGGTCGGCGCCCAATCCGGCTCGCCAGGTCGTGCTCGGCGGCCGTCTCGGCCATGGCCGCCCTGCGCTCGGCGTCGCCCATCGGAGCCTCCACCCGCATCGCGCCAACGCGGTCCAGCAGATAGCGGAGCTCCGCCAACCCCGCTGCGTCGGATCGGAGCCAGCCCAGGAACCCGGCCTGGACGCCCTCGACATGCGGCAGCGTCTGGTCCGACAGGTACGCGGCTCCGCCGTTGGGGAGCTCCCCGTCTCCGATCGCCGCGTCGAGCAGCTCGCGCGTCCGGTGCGCGAGCGCGAGCCACCGATCGAACTCCGAGAAGCCGCTCTGTTCCAGGTCGTGCATCCGGTTGCCTCGCGGGCGGTCCCGACTGCCACAGGATCGGTATCCGGAGGTTCGGCCCCGTTCCGCCGATGCGGCACGGCGCAAACGTTCCGTGACACCCCGGCCGATGGTACTCGGGGAAATCCCCGACGATCAGTTGCGGAACGGGTGCGGCCGGCACTCCGCAGCGGCGACGCGGTCCGCTCTCGTGGCCGTCCTGCTCTACGCTAGGCTGCGTCCGTGCCCGATCCACGTCCGATTCGGACCGCCGAGCTGCTGAGCGTCGGCAGCGAGATCACCGTCGGCGAGACCCGTGACACGAACGCGGGTGAGCTCGCGCGGAGTCTGACGAGCCTCGGCGTGGCCGTGCTGCGGATCCAGGCCGTGCCCGACGTGCTGACAACCGTCCACGACGCGTTTGTCACATCAATCGCGCGGGCCGACCTCGTCGTCTCGACCGGCGGCCTCGGGCCGACGCCGGACGACCTGACGCGCGAGGCGATCGCGGCCGCGGTCGGCGAGGAGCCGACCGTCGACCCGGACCTCGAGGCATGGCTGCGTGAGCTCTGGTCGCGACGCGGGATTCCGTTCCCGGAGATGAACCTCAAGCAGGCGTGGCTGTTGACGGCGGCGACCGCCCTCCCGAACCCGAACGGGACGGCGCCCGGCTGGTGGGTCGAGCGCTCGGACGGCGGCGTCGTCGTCGCCCTGCCCGGCCCGCCGCGCGAGATGCGCCCGATGTGGGCCGACCACGTCGTCGCCAGGCTCGCGCAACGCGGCGCCGGCGTGCCAACGGCGGTCCGGAACCTGCGGCTGGCAGGCATCGGCGAGTCGCAGGTCGCCGCGTTGCTCGGCGAGGAGCTCCTCCGCGCGCCCGATCCCGTCGTTGCGACGTACGCCCGGGCCGACGCCGTCGACGTCCGGATCTCGGCCCGCGACGACGATTCGAGACGCGACGACGGCGGCCCGACCGCGGCCGACCGCGTCGCGGCCATGACGACGCGGGTCCGCGGGATCCTCGGGGCGCATGTCTGGGCGGAGGGAGAGACCTCGTGGGCCGACGCGGTGGGCGAAGCCCTGGTCCAGCGCGGCCGGACGCTCGCCCTCGTCGAGATCGGCACGGGTGGCTCGCTCGCGGGCCTGCTCGGCGATCGCGAATGGCTGACCTTCACCGAGGCGATCGGCGCCGGGACGGCGACGGCGCGCGATCATGCAACGGCCGCAGCCATCGAACACCTCGCTCGACGGGGCGCGGAGCTGGGCCAGGCCGACGTCGGCGTCGCGGTGCGCGCCCGGGCGCGTGGCTCGGACACGGCGGTCTCGGTCGTGGTCGTCTGCGACGGCTGGACCGTTCGCGAGCGGCGGATGGTGTTCCTTGGCGGCTCGAACGGGCGGACGCGCGCGGCGCTCGCCGCGGTTCACATCCTGCTGACGGCAATCCGCGCCCGCTGACGAGCCGGGGCGCCGCCGCGCCGGCCTGCACACCGCCGGGTTGTGATTTCGGCGGTCTACCGGTGGGCTGTTCGGTTCAGGCCCTCGAGGTCGAGGACGACGATCCGGTCGCGCTCGAGGCGGATCAGCCCGTCGTCGGTAAACATTCCGAGGAGCTTGTTCACGCTCTGCCGGGTGCAGCCGATCATCGCCGCGAGATCGCCCTGCGTGAGCGGCCCCGCGAGTCGAATCGCGCCGTCCGGGAGGCGCGTCGCGCCGCTCTCCCCGGCCAGGCGGGACAGCCGCGACGCGAGGCGACCGGTGATGTCGAGGAAGTGGAGCTCCTCGACGTGGTGCGTGAGCCGGCGGACTTCCGCGGCCATCGTCGCGAGGAGCGCCTCGCGCATGATCGGTTCCGTGGCGATCAGCTCACGGAACCGGTCGCGGGCGAGGATGAAGGTCTCGGTCGGCTCGATCGCCACGGCCGTCGCCGATCTCGGCGCGCCGTCGAGAAGCGCGAGCTCGCCGAAGAAATCGCCGGGCCGCAGTGTCGCGAGGATCGCCTCGTCGCCGGAATCGGCCGGAAGGGTGATCTTGATCGAGCCGCCCATGACGATGAACAGCGCATCCCCGGGGTCACCGACATGGAAGACCGTCTCGCCACGTCGGAATCGGCGGATCCGCATGCCGCGGACGAGGCTCGCGAGGCCCTCCTCGTCGAGCCCGGCGAACAGCGGGACTCCCGAGAGGGCATCGCTCATCGACCGGACGTCAACCATGGTCGGATCGTACCGCGCCGGCCCGCTGTCGAGAATCTCCCGTTGCGCGGAGGTTCCGGACCGCGCGACGAGCAACCAGAGCCGCCCGTGTCAATCGCCGGACAGGGCCGTCGTCGCGGATCGACTCGACGGAACGGGCCGCAGAGTGCGACGATCCCTGCATGCCGATCGCCTTCGGTCCAGCTCCGTGCGCCTGACGGTCGTCGGCAGCGGGACCTCCCAACCGCAACCGGAGACGCCGGCATCGGGACTCCTGATCGAGACCGAGACGACCGCGATCCTCGTCGACTGCGGCCAGGGGATCATCCGCCAGCTCATGAGCATCCGCGATCCGCGCGAGCTCGACGCGATCGTGATCGGCCACATGCACGCGGACCACTACATCGATCTCGTGTCGCTCCGCTATCTCCTGCCCTGGGAAGGCGTCGCATCGGCCCATATCCCGGTCCTGTTGCCGCCGGGCGGCAAGGCCCGCCTCGATGCTCTCGCGACCGCGATCAGCGAGCGTCCGAAGTTCTTCGACGATGCCTACAGCGTGCTCGAGTACGACCCCGAACATCGCGTCCATATCGGCGACCTGACCGTGTCGTTCGTCCCGGGCCAGCACTACGTGCCCGCCTGGGGCTGCATCGTGACCGGGCCGGATGGGGCCCGAATCGCGGTCAGCGGCGACACCGGACCGAGCGACGCGTTCGTCGAGAAGGCGCAGGGCGCAGACGTCGTGGTGGCCGAGGCGACCCTCGTCGACTCACGGTTCGACGACCCGCGGCGCGGTCACCTGACCCCCGAGGAGGCGATGGACATGGCCGATCGGGCCGGCGCCGGCCGCGTCGTCCTCGTCCACTTCCGGGCCGAGCTCCAGGAACGGATCGACCGGGTCTGCGCCGGGCGACCGGGAGCGATGGCCGGGCGGCCAGGTCTGACGCTCGATGTCGAAGCTGCCGCTCCTCGATCGCCCGATCGCGACGGCCACGAGCCCGGCATCGCCGGTGGGTCGGGGCCGAGCATCCGGCTCGCGTCCGCGAGCGAGCGCGCCGGCGCCCGAACCGTCTGACCTGCCCCGAATCGTCTGACCGACGCCCGAACC
>DASXTH010000132.1:0-5903 GCA_036505555.1 Candidatus Limnocylindrales bacterium | reverse complement strand
CCCGGTCGACGACCTCGCGCCAGAACTCGGCCGGCATCAGCCGATCGAAGGCGGCCTTCGGCATCGCCCCGTGCTCGGCCCGCGAGGGGATCCCGCCGCCGCTGCCAGGCTCCGGGTACCAGAGTCGCTCGATGTGCTTCTTCGCGAGGACCATCGCCGCGTCGAACCGGATGACCGGGAACCGCCGGGCGACGTCGAGGATCGTCCGGATCACGGTCTCGCGGACGTCGGCCTGGAGGAAGTCGAGCTGGGCGGTGTCGTTCCAGGGAAAGCTCGTCCCGTCGTTGCCGTGGTAGAGGTAGCGCCGCTCGCCGGTGGCGGTGTCGCGTCGCTCGAAGACGACCGCGGCGTCGCTGTCGTCCCAGTAGTGGTCATCGATCCGGATCTCGATCCGCGGATCGTCGGCGAGGTTCTGGCCCTCGAACCGGTAGGCCGGATAGGGCGGCTGCGGCAGGCCGATGAACCGCTCCGGATGGTCGATCACCCAGCGTGAGTCGATCCCCATGTGGTTGGGGACCATGTCGCTCGCCATCCGGACGCCGAACCGCCAGGCGCGGGCCCGGAGGTCGGCAAGGGCGTCCTCGCCACCGAGGTCGTCGGCGATCCGGTAGTCATCGAGGGAGTAGGCGGAGGCGACCGCGTCGGCGTTGCCGCGCCAGCGCTTGACCCGCTCCGACGCCTTCGAGCGCTGCCACAGCCCGATGAGCCAGAGCCCCGTGATCCCACGGCGCCCGATCGCGGCGAGCTCCTCGTCCGGCACGGCATCGAGGGTCCGGATCTCGCGCCCATAGCGCCGCGAGAGCTGGTCCAGCCAGACGTAGGTGCTCTTCGCGAGGAGGACGAGACGCGGCATCCAGTCGCGGTCCTCGCTGAACCGCTCGGGCTCCGTCTCCGCGCCGACGAACGAGGGCGCCTCACCCGCGCCGTCGCCGCCCGCACCGCCGAACCGCCGATGCAGACCCAGCTCCTCCTCGGTGAGGACGCCGATCGCGAGATCGAGCCGGTCGATGAGCGCGTCGAGCGCCGACCCGAGGAGCCAGCCCCAGTGCGCCCGGACGTAGCGGAGCTGGCCGGCGAGCGAGTCCGGCGCCTGCCGGGCGGGTTCGCGGAGGAAATCGATGAGATCGACCGCGTCGCCAGGGTCGCTGCCGTCGCCGCTGTCGCGGCGGATCGTCGCCTGGTGGCGCTCGAGCGCCCGGATCGCGGCCTTGAGGGACGGTGCCGGAAGGACGCGCTCGTCGACGAGCGAGCGGAGGGGCGTGGCCGCGGGATTGTCGTTCGCCAGGTGGATGAGGAGGAGGTCTTCGAGCCGCGCGGGCGCGGGATCGTCGACGCCGGGAAAGGCCTCGGAGAACTCGCCGAGAAGCGCGTCGGCCTTGCGAGCCCCGACCTCCTTGCGGACGGCCGGCAGCGCCTTCGAGAAGTCCGCGTCGGGCTGGCGGCGGATCGCGGCGACGATCGCGAGATGCGCCGCCTCGTGGAGCAGACTCAGGGCCAGGAGCTCGCCCGGGAGCGGCTGGCGATCGCCCGGCGCCCGGAACGCGTTCAGTCGCGCGACGATGGCGCGCGCGACCGCGGGCTGGAGGGGACCCGGATCGACGTCGTCCGGGTCGAGGCTCAGCCGCGCGAGCGTGTCGCCCAGGAAGGGGATTCGCTCCATGTCCCGCCGAGTCTGGCACGTCCGGCGGGCACCGGGCGATGCGGCTTGGCGCGCAACGGGAGCGGCGCGGTCGGCCTCAGGCCGGCGCGACGGCCTCCGGCCGGCGGGCCGCGACGACGTGCTCGATCGATCGCCGGAGAAGCTCGAGCCCGGCCGGATCGAACTCGTACGACCAGCGCCGGACACGCTCCGGGCGGCCGAAGCGCCGGTCGAGCCCGTTCGCGATCGCCTCGCGCGAGAGGAGGATGACGTCCGCCGTCCGATCGATGATCTCGAGCTCCGGATCGTCCGCCATCGTCGCCGACACGATCTCGACCCCGGTCGTGCCCGACAGGGAGAGGGTCTCGGCGATGTTCTCGGCGCCGCGCTCGGAGGCGCAGACAAGCCCCACGCGCGAGCCGGATGGCAGGCCCGCGATCTCGTGGACGAGCTCGAGGTAGCCGGGTCCGACGAGCATCGCAACGACCGGGACACGGCCATGGACGAGCGCCTGCGCCTCGTCCGCGTGGAAAGTCGTCGTCGCGACGAGGTCGTAGTGGAAGCGCTGGAGCCGGTCGGGGAGGTCGTCGAGGAGCGTGCCTTCGACGTCGATGAGCTCGGGAAACTCGTCGCCGAGCCGCGTCGCGTCGTAGCCCGCGTCGGCGTTCGTGCACTCCGCGAAGAGCACCTGGACCTTCGGGCCCGGGCGCTTCCGCTCGCTGGCCGCGGCGAAGGCCGCGGCGGCGACCTCGTCCGCCCCGAAGCCGGCCTGGGCCGCGCGGCGGAGCATCTCGGCGATGATCCCCGCGAGCGCCTCGGCGCCGCGACGCTGCGGCGGTCGGTCCGCGACGTGTGTCCCGGCCCCATGACGACTCGTGACGTAGCCGGCATCGGCCAGACGCCGGTAGACCGCCCGGATCGTGTTGGGGTTCACTCGGAGGGCGGCACCAAGCTCCCGGACGGGGGCGAGCCGGGCTCCGGGCAGCAACCGCCCGGAGTCGATCTGATAGGCCAGCTGCCAGAAGATCTGGGTCGAGATCGGGACGTCAGAGCCCCGTTCGACATCGAGATCCGTGGAAGCCGGTACGGCATTGAGCGGTTCGTCCGGTGACCCGGAAGTCCCTATTGACATAGCGCGCTAGTCCAAGTATATTGTTGTTGGCCTAGTGAACTGTACCAAATCTCGCAGGTGACCCAATGGACCTGATCATCTTCGCGGTTCTGGCAAGCGTTCTGCTTCTCGGCCTGGCGGCCGCGTTGTGGGGCGTCGACTCGCGCCCATCGTTCATCGATCCGCGCTTCTCGGACCCGATCCGCCCAAACATCTGACCTTCCCTCGACCATCCGGCCCTCCCCGGACGGCACCGAACAACAGCCCGTGGCGCGCAGGCCGCGGGCTGTTGGATTCGTGGCGGATTCAGCTGGCGCGCCGGATCAGGCCGCGGCGCGGTGGCCCATCGAGCGGAGTCGCGCGACGCGATCCTCGATCGGCGGGTGGGTTGAGAACAGGCTCCCGATCGAGCGCCCGGCAAGCGGATTGACGATGAACAGGCTGGCATAGGCCGGGTTCGCCGCCGGCGCCGGGGCGGACGCGGGTGCCTGACCGCGTCGACCCGGGAGGCGTTGGGCCATCCGGCCGAAGAGCCCGGCCTGCTGCTTGTTCGCCTGCTCGAGTGCGACGAGGGCGGACGCGAGGCCTTCGGGATCCTGCGTCAGCTCGGCTCCGGATCGATCCGCGCCGTATTCGCGGCCGCGCGAGACCGCCAGCTGGATGATCAGAGCGGCAATCGGGGCGAGGATGATCGCCACGATGGCGCCGAGCCCGCCGCCACCGCCGTTGTCGTCGTCGCGCCCGCCCCCGAAGATCAGCTGGAACTGCGCCATCTGGGCGAGGAAGCTGATCGCGCCGGCGATCGTCGCGGCGATCGTGCCGACCAGCGTGTCGCGGTTCTTCACGTGCGACAGCTCGTGGGCGAGGACGCCGCGCAGCTCGCGCTCGTCCATGAGATCGAGGATGCCGGCGGTCACCGCGACCGCGGCGTGCTGCGGATCCCGGCCTGTCGCGAAGGCGTTCGGCTCGGGTCGATCGATGAGGTAGAGGCGCGGGGTCGGCAGGCCGGCTCGCTCGGCGAGGTCGGCGACGATCGCCCGCAGGCGAGGGAGCTCGTCGGGGCGCAGCTCGCGGGCGCCGTTCGCGCGGAGGGCGAGCGAGTCGCTCTTCCAGTAGACGAACACGTTCATCGCGACGGCAAACACGAGGGCGATGACGAGGCCGTTCGTGCCGCCGAGCAGACCGCCGACGGCGATCAGCAGGCCGCCGAGCGCGGCGAGCAGCGTCCAGGTCCGGATGCTGTTGGAGAGGTTCGAGATCACGGGTTGCATCGAGGGTTGGTCGCGCGTCTGCGCGTCCGGCTGTGGGCCGGAGCCCGCGGCCGGTGCGGCCGCAGGGTCATCGTCACCCGGGAGGTGCAGCGTCTCAACCAGGGTGTGGTGAAGGATTCCTGACGGAATCGCAGCAATGTCACGCGCTGCCGCTGGAGCCAAGCTGCGGATCCGGCCAATCATGCGCCCATGAACTGCGCGGCGCGGTCGCCTTGCGGGGATGCCCCGATGCGGACGTTCGTTCCCTGCGCGGAACACAGCCGCCGAGTCCCGGGGCGAATATCTGGCGAGTTGACGAGCCACGCGCCAGGGGCGGTCGGAGGCTCGCGGCGCGGCGCGATCAGCCAGCCGGCGGCGGCTGATCGACGTCGGCGAGGGCCATCCGGTAGATCCCGGCGCCGTCGAGGCCACGTGACGGGGAGCTGAAGACCGCGAGATCCTCGACGAGCCGCCGCTCCAGACGCGTGCGGGCCACCGCGTCGACGATCCGCACGGAGCGCGCCGCGGCGCGGAGCACCTGGCGCGTCTCCGGCCGGATCGGGTCATCCCAGTACCAACCATCGCTCGCGAACATCGCCAGCCGCCAGCGCTGCGCCTCGAGGAGGTCGAGCACGCGCGCGCGACCGGGGTCGGCTGCGCCCGGCCAGCGGTCCGCGGCGAAGTCCGCCGCCGGCGTCGCGCCTGCGACGACGTCGATGTAGGCATCTCGGGCCGAGTCCGGGTCGACGTCGCCGGGCATCTCGGCGATCGCGGCCGCGGTGATCACGTCGATCGCGCCCGCCAGCCGCTCCAGCGCCGCCCGCAGCGGCGCCTTCCATCGACCGTCCGCCGCGTCCGGGCACTCGCCGCTCCAGCGAGCGATGCCGTGATGGCAGCTCCACGACGTCCGCTCCGCGATCCGGATCGCGCCGTCACGATCGGCGGCGTCCGCGGCGACCATGTCGAGCGTCACGATGTCGAAGCCGCGGTCGACGGCCGCCGGAGCGCCGTCGAGCAGCCGCTGGAGGAACAGCTCGCGGAACTGCTGATGGTGGCCGTAGAGCTCGCCATCGGTGGCGATCAACGCCAGCGGCGCCTCGACAGGCGACGGCCCGCCCTGCAGCCGCGGGAGGACGCGTTCGCGGGCGAACCGGTCGGCATCGGACGTCGCCTCGGGCTCGAACGAGACCGACGCCGACAGCCCCGCGTCGTAGAACAGGACGATGATCCCCTCATCGTTCCCGAGATCGACCCGATGCGGCCGGCGTGTGTCGACCCCCGCCTCGGCGGCCTGCCACGGCGCGAGGATCGTGAATCCGATTCCCTGCCGGACCGCCTCGCGCAGCGTCGCTCGGTCGACTGCCGTCTCCGGCAACCACATCCCGGCCGGCCGCCGCCCGTACCGCAGCTCGAAATCGCGGATGCCCCACGCGATCTCGGTCCGGCGATCGGCGGCCGAGGCCAGCGGCAGGATCGCGTGGTGATATGACTGGGCGATCGCCGACGCGCTGTCCGCCACGAACCGCTCATGCGTCGCCGCCTCCTCGATCGACAGCCACGAGGCGAGCGTCGGCCCCAGGTTCCACGAGATCCGGCGGAGGTTGCCGCGCTCGGCGTTCGGGCGGTAGCACTCCGCGGCGACGCGCTGGTTCCAGTCGTGGAAGGGGGCAGCAGACGGCTCTGCTGGGACGAGCCCGGTCCAGGGATCGAGACGCGACGGCTGATAGAAGTGGGCGTGGACAGCCAGCCGACCTCGAGTCATCGGCGGGCGGGCTCGACCTCGGCCGGAATGGTCGACGCGGATCCGGCGACGGCCGCGCGTTCGACGCCGACGCCGACGCCGCCGAAGCGCTCCTCGCGGACCGTCACGTGCTGGCTGATCCGGAGGCTCGTCGATGCGCCC
>DASXTH010000131.1:0-10235 GCA_036505555.1 Candidatus Limnocylindrales bacterium | reverse complement strand
GGTGGGGGGGCGGGGGGGCCGTGAGGGACGGGGATGGCAGCCATCCCGGATTCCGAGATCGGGATGGCGCTCCGTGATCGGCGGCCGGCGCTCGGCCGAGCGAGGTCTTCGGTCAGACCTGCCGCGAGCGGGGCCGCCCTGGCATGGCCATCAGGCTCCCGAGTCGATCCATGAAGGGATGATCGCGGAGGCGCCTCCCGCGGGTCAAGTGAGACGCCCGAGTCCGGCGAAGCACCGCGCCTCGTTCGACGCCTCGTGATCAGTGGCGGAAGTGGCGGATCCCGGTGATGAGCATCGTGGCGGCGGCGGTGTCGGCGACGGCGACGACCTCCGCGTCGCGGACCGATCCGCCCGGCTGCACGAAGGCGCTCACGCCGGCCTCGAGGCAGACCTCGACGGCGTCCGGGAACGGGTAGAACGCGTCCGAAGCGCACGCGGCGCCGATCAGTGACTCGGCGCCCGAGATCGCGCGGGCCTTCTCGACGGCCTGCCGAGCGGCATCGACGCGCGAGGTCTGGCCGGAACCGAAGCCGATCAGCCGGCCGTTGCGGACCAGCACGATCGCGTTCGAGGTGACCCCGCGGCAGAGACGCCAGGCGAGATCGAGGTCGCGACGTTCCTCGTCGGTCGGCGGCCGGTCGGTGGCAACCTGCCAGGTCGACGGGTCGTCGGGAGCCGCGTCGGGGGTGCTGACGAGGACCGCGCCGCCGGCCGTCCGGATCGCGCCGAGCGGGTCTGGCAACGGCACTGGATCTTCGGACCCGAGCGCCGGATCCACGATCAGCCGGAGGTTCGCCTTGGCCGCCAACAGCTCGCGCGCCTCGTCGTCGAACCCAGGTGCCACGACCACCTCGAGGAACAGGCTCGTCAGCCCGTCGGCGGTCGCCCGGTCGACGGTCCGGGTCAGGGCGACGACGCCACCGAATGCCGAGACCGGATCGCCGGCGAGGGCCGAGTCCCAGGCCTCGCGCAACGTCGCCCGCTCGGCGGCTCCGCACGGGTTCGTGTGCTTGACGATCACGCAGGCGGGTCCCCGGAGCGCCCGGGCGAAGGCGGCGGCCGCTCCGCCATCGAGGACGTTGTTGTAGCTGAGCGCCTTGCCCTGGAGCGGGGCCCCGGCGCCGGCAAACGGCCCGCCACCGGCGCCGTTTCGGCCGGGCCGCCGATAGCGCGCAGCGGCCTGGTGCGGGTTCTCGCCATACCGCAGCGTCTCGACCTTCTCGAGCCCGATCGTGAGGGTCGGCGGGAACGGGTCGGCCGCGCCCGGGAGACCCGGCTCGTCAGGCAGCTCCACGCCGGCGGCCGCCATTCGCGCCGGCAGCTCGGCCGAGATCCGGGCGTCGTAGGCGGCGGTGTGGCGGAATGCCTCGACGGCGAGGGCGGCGCGCAGACCTGCCGGGATCGGGCCTTCGCGGACGGCGGCGAGCACGGCGTCATAACGAGCGGGCGACGTCACGATCGCGACCGACGCGTGGTTCTTCGCCGCCGCCCGGACCATCGACGGGCCGCCGATGTCGATCTCCTCGACGAGCTCGTCGAACGTGATCCCCGGGCGCTCGGCGGCCGCAGCGAACGGGTAGAGGTTCACGACGACGAGCTCGAAGGGCGCGATCCCGGCGGCGATGAGCTGAAGGCGATGGTCCGCCAGGCGACGGTCGGCGAGGATCCCCGCATGGACCCTCGGGTGGAGGGTCTTGACGCGGCCGTCGAGCATCTCGGGGAAGCCGGTGACCGCGGCGACGTCGGTCACGGGCAACCCGGCGTCGCGCAGGGCCCGGGCGGTGCCGCCGGTCGAGACGAGCTCGAAGCCGAGCCGGACGAGGCCGTCGCCGAAGTCCGCCAGACCCGTCTTGTCGGACACCGACAGCAGCGCCCGACGCGGCACGGGAACCGATGACGCTGCCCGTTCGGTGTCCAATGACGTGGACCGGCCGCCGTGCGGCTCCGTCTTCACGGCGCCGGCCAGGAACAGGGCGACGGCGCGCGGAAGCAGGCCGTGCTCGACCGCGCGGATTCGTTCGTGGAGCGTCGGCTCATCGTCGGTTGCGAGGATCGGGACGGCTTCCTGGAGGACGATCGGGCCGTCATCCAGATCGGCCGTCACGATGTGGACGGTGGCACCGGTGACCTTTGCTCCGAAGGTGAGCGCCGCGATGACCGCGTGTGCGCCGGGGAACGCCGGCAGCAGGCTGGGATGGGTGTTCAGGATTCGACCGGGGAACGCCTCGAGCGTCCGCAGGCCGAGGATTCGCATGTAGCCGGCAAGAACGACGACATCGGGGTTGGCCGAAGCGAGGGCTTCGGCGACCGTGCCGTCGTCGCCACCTGGAACAAGTGCGGTGTCGATCCCGAGCTCGGCCGCCCATTCGAGGGCCCGGCACGGACGATCGGCGAGGACGAGGACGATCTCTCCGCCCAGCTCCCCGCGCAGGCTCGCGGCATGGAGCGCCCGCAGGTTCGAGCCGCCGCCCGAGACCGCGACCGCGATCCGCCCGCGCCGCGGGCTCGGCGTGCTCGGTGGATTCGTCGAGCTCATCGGCCGAGCGGTCCCTCGATGTAGCGCGGGCCGTCGTCAGCCGGCAGCACGTCCCCGATGACGACGACATCCTGGCCGTGGTCACGAAGCCAGTCGATCGATCGGCCCGTCGCCTCCTGGGCGACGATCACCGCCATCCCGACGCCGGCATTGAAGGTCGCGCGGACCTCCGCCTCGTCGAGGCCCCCGAGGGCAGCGAAGAGCCGCTCGATGGACGGGACCTCCCATCTCGATGGGTCGATCCGGGCGGCCAGCGACTCCGACAGGGCGCGGGGCACGTTCGCGACCAGGCCGCCGCCGGTAATGTGGGCGAGGCCGCGAATCTCGTGGCCGCCGGCGCGCAGCTCTGTGTGAAGCCGGCCGAGCAATCCGGCGTAGATCGTCGTCGGCGTCAGGAGGACCTCGCCGAGCGTCGCCATGGCGTGCTCCGGTTCGTCGGCGATCGCCTCGGCGGCTGCCTTCGCGCCGAGCGTCCGCTGCAGCTGCTCCTGGTAGGGTCGCGAGAGCTCGAGGTCCCAGCTTGCGACCAGCGACCGGATCAATGAATAGCCGTTGCTATGGAGGCCGCTCGCCCGCAGTCCGAGGATCGCGTCGCCCGGCCGTGCGGCGCTGCCGTCGATGCGCTCGTCTGCCTCGACGACCCCGACGCAGAACCCTGCCAGGTCGAACTCGCCCGGCTGCATCAGCCCGGGATGCTCTGCAGTCTCGCCCCCGACGAGCGCGCAGCCCGCCTCGCGGCAGCCCTCGGCGATCCCGCCGACGAGCTCCGCGACCTGTTCCGGGTCGAGGACGCCGACCGCGACGTAGTCGAGGAAGAACAGCGGCTCGGCACCGCTGCATGCCACGTCGTCGGCGCACATCGCGACGAGATCGCGGCCGATCGTGTCGTACCGCCCGAGCGCGGCCGCGATCGCCGTCTTCGTCCCGACGCCGTCGGTCGAGGAGATGAGGACGGGCGAGCGGTAGCCGGACGGGATCGTGACCGCGGACCCAAAGCCGCCGAAGCCGCCCAGCACCTCGGGCCGGCGGGTTCGCTCGACCGCGGCCCGCATCAGCTCGACCGCGCGATCGCCGGCATCGATGTCGACCCCCGCCGCGGCGTAGGCCGGGCGCGCTTCGGTCACCGGACCGTAACCGGCTCTTCCAGGACGAACTTCCGCGACGCCGCGTCGTACGGGACGGGCTCCGGGTAGTTGCCGTCGAAACACGCGAAGCAGAACCGGTCGTAGGGCAGGTCGAGGGCGGCGAGGACGCCGCGGATCGAGAGGTAGCCGAGGGAGTCGGCGCCGATGAACTCGCGGATCTGCTCGACCGAGTGGGTCGCGGCGATCAGCTCGGTCTCGACCTGGGTGTCGATCCCGTAGAAGCAGGGGTGGTAGATCGGCGGCGCGCTGATCCGGACGTGGACCTCGGCGGCGCCGGCGCGGCGCAGGACCTCGACGATCTGCTTCGTCGTCGTGCCGCGGACGATCGAGTCATCGACGACCGTCAGGCGCTTGCCGCGGACGACCTCGCGCAGCGGGTTCAGCTTGAGCGTCACGCCGCGGTGACGCATCGTCTGGCTCGGCTGGATGAACGTCCGACCGGTGTAGCGGTTGCGGATCAGACCCTCGCGGTACGGGATCCCGCTGATCTCGGCATAGCCGGCGGCCGCCGGCGCGCCCGTGTCTGGGACGGGCATGACGAGGTCGGTCTCGGCCGGGTGCTCGCGGGCGAGCTCCTCGCCCATCCGTCGGCGCACCTCGTACAGGTTGCGGCCCTCCATGTACGAGTCGGGGCGGGCGAAGTAGATGAGCTCGAAGACGCAGAGGGCCGGCTTGGCCACCGCGTAGCGGACGGACCGTGGCGCGCGGCCGGCCTCCAGGATGACGATCTCTCCGGGCTCGACGTCCCGGACGTACTCGGCGCCGACGATATCGAGGCCCGTCGTCTCGCTCGAAAGGACCCAGCCGGAAGTGGCATCGTCGCCATCGTCGTCGCCCCACAGGCCGGGGCCGGCGGCCGCTGCTGCGGAATCCGGCGCCGGAAGCCGGCCGAGCACGAGCGGCCGGAACCCGAACGGGTCGCGGACGCCGATGACCCGCCGTTCGTCGAGGATCACGAGGCTGAAGGCGCCGTGGACGCGGGGCAGGACGCGGACAAGAGCGTCGACCGTGTCCGCGGCCGGCTCGTCGGCGAGGAGGGCCGTGAGGAGCTCCGTGTCCGTTGACGCGGGCAACCTGCCGCGGCCGCCCTGGAGCTGGCCGAGGAGCTCGCGGGTGTTCACGAGGTTGCCGTTATGGCCGATCGCGAGCGCCCGGCGCGGGCCGAGCCGGAAGGTCGGCTGGGCGTTCTCCCAGATCGTCGAGCCGGTCGTCGAATAGCGGCAATGGGCGATCGCGAGGCCGCCCCGGAGCGACGGGATCCGCCGCTCGTCGAGGACGGAGCTGATCATCCCGAGGTCCTTGTAGAGCATCAGCTGCTCGCCGTCGCTGACGGCCACCCCGGCGGATTCCTGGCCGCGATGCTGGAGCGCGAACAACCCGAGCGACGCGAGCGCCGCGGCACCCTGGTCGCCGCCCGACGGGAGCACGACCCCGAACACGCCGCACATCAGCGCTGCTCCCAGCCGAGGGCGCGCGACAGGCCGCCCTCCCAGGCGTGGCGGAGCCTGTCGAGGGCGACGTCGAGGGCGTCCGCGACGCGGCTGCCGCGATCCTCGGCGGCGCCCGTTGCGCCGGAGCCGTGAAGCTCCACGACGAGACGGGCCGAGGTCCCATCGGACGGGCGAGCCGTGATCACCCCGAGCTCCTCGACCGGCTGCCCGTGCTGGCGGGCGAGCATGATCAATGCCGGGACATGGCGCGGCGTGGCGCTCACGACGACGCGTGACGGACTCTCTCCGAACAGGTCGACCGCCGGCGAGCTCGCGACCGCGATCCGCAGCTGGGCGCCGAGCCCGCGCTCCCCATCCGCCCAGAGCGCTGACTCGGCGAGGGCGACCGCGAGTCCGCCGCCCGACACGTCCTGGGCCGACTCGAGGAGTCCGCGCGCCGCCGACTCCCGGAGGAAGGCCTGGAGTCGCCGCTCGCGGTCGAGGTCCAGGCTCGGGGGCCCGTCCTCGGTCGCCACGCCGGCCAGCTCGGCGTACGCGCTGCCGGCGAGACCGGGCGTCGCCTCGCCGACGAGCAGGACGCGGTCGCCGGGCGCCCGCCAGGCCGGACCGACCCGCGTCGCGACGTCGTCGAGCAGTCCGACGACGCCGATCTCGGGCGTCGGCGCAATGGCGCCGGCCGGCGACTCGTTGTAGAGCGAGACGTTGCCACCAGTCACGGGCAGGCCGAGCGCCCGGCACGCGTCGGCGAGGCCGCGGACGCCCTCGGTCAGCTGCCAGAACGCTTCGGGTCGGGTCGGGTCGCCGTAGTTCAGGCAGTTCGTGACGCCGAGGGGACGGGCGCCGGTGATCGCGACGTTCCTCGTCGCCTCGGCAACGCTCAGCGCCGCGCCCAGCCACGGATCGATCGCGCCGACCGCCTGGTTCGCGTCGGTCGCGGCGACGAGCGCCTTCGTCGTGCCCTTGATCCGGACGATCGCCGCTCCGTGACCGGGGCCCTCGACGGTGTTCGCCTGGACGGTCGAGTCGTACTGCTCGAAGACCGGGCGCCGGCTGGAGAGGTTCGCCGAACCGAGGAGGGCGGTGAGGACGGCGCCCGGGTCCATGCCTCGCTCCGGGAGGCCGTCCGATGCCATCGATGGAGCGCCGGGGGCAGGCGCCGCCCGGACGCGGGCCGGGGGCGCGGCCAGGCGCTGGTGGACGATCGCATCGCTCGTCAGCGCGGCCGCCGGCACGCGTGCGAATTCCGCCCCATCGTCGTCGACGACGACCAGGTCGCCGTCGGCCGTGACCTGGCCGATGATCGCGACCGGCAGTCCCCACCGCCGGCAGACCGCCTCGACGGCGTCCCACCGCTCGGGCTCGACCACGGCGAGCATCCGCTCCTGGGACTCGCTGATCATCACCTCGAAGGGCGCCATTCCGGGCTCGCGGCGCGGGATCGCCCCGAGCGTGATCCGCATCCCGGTGCGGGCTCGATCGGCCGTCTCGGACGTCGCACACGTGATGCCGCCGGCGCCGAGATCCTGGAGGCCGGCGACGAGCCGGCCGCGGATGAGCTCCAGCGACGCCTCGATCAGGAGCTTCTCGGCGAACGGATCGCCGACCTGCACGCTCGGTCGCTTCGAGGCGTCCTGGTCGCCGAAGGTCGCCGACGCCAGCACGCTCGCCCCGCCGATCCCGTCGCGACCGGTCGTCGATCCGAAGAGGACGACGAGGTTGCCCTCGCCAGGCGCGGCCGCGAGCGTCAGGTCGTCGACCTCGAGCAGCCCGATCGCCATGACGTTGACGAGGGGGTTCCCGGCGTACGACGGGTCGAAGACGAGCTCACCCCCGACCGTCGGGACGCCGACGCAGTTGCCGTAGCCGCCGACGCCCTTCACGACGCCTTCGACGAGATGCCGTGTCCGGGCGTCCGCCGGATCGCCGAACCGGAGCGCGTCGAGGACGGCGATCGGGCGGGCACCCATCGTGAAGATGTCGCGGAGGATCCCGCCGACGCCCGTCGCCGCGCCCTGGGTCGGCTCGACCGCGCTCGGGTGGTTGTGCGACTCGATCTTGAACGCGACCGCGAGCCCGTCGCCGATCGAGATCACGCCAGCGTTCTCGCCCGGGCCCGCGACGACGCCGTCGGCCGACGTCCCGGTCGGGAGCGTCCGGAGCAACGGCCGCGAGCTCTTGTACGAGCAGTGCTCGCTCCACATCACGCTGAACATCGCGAGCTCGAGCTCGTTCGGGTCGCGGCCGCCGAGCCGGTCGCGGATCGCGGCGAGCTCCTCGTCGGTCACCCCGAGGCGGCGATGGAGCAGTTCCTCGGGCACCAGTGCGGTCTCGGACACGGGTTCGACCGTCATTGTCATCGCGCAACTGCCGCCGCCGTGGCGGCTGTCATCCCGATCCGGCCTGCTGCGCGCTCGCGCTCCGCAGCGCTCGCGACGAACGAGGCGATGATCCCGAGGCCGTCGTCGGACCCGAGGACCGCCTCGACCGCCGTCTCAGGGTGGGGCATCAGGCCCGCGACGTTGCCGGCGGCGTTCATCACGCCCGCGATCGCGCGAAGCGAGCCGTTCGGGTTCGCGCGGTCCTCCTCGCCACCGGCACGGCCGCCCGTGGCCGGGTCGACGTAGCGGAACAGGACCTGCCCGCCGGCCTCGAGCGCGTCGAGGGTGGCATCGTCGGCAAAGTAGGCGCCCTCGCCGTGCGCCACCGGCATCAGGAGCGGCCGGCCGGCCTCGACGCCGTGCGTGAATGGCGTGTCCGTCCGCTCGGCCGCGATCGCGATCCGCCGCGAGACGAAGCGGAGGCCGCGGTTCCGGAGCAGGGCGCCGGGGAGCAGGTGGGCCTCCGTGAGCACCTGGAACCCGTTGCAGATCCCGAGGACGAGGCCGCCCTCGTCGGCGAAGGCCGCCACCGCGCGCATCACCGGGCTGAACCGGGCGATCACACCGGCTCGGAGGTAGTCGCCGTAGGCAAACCCACCCGGGACGAGAACTCCGGCGACGCCGTCGAGCGACGCCTCCTCGTGCCAGAGGACGACCGGCTCGGCGCCCGCGACCTCGAGGGCGTTCACCGCGTCGATGTCCCGGTTCGAGCCCGGGAACAGGACGACGCCGATCCGGACGCTCACGCGCGCGCCCCTGCCGGTGCGTCCGACTCGATCGAGGAGGCGGCTCCCAGCACCTCGATGTCGTACGACTCGATCAGAGGGTTTGACAGCAGCTCCGAGGCCAGCCGCTCGACGATCGCCCGCGCCGCCGCATCGTCCGGCGCACTCACGGTGAGCTCGACCCGCCGCCCGACGCGAACCGCCGAGACCCCCTCGATGCCGAGATGGCCGAGGCTGCCCTCGACGGCCCGGCCCTGCGGGTCGAGGATCCCGTCCTTCGGCCGGACGTTGACCGCGTAGCGGGTGTCGAGGGTCATGCGCCGGGCCCGATGACGTCGTCGTCGAGGTAGCGCTGGAAGCTCGCGCCCGTGATCCGCTCGAACGCTTCGACATACCGCGCCCGCGTCCCAGCCACGACGTCCGCCGGCAGGGCCGGCCCGGGTGGCGTCTTGTCCCAGTCCTGCGTCTCGAGCCAGTCCCGGACGTATTGCTTGTCGAAGCTCGCCTGCGCCCGGCCCGGCTCGTAGTCGGCGGCGTCCCAGAAGCGCGAGGAATCCGGGGTCAGCACCTCGTCAATGAGCATCAGGTTGGTTTCGAGGGCACCTGCGGACATGCCAAGCCAGCCCTCGCTACGCACGTCGCCGGTCTGCTCCTCCGGCGGCCCGATGGGATCCTCGTCGGGATCGCCGGATCCGCCGAGGCCGAACTCGAACTTCGTGTCGGCGAGGATGACCCCCTTGCGCTCGGCGACCGCCGCGCCGAATCGATACAGCGCAAGGGAGATCTCCCGGACGCGCTCGGCGAGCTCGCCGGCGTGCTCGCGGGCGCTGCCCCCGAGGATCCACGCGTCCGACGCCAGGTGATCGATCATCCCGTCGAAGCTGATGTTCTCATCGTGCTCGCCGATCGGGGCTTTCGTCGCCGGCGTGAAGATCGGCTCGGGCAGGCGATCGCTCTCCCGAAGACCGGCCGGAAGGGAGATGCCGCAGACGGCGCCGCGCTCGCGGTATTCCTTCCAACCGGATCCCGCGAGGTAGCCCCGCACGACGGCTTCGATCGGCAGGACGAGTGCGGGACGGCACACCATCACCCGGCCGCGGAGGTCGTCCATCGGGCCGATCTGATCGGAGGCGATCCCGCGCGCGGCGAGCGCCTCCGCGATAACCGCCGGGTCGGTCGCCAGGAGGTGGTTGCGGACGTTCCCCGAGGTTTCGGCGAACCAGAAGCGCGAGATCCCGGTGAGGACCCGGCCCTTGTCCGGGATCAGGCTCGGCAGCACCACGTCGAACGCGCTGATTCGGTCCGAGGCCACGAGGACGACACGATGGTCCGGCAGCTCGAAGAGGTCGCGGACCTTCCCGGACCGGAGAAACGTTTCAGCGAGTGACATGCGATGTGGCCTCCAGGCTGTCGAGTCGGGCGATGACGGCGGGGACGTGGCGGAGGTATGCGGCGTCGTCGAAGCAGGCGTCCAGGTCGGTCAGGGGGAGGCGCTTCGCGACGTCGGGATCGAGCGAGAGCAAGTCGCGGAGCGGGTGGCGTTCGTCGGCGGCCCGGAGTGCGGCCCGCTGGACGACCGCGTAGGCCGCCTCACGGCTCATCCCACCGCGCTCGACGAGTGCGCCGAGGACACGGGACGAGGCGTGAAGGCCGAGCCCCCGCTCGATGTTCTCGAGCATCCGCTCGCGGCGGACGACGAGACCATCGACGAGCCCGGCCATCTTCACGAGCAGGTAGTCGAGGACGATCGTGGCGTCCGGCAGGATCACGCGCTCGGCGCTGGAGTGGCTGATGTCGCGCTCGTGCCAGAGTGGCTGGTTCTCGAGCGCGGTCTGGGCGTAGCCGCGGAGGAGGCGGGCGAGGCCGGCGATCCGCTCGGCGAGGATCGGGTTGCGCTTGTGGGGCATCGCGCTGGAGCCCTTCTGGCCGGGCTTGAAGGGCTCCATGACCTCGCCGATCTCGGTGTGCTGGAGGTTCCGGATCTCGGTCGCGAACCGCTC
>DASXTH010000130.1:0-3480 GCA_036505555.1 Candidatus Limnocylindrales bacterium | reverse complement strand
GTCGGGCTCGATCGCGAACGTCTCGATTTCCGACTGGATGACGAGATGGGCGAGCCGCGGCGAGCCGAAGACCGCGATCAGCGGCGACGCAGACCGGTGCGTCCAGCGGACGCTGCCGCTGCGGCTCTCGAGCCCGTAGGTGTGGAAGCCGTACTTGACGATGAACAGGCCGGCGTCGTCCCAGACCAGACCCGCCGGCTCATCGTGGATCGTGGAGGCGAGCCGGACCGTCCAGGCGCCGGCCGGGCCGTCGATCCGGAGCTCCGCGCGGCAGAGTTGTTCGAAGTCCTTCGAGACGAGCGGCCCGAGGTCCTCGAGCGTGCCGCCGGCCTCGGTCAGCGCGAAGACGGCTGGGCCCTGGCCGCTGCCCGCCCAGCGCCAGCGGGCGCGCAGGCCGCCGGGGTAGGCGACGGTCGCGTCGCGCGGAACGGGCGCAGGCACCGGCGTCGCGGGGACGACACCCGCGGGCGAGCCCGTGGAACCCGAGTCGTCGGGGGTCACGCCCCTGCGTTCGACGCGGCCGTGCCGCCGCCGACGAGACCGCCGACACCGCTCGAGGGATCGCCGTCACGTCGACCCTGCGCCTCGGCCTCGACGTCGGCCGCACGGCGCTCCTCGGTGATCGGAGCGACCATGGCGTTGGCGAGGATCCGGAGCGTCCCGGGCGGCACCGGGAAGACCGCCGACGGCGTGCCGGCCGCGGCCCACACGATCTGGAAGCGGCCGAGGTCCGGGTCCATGATCGTCCGCACCGTCCGGGTGTGGCCGAAGGGCGGGATCCCGCCGATGACGAAGCCGGTCAGCTCCTGGGCTTCGCGGGCGGTCGCGCGGCGGATGTCGCGCTCGCCGGTGACCGCCGCCAGCCGGGCGAGATCGACCCGGTTGGGGCCGGAGACGAGGCAGAGGATCGGCTCGAGCGCGCCGTCCTCCACGGGCGCCACGAAGACGAGCGACTTGACGATCTGGCCGAGCTCGGCATCGACCGTCGCGGCTGCATCGGCGGCGGTGTGCGTGGACGCATCGAAGACCCGGATGTCCAGGTCCACGCCCTTGCGCGAGGCGGCGTCGCGGACCCGCTGGATCCCAGCGTGGTCGGTGGTCTCGGGCACGGCCGGAGTCTAGTGCATCAGGCTTTGCGGTGGGGCTGGGGCAACGACCCGCCCGCCACGGAGCCTCGGGCGCATCGTGGCGCGCTAGCATCGGACCTGTGGAAGCGATCTTCTTCGACTGGGACGGAACCCTCGTCGATTCGCTCGGCGCGTTCCACCGCGCGAACGCGATCGTCATGAAGGCGTTCGGCCTGCCGTTCGACGTCGATCGCTACCGGCTCCACTACACCCCCGATTGGCGCGAGATGTATCGCCGCCTCGGTGTGCCCGACCACCGCCTCGACGAGGCGAACACCCTCTGGGAGACGACATTCGGAGACGACGGCGACATGGTCGTCGCCTTCCCGGGAACCGTCGCCGCGCTCGAGCGTCTCCGCGACGCGGGCGCCGTGCTCGGGATCGTCACGGCCGGCGATCGAGCGGTCGTCGAGCCGCAGCTCGGCCGGACGGGCCTCGGCGACCTCCTCCCGGTCCGCGTGTTCGGCGACGACCTGCCCGTCCACAAGCCGGACCCGGAGCCCTTGCGGCTCGCCCTTCGCCTCGCCGGGGATGGCCACCGACCGGACCGCTGCTACTACATCGGCGACGCGCCGACCGACATGCAGATGGCGATGGTCGTCGGCGCGCGGGGGATCGGCATCGAGTCGGTCCTCGGCGACCCCGACGACCTGATTGCCGCCGGGGCCGCCGAGCTCGCCCCGTCGGTCGCCGCCTGGGCGGAGCGCCACCTCGCCGCCCGCGCGGCCGGGCGCCCCGACGCCCCGGTCTGATCTGTGCCACCGCCCCCGACCGACGCCGCGGTCCGTCACGCTCTCATCCTCGCCGACGGCGCGGTGCCCGCGGCCACAACGCTCGACGACGTCTGGCCCGGCTGGTCGGACGGAGTCGACCTCGTCATCGCCGCGGACGGCGGGGCGCGCCACGTGGCCGTCGTCGCCCGCCCGATCGACCTGTGGGTCGGCGACGGCGACTCGATCGACGCGGACGAGCTCGCCGCGCTCGCCGCGTCGGGTGTTCCGATCCATCGCTCGCCGGTCGACAAGGACGAGTCGGACGCCGAGCTCGCCCTCCTGGCCGCGCTCGATGCCGGAGCGCGACGGATCACGATCCTCGGCGGGCTCGGCGGTGACCGCCTCGATCACGGGCTCGCCAACGTCTGGCTCCTCGCCCATCCGCGCCTCGACGGCTGCGACGCACGCCTCATCGACGCGGCGGCCCGGATCCGGCTCATCGGCGCCGGCCGAACCGATCTGGCCGGCAGGATCGGCGACCTCGTCACGCTGTTGCCGTTCGGCGGTGATGCGGCCGGGCTCGAGACGCGCGGCCTGCGCTACCCCCTCGACCGGGAGACCCTCCGGATCGGCACGTCGCGCGGCCTCTCCAACGTGCGCATCGCCGGCGACGCCGGGCTCGTCGTCGGGTCCGGCCGCGTCCTCGTGATCGAGACCCCTGCTACGCTCTCTCGATGAGCATGCCCGAGCCGGGTGACCTCGCCCCCGAGATCGCCCTCCCCGACGAGACCGGCGCCGTCCACCGGCTTGCCGAGCAGCGCGGCCGCTGGACGATCGTCTACTTCTACCCGAAGGACGACACGCCCGGCTGCACGGTCGAGGCCTGCGAGTTCCGCGACGCGAACGAGGAGATCCACGAGCGCGGCGCCGACGTCTGGGGGATCAGCCCGCAGGGCGCCGGCAGCAAGCGGGCGTTCCGCGAGAAGTTCGGGCTGCCGTTCCTCCTCCTCGCCGACCTCGATCACGGCGTCGCCGAGGCGTACGGCTCCTGGGTGGAGAAGCAGAACTACGGGAAGAGCTACATGGGCGTCGCCCGGAGGACGTTCCTCGTCGACCCCGACGGGAAGGTCGCCCGGACCTGGCCCAAGGTGAAGCCCGAGGGTCATGCCGCCGAGGTGATCGCCGCCCTCGAGGAAGCCAAGGCGGGTCGGGCGGCGGGCGCCGGCGCCCGGTCCTGACATTCCGTGGCGTGTGCCCCGCGCCGCGCGGCGAGCCGATCCGCGGCGGCGGCCAGGATGCCCATCCCCGGGCATCGGTCGAGGCTTCGCTCGTGGGGGGAGACGAGCGAAGCCTCGGCCGGAATGATAGACCTGCTGCATCGGGCGAAACAACCGGACCATAGGACGGAACGACCCCGATGAGCGATGCCCCCCATTCGTGGCGCCCCGAGCGGTTCATGGTGATCGCGGGGCACCCCGACGACGCCGAATTCGGGCCGTCCGGGACCGCGGCGCGCTGGATCGACGAGGGCTCCGAGGGCTGGCTCGTCTGCTGCACGAGCGGCGATGCCGGAGGCGAGGACCCCGACGCCGATCCCCTCGAGCTGGGTGCGCTTCGCGAGCGTGAGCAGCGGGCCGCCG
>DASXTH010000129.1:0-12599 GCA_036505555.1 Candidatus Limnocylindrales bacterium | reverse complement strand
CACCACGATCGTCAGCGCCGACGGCACGGACGACCACCCGGACACGTTCGTCGTGACCGGCGACATCGAGGCGATGTGGCTTCGCGACTCGACCGCCCAGGTCTGGCCGTACCTTGCGTCCGTCCGCGACGACGCGGACCTCGACCGGCTGATCCGCGGCGTCATCCACCGCCAGAGCGACCAGATCCTGCTCGACCCGTACGCGAATGCGTTCCTCTCGAACGACGAGCCCGGCGAGTGGGCGACCGACGAGACGGAGATGCGTCCGGGCGTCCACGAGCGGAAGTGGGAGCCGGACTCCTTGTTCGCCTTCTGCCGCCTGTCGGTGGGCTACTGGCGTGCGGCCCGATCGCTCAGGCCGTTCGACGGGGCATGGCGTGGTGCGCTCGAGACCGTGGTCCGGACGCTCCGGACGGAGCAGCGGCTCGCCGGCCCCGGCCCGTATCGATTCCGCCGCCCGAACCCGGATCCAACGGACGTCGTGCCCAACGACGGCCGGGGCGCGCCGACCCGGCCGAACGGGATGGTCCACGGCGCGTTCCGCCCATCCGACGACGCGGCCGACCTGCCCCTCAGCGTTCCGATCAACCTGGCCCTGGCCGGCGCCCTCGATGACGTCGCGCCGCTCGCGGAGGCGGTCGGCGACTCGCCACGGGCGAAGGAGGCGCGGGCGCTGGCCCGCGAGATCCGGACCGGCGTCGCGCGCGACGGGACGGTCCGCCACGGGACCGAGACGATCTGGGCCTACGAGGTGGACGGCCTGGGTGGACGCGTCCTCATGGACGACGCCAACGTGCCGAGCCTGCTCTCTCTGCCGTACCTCGGCGCCTGCGCCGCGGATGACCCGCTGTATGCCGCGACCCGGCGCTGGATCCTGTCGGCGGCGAATCCCTGGTGGTTCCAGGGCGCTGTCGGAGACGGGATCGGCTCGCCGCACACAGGGCCGCGCCGGATCTGGCCGATCGCCGTCGCGATGCGCGGGCTGACGGCGACCACCGACGACGAGCGTCTGGCCGCCGTTCGGCTGCTCGGCGCATCGCACGGCGGCACCTACCTCGCCCACGAGTCGTTCGACCCCGACGACCCGGGCCGGTTCACCCGCTCCTGGTTCGCCTGGGCGAACTCGCTCGTCGGCGAGCTCCTCGAGCGCGCGGCCCTCGACGGGATCCTGGGTTAGCCGACCCGCTTCAGCCTGCCCGTCCGCTTCGCGTAGTGCTCCGCCCGCCCGAACGCCCAGAGCCCGAACGGGATGAAGATGCAGCCGAGGATGAGGAGCGGCCAGATGTCCCGCCCGAGCTCCTCGACGGACGCCCCGCTCGTCAGCCCGGCTCGGACGCCGTCCAGCACGTACGTCGCGGGCGAGATGTGCGAGAGCACCTGCATCCAGCCGGGCAGGATGTCGATCGGGTAATAGACGCCGCTGATCAGGAGCAGGCTGGACTGGACCACGAAGGTCATCTGCGCGCCGCGCTCCACGTAGAGCAGCGGCAGGATCGCGGCCAGGATCCCGATGCCGACGAAGCTGAAGGAGCCGAGGATCATGAACGTGAGGGTCGTACCAGGGTTCGCCCTGGACAGATCGATCCCCGGGAAGAACAGCACGAGCACGACGAAGATGACCGCGGTGTGGATCAGGCCGTAGACCATCGCGTAGGCGACCTGACCGACGAGCCGCGCCGATCGGTGGATCGGGGCCATCATCGTGTACTCGAGCGTGCCTTCCCAGCGCTCCACCGCGATCGTCTCCGCGATCCAGCTGAACACGACCGAGAGGTAGTTCCAGAAGATCGCGCCGACCATGAGCGAGAGCACGAGCCGGTTGCTGCCCTGGTCGACACCGATGAGCGAGATCGAGAGCGCGCTCGCGACCGAGTAGACGAGGAACGCGACCTCCCATGCCCAGGTCCGCCGGGTGAGGAAGAAGTTCCGCTCCATGAACGCGTAGGACGCTCGGAGCTCGTCGCTGATCGTGGTCACGAGGCGGCTTCCTCTCCGTCCTCGGCGACGTCGTCATCGATCGAGCGGCCGGTGTAGGCCATGAAGACATCCCAGAGCGTGGTCGATCGCCCATCGCGGGCGGCCGCTGCGGCGATCAGGCCCTCGGGCGAGTCGCTCGCGACCACGCGTCCGCCATCGATGATCGTGATCGCATCGCAGAGGCGCTCGGCCTCGGCCAGGTCGTGCGTGGTCAGGACGATCGTCGTGTCGTGCGTCGCGCGCAGCTCCTCGACGAAGTCCTGGACGTCGAGCTTCGAGCGCGGGTCGAGTCCGGTCGTCGGCTCGTCGAGGAGGAGGAGGGTCGGACTCGTGAGCAGCGCCCGGGCGATCGCGACCTTCTGCTGCATGCCGCGGCTCATCTGCTCGATCGGCCGATCGACCCGGTCGCTGCCGACATGGAGCCGCTCCAGGATCGCGCGGACGGACTGTTTCGCCTTCCGGACATCGAGCCCGTAGACCCGCGCCGCGAACGTCAGGTTCTCCATCGGGCTGAGCTTCTTGAAGAACGCCGCGTCGACGCTGACCCGGTTGATCAGCCGCTTCACCTGCAGCTCGTGGCGGACGATGTCGTACCCGAAGACCTCGACCCGCCCGGCATCGAGCGTCAGGAGGCCGGCGATCAGGCGGATGAGCGTCGACTTGCCCGATCCATTCGCGCCGAGGACGCCATGGATGTCGCCGCGCTCGAGCCGCAGCGACAGGTCGGTCACGGCCTCGACGGGCGCGCGGTGCCGGCCGACCGCGAACGTCTTGGTGACGTGCTCGACGAGGAGGGCCGGGGGCTTCACCGGTGATCCGGGAGCGGATCTGGTCGCGATCGAGGACCTGGTCATGGGCGCACTCCGTCGGAGGTCAGGGAATCGGGTCAGGGCAGAGGAAGCGCAATTCGCGGAATCACAAAAGCCGCGGACCCCGGGCCCACGGCTTCCTGCATCTGCGCGCGGCGATTGCCGCGGTGACCTACCCGGAATCAGGCAAGGGTCGGGCGCGGAGATCGACGCTCTCGTGGGCCAGCGCGGATCGAGCTGCGGTTACCATACGAAGGCCCCGGCTAGCGGAACGAGCCGAGCGGCGGAGCTGTTGCTGACCGGCCACCCGTGAACCAATTCTAGACCACGGACGCGAGCACGGTCAAAGCGCCCGGGTGGGACGATGCTTCCAGGGACCCGATTCTTCGCCGGGCGGCCCAGCCGCTTCTTCGCCGGGCGGCCCAGCCGCGGATCGCGGCCGGGCGCACCCAGCAGCCCTCTACGGCGTGACGTTCCGAACGACGACGTCCGTCCGGTTTGCGAGATCGCCCGTGGTCACGACGAACAGGTTGGTGAATCGCGAGCCAACGCTGGACATGCCCTCGTAGTCACCGAGGAAGTAGCCCCGCGACGCCGGTGCGACCGGCGCAGTGGTGATGTCGAATGATGTGTCCGTGAGGCGGCTTTCGGCCCAAGTCGAGCCGCCGTCCGACGACACCTCGAACCAGAAGTCCGTCTCGACTCCGGCCGCGTCGGTCTGGTTCCGGAAGTCGTAGTAGCTGACTGCGACGTCGCCGTCGGCGCTCACGTGGACGGACGGGGTGAACGCGTCGACCCCAGCCGGGTTCTTGCTGACCTTGACCGGCTCCGACCAGGTCAGCCCGCCGTCGGTGGACTTGGACAGGATCACGTCGTTGTGGGAGCCGTCGTTGAATCGGCCGTCCGTCCAGACGGCGTAGAGATCGCCCGTGTCGGGATCGACCGCGATGTCATCGCCGCCGGCCCGGACGCGGAACGTCCCGTCGGGGATCGTGTGGCGGACTTCGAACACCTGCGAGATCACGACCGGCTTGGCAGTCCATGTGGCGCCATGGTCAGTCGAGCGGAACACGGCCTTCCAGTCATGGTTCGATGGCTGGACGCCCGAGCCAGTCCCGTAATCGGTGAAGTCGATGAGCGTGCCGTTCGGGAGGACGGCGATCTGGTTCCCGATCGTGAACAGGTTGGCGTTCCCGCTCATCCTTCGGGCAGGTTCCCACGTCGCTCCGCCGTCGGTGCTGCGAGCGATGTATGGGAAGCCGCGGAACGCGAATGAGTTGACTTGCGACGGGAACCCCTTGCTGGCTCCCGGCTTGTAGATCCGATCCCAGACGGCATAGACGAGGTCCGGGTCGGTCGGGTCGGCGGTGATGGACTCCTTGTCGTTGAAGAAGCGCAGGTCGTTGTCGTCGATGAGGACGGCCGGCGCGGACCAGGTCGTTCCGCCATTGGTCGAACGGCTGGCCAGAATGGCCGTCGTGAAGCCATTCGGATCGAGCGACAGCGCGACCTGGTGAGCGACGCCAGTCGGCCCGAACGACACCCATGGATCGGTCGCGCGCGCGTACCTCGGCTCGGTCGAGCCGGCGCAGGTGCTCCACGGGATCGTGGCATGCGCCCAGGTCAGGCCGCCGTCGTGGCTGATGCCGGTGTCGAGTCCGTGCGCACCGCCGTCGGTCCAGCGGTCCTGCTGCCAGGTGCCGATGACGTTGTTGCCGTCGGTGGGATTGACGTCGACCCATGGCTCGACCTCGGCGTTGACGAAGACCTCGCCGGGTGGAGGCCCTTCGCTCTGACCATCCGTGCAGGCCGCGAACGGGCTTGGCCGGCTCGCGGTCGACAGCGGTCCGACGACGACGGCCGCCAGCGCGACAGCGGCCGATGCCAGGACGGCCATCCCGGCCGCGGCGAGGGACCGTCGGACGATGTGGAGTGGGAGCGCACGATCGGTGGGCACGATGGCCTCCTCTCGATCCGGTCCGCGTACCCACAGGCGCGAACGATTTCGGCACATGGGCGGGCCGGGTGTTTGGTTTACTCCCTTTTCAGCGATCGCGCTCATCGAAGAGCCGGTCCGCCCTCGTCTATCATGGTCCGGCGCCGTTGCGGGAGTAGCTCAGTTGGCAGAGCGGCAGCCTTCCAAGCTGCATGTCGCGGGTTCGAACCCCGTCTCCCGCTCCACCTCCCTTGATGCAGGCGGCGCCCGCTTGCGCGCCGCGCTCGCGCGAACGATCCGGACGACGCCGGCGCTCGGCGCGCGGGCGGCCGCGCTGTCCGACACGTACCGGGCGGGCGCGGCGCCGGCCGACGGACGCGGCCACATCCACGACGCGGAGACGGCCGCTGCCTATGCCGCGGCGCGCATGCCGGCGACGCACGCTGCCATCCTCCGGGCGTTGACTGCAACCGCGACCCAACTCAGCGCGTTCGGACCGGCGAGCCTCCTCGACCTCGGCGCCGGAACCGGAGCGGCGACCTGGGCGGCGCTCGAGACTTGGCCGGGCCTCGAGCGGCTGACCCTGATCGAGCGCGAGCCCGCGGCGATCGATCTCGGCCGCCGGATCGCGGCGGCGGCTTCGCCGACCAGCCTCGACGCCGCGACCTGGCAGGCCGCCGACATCGGCGCGGCGCCACTGCCCGCGGCCGACCTGGTGGTCGCGGCCTACGTCCTCGGCGAGCTCGGCGACGACGTCCGCGGGGCGATCGTCGACCGGGTCTGGGCTGCGACCAGCAGTCTCCTCGTCCTGGTCGAACCCGGCAGCCGGGCCGGATTCGAGCGGATCCGGACCGCGCGCGAGGCCCTGATCAATGCCGGCGGCCACGTCGTCGCTCCGTGCCCAGGCGACGACCCGTGCCCCATCGAGGACCCGGCGTGGTGCCATTTCCTCGCTCGCCTCGACCGGAGTCCGCTCCAGCGCCGCGCCAAGAGCGCGACGCGTTCCTGGGAGGACGAGCCGTTCAGCTACGTCGCGGTCAGCCGGACGCCGGGCGAGCCGGCCCCGCGTGTCGTCCTCGGCCGGCCGCGCCGGCGCCCGGGCATCGTCGAGCTCCGGATCTGCGCCGACGGCCGGATCGAACGGCGGATTCTGAGCCGTCGCGACGGTCCCGCGTACCACGCTGCCCGCGACCTGGTCTGGGGCGATCCCGTCTCAGCCTCGATCCGGATCGCCGGCGCCAGCGAAACGTGAGTGTGGGCCAAGCGTCAAGACCACACACCACGATCCCATAGCCAACGGGTCCCAGACCAATTCACGAATTCGGGGGATGCCCCTCCCGCCACCGTCCGGCGAGGATCAGGGAGACCCCGGATCAAGGGGGTTGTCGACCCGTCCGATGCCCCGGATGTCATGAACGTCATTTCGCGTCTCGCCACCGCCGCCCGCCGCCGAATGTCCAGCGCGCGCGCCGCCGTCCGACGACGCCCGCGAAGCCTCGCCGCGGCCGGCCTCCTCGTCATCCTCGTCGCTCTGCTCGGCGTCGGCCAGCTGGCCCTGGTCAGCACGACGCCGCCGACCACGACCGTCGCTCAGGGGCCCGCGTTCACGATTCGCAACGGCTGGACCCTGGCCGATCTCGAGCGCCACATCCAAGCCGGCGAGATCGATGCGATCACGGCCGGCCCCGCGACAACGACGAACCCGGCCGGTGAGCTCTTGGCCAGGACCCGGACCGGCGAGGTCTTCGCGATCGACTTGTCGGTCGGTGCGTCCGATGCCGTCGCCGCCCTCACGTCACTCGGCTACGGCAACCTCCTGACGACCGAGGCGATCGCGCTGGCCAAGCCGCCGTCCGCGACCTCGACCACATCGACCATGGTCGCGATCCTTCTGCCGCTCGTCCTGCTCGTGGTCACGATCTTCGTCGTCATGCGCCTCTCTCGCCGGAGCCAGACTGCCGGCCGGGAGAGCAGCTCGAAGTTCACGACGATCATGCCGCCGGACCCGGCGGCTGCTGGCGCCGCCCAAGCCTCGATCACCGACGGGACGTTGCAGCCGGTCGTCACGGTGAAGCTCGACGACGTCGCCGGCTGCGACGAGGCGAAGCTGGAGCTGACCGAGACGATCGAGTTCCTGAAAACCCCCGAGCGCTTCCGCCGGCTCGGCGCCCGGATCCCGCGCGGGATCATGCTCTACGGCCCTCCTGGAACCGGCAAGACGATGCTCGCCCGGGCGGTGGCGGCCGAGGCCGGCGTGCCGTTCCACTACGCATCGGGCTCGGAGTTCGTGGAGAAGTACGTCGGCGTCGGCGCGAAGCGGATCCGCGATCTCTTCGCCCAGGCTCGGAAGCTCGGCCGCGGCGTCATCTTCTTCGACGAGTTCGACGCGATCGGCAAGGCCCGCGGCGGCCCGAACAGCCACGAAGAGCGCGAGCAGACGCTCAACCAGCTCCTCGTCGAGCTGGACGGCTTCCAGAGCACCGACGACGTGATCGTCATCGCCGCCACGAACCGCCTCGACGTCCTCGACTCGGCGGTCCTCCGGCCGGGCCGCTTCAACCGCAAGATCCACGTCGGGATGCCCGACGTCGTCGGGCGCCGCGCGATCCTCGACGTCCATGCCCGGAACAAGCCGCTCGCGGTCACGGCCGACCTCGAGGAGACCGCCCGCAAGACGTACGGCTTCTCTGGCGCGATGCTGGCCGACCTGCTGAACGAGGCGGCGATCATGGCAGCTCGCCGCGGCGGCGAGGTGATCGACCCCGAGGACCTCCACGCCGGCTGGCTGAAGGTCGCCGTCGGGACGTCGCGGCGCCGCTCGATGGACGAGCGCGAGCGCTCGATCATCGCAGCCCACGAGGTCGGGCATGCGATCTGCGGAAAGGTCCACGGCGACAAGCGCCGGGTCGAGGAGATCTCGCTCTTCGCCCACGGCGAGGCCCTCGGCGTGACCGTCAGCAGCCAGGAGGACAACGACCTCCCGTCCGAGTCCGACCTCCGGGCCCGGCTCGTTGCCCTCATGGGCGGCCGGGCGGCCGAGGAGATCCTCTTCCAGGAGGTGACCGGCGGCGCGTCGAACGACTTCGAGGCGGCCAACCGGATCGCGACCTCGATGGTGACGAAGTGGGGCATGGGCCGCGACCCCGAGGCATCCGACACCGGCGTGTCCGGTCGCGGGGCGCTGTCCTTCTTCGTGCCGACCGGAAGCTCATCTCTGCCGTCGGAGATCCAGCCGGCCGCGACGCGCGCCATCCGGGCGATCCTCGACGAGGCGTATGCCGAGGCGAGCCAGACGCTGATCGCCCATCTCGAAACGCTTCGCCGGCTCGCGGCGTATCTCGTCGAGCACGAGCGGGTCGACGGCACGACGTTCGACGAGCTGTTCGACGGGCGCCGCGAGGTCCCGACCGCCGGCGGCGAGTGGCGCGCCGCCTCCTCCCGACCGCGGGCCTGGGGCGACGTCGTCGACCTGGCCGGCCGGCGAATCCGGTCGATCACGCAGCCGTCCTCCGCTCCGGCAGCCGCCGCGGCCACGTCGGCCACACTGGCGGCGCCGACATCCGAGCTCGCTCAGCCCGCGAGCGCCACCGACCTCGCGATCCCTCCTGTATCCGCGGCCGTCGTTGATGCCGAGGTTGCGATCGCCCCTGCCGCCACGTCCCTCCACCCCGCGTCCGCCCTGGTCCTGGCCGACGGCGCGACCACCGTCGATCTCGCGGCCGCCGCGACCGAACTGCAGGACGCCGCCGGAGCCTCCGCGAACCCCGTCGTCCGTCTCGTGCGCCGTGCCCCCGGTCGTCGTGGGCGGCGCTCTGCGACGCGACGTGTCCGGAACATCGCCGCCAGCTGGCTCCATCGTGCGGAGCGCTGGATCGGTTCGTCCGAGCTCGAGGTCGACCGCCTCTAGACGTCGACGGTCGCGCTCGGCCAGGCGGTCCGCCGACTGTGTCGCTCGCCCCGGAATCGCCGTCTCCTGCAATCGGCGGAGCCGCTGGCAGGACGAAACGACGACCCGCACGCAGGGGACGTCGCCGATCGGGCGGTAGCGATCCGGGCCTCGCGACGGCATCGTGCCTGCATCAGGTTCCGCGCAATCCCACACGGTGTACAGGAGTCCGATGCAAGCGTTCGCGATCGGGTCGTCGGCCGATGACCCGGGCTTTCAGGGCGAAGAGGCACAGCCCGTTCTCGAGCTCGAGGGAGTCGAAGGCTCGAGCCTGCGGGCCACCCTCTCCGGAATCGTCATCCGGTCCTGCCCGACCGGCTCGGCCGGCACGGAGCACCGCTGGAGCGATGACCAACTGGGCCCCGTCCGTATCGACGCCTACGGCCCGATCGGGGTCATCCGGGCCACGATTCTCCCGACCGGCAATGAGCTGCCGATGCTCCTCCTGGAACCGAACCAGATCGCGGCGGCTCGACGCGGCCTCGAGATGATCTGGAACCTCATGGGGTCGCGCGCGAACGCGGAACAGCCGGCATGAGGCTCTTCGGCCGTTCCGAGGCACCGGCGAGCCCAGCACGTCGGGTCTTGCAAAACCGGGCGACGGGCCCGGTCTGTCTGCAGTGCGGGATGGTCGCCGCCGGCAACACGATCACGTTCTGCCGCCGATGCGGGCTGTCGATCGGTGCCGCCCCTCGCGCGGAGGCCACGCTGCCGACCTGTCCGATCTGCTATGCGACCGTCGGCGACGACGGCCGGCTCCCGTCGCACCGGGCGGTGGGCGGCAGGCTGGACCTCGTCGAGCACATGGCCGAGCATGACCAATACCCGGTGGGCGACGACGAGTTCCTCGAGTCCCTCCGCGTCGGTGACTTGATCCGGATCGGGCGCTGGCAGGCGCCGTACGATCTGGTCCGGCGCTACCTCGTGACCGGGGCCATCGACGGCGGCCGGCGACGCTCCTATCAGCACTCCGCGATCGTGACCGCGATGTCGCAGATCAAGCGCTGGGGCGCGGACGCCGAGATCTTCGGCGACCAGGAGGAATGGCGCGCTGCCCGAGCGGCAGTGTCCGCACTGCTCGAACGCTATCAGCGAGGGATGACGCCCGGGTTCTGAGGCCCGCCCGGGAACGACCTCGCAAGCGGCCGAGACGTCCCGGCCCCACCCGGCACGGTACCCTGAGTCCGTGAGCTTGATCGCGACCGCCGGCCTGACCAAGCGCTATGGCGAGATCACGGCGCTCGATGGGCTCACGCTCGAGGTCGAGCCGGGGATCATCGGCCTCGTCGGATCGAACGGCGCCGGCAAGAGCACGCTGATCAAGATCCTGCTCGGCCTCCTCGAACCGACGTCGGGGACGGCTTCGATCTTCGACCTCCCGGTCGCGACCCGCGGGATCGAGATCCGCGAGCTCGTCGGCTATATGCCCGAGCACGACTGCCTGCCGCCGGACATGACCGCGACCGACATCGTCTCGCACCTCGCCCTGATCTCGGGGCTGCCGCGCAGCGCCGCCCGGGAGCGGACCGCCGAGGTCCTCCGCCATGTCGGGCTGTACGAGGAGCGATACCGCGCCGTCGGCGGTTACTCGACCGGGATGAAGCAGCGGGTGAAGCTCGCCCAGGCGCTCGTCCACGACCCGCGCCTGCTCCTCCTCGACGAGCCGACGAACGGTCTCGATCCGGCCGGCCGCGACGAGATGCTCGAGCTGATCCGACGAACCGGCACCGAGTTCGGGATCGCGGTCATCGTCGCGTCGCACCTGCTCGGCGAGATCGAGCGGGTCTGCGACCACCTCGTCGCGATCGAGGACGGCAAGCTCCTCCGGAACGCCCCACTCAGATCGTTCACCGAGCGGATCGGGTCGCTCGCCGTCGAGGTCGAGGAGGGCCGGGAGGCCCTCGTGGAGCGGCTGACCGCGCGGGGCCTGCGGGCGATCATCGACGGCCCGGCGATCCTCGTCGACCTCGTCGACGAGACCCCGTTCGACATCGTCCGCGACACCGTCGTCGAGCTCGATCTCGCGCTCGTCCGGATGGAGCAGCGCCGTCACCGGCTCGAGGATCTCTTCCGCGACGGCCCGCCGCGAGTCGTTGCCGACGACGCGGCCGAGCCGCCGTCCGCCACGGCGGTCGAGCGATGAGCGCCAACCCGCCCGTGACCCGCGCGGGGAGCATCTACGACCTCGGCTATCGTCGGTACGAGGGTCCGCGCCTCGGGCGGGCCCACGCGATCCGCTCGCTGATCATCCACAGCTTCCGGACGACCTACGGGATCGGCCGCAGCGGCCGGGCGAAGGCCGCGCCGATCATCTTCGGGGCGATGGCGATCCTGCCCGCGGTGATCATCGTCGGCGGCCTGACGATCGCGGCCCGATTCGGGTTCGACCGCCAGCTCGACGACACGGAGCTCATCGGGTTCAACAACTACTTCAGCTCGATCACCGCGATCGTCGTCCTGTTCTGCGCCGCCCAGGCCCCCGAGATGTTCGGGCGCGACCAGCGCCACGGCGTGCTCGCCCTGTACTTCGCCCGAGCCCTGCGCCGGTCCGACTACGCGCTGGGCCGGCTCATCGGCTTCGTCCTTGCGATCCTCCTCCTGATCCTCATCCCGATGGTCATCCTCTTCCTCGGCCGCGTCCTGCTCTCGACCGACATCGCGGGTGCGTTCGGCCGGAATCTGCCGAACATCCCGCCGGTCCTGGCCCAGGGGCTCGTGATCGCGACCCTTTATGGCTCGCTCGCCATGGCCGTCTCGGCCTACACGCCGCGGCGCGCCTACGCGACGGCCGGCGTCATCGCCCTGTTCGTCCTGCCGGGTCTGGTCGCCGGGATCGTCATCGGGATCGGCTCGAGCACCGTCGGCACGTGGCTCGTGGTCGTCAGCCCGAACACGATCCTCGACGGCACCAACGCCCTGTTCTTCGGCCGCTCGCTCGGCGAGGAGTACTTCTTCGTCTCGATCCCGCACTGGCTGTTCCTCGTCAGCGCCGTCGTCGAGGTCGGCGTCGCTGTCGCGCTCATCGTCCGGCGGTTCGCGAGGATCACGATTTGAGCGAGTATCCGGGCGCAGCGGGCGCCGCGCCGACGGCCGCGATCCTCCCGGCCCCGGCGGCCACGCCCGCGGCCACGACCGTCGACCCGACGCAGCCGATCGTCCTCGACCGCGTGTCGCGCTGGTACGGCAACGTCGTCGCGGTCAACGACATCAGCTTCAGCCTCGGCGCCGGGATCACCGGCCTCCTCGGCCCGAACGGGGCGGGGAAGTCGACGCTTCTCCACATGCTCGCGGGGCTGCTCCGCCCGTCGTCGGGCCGGGTCCTGATCGGGGGCCGGCCGGCCTGGCGCGAGCCGACCATCTACGCCGAGATCGGCCTGGTGCCGGAGCGCGAAGCCGTCCATGCCTTCCTGACCGGCCGCCAGTTCGTCGATCTCGCCGCCCGGCTCCAGGGGCTCGCGGATCCGGTCGCTGCGACGCAGCGAGCGATCGCCACGGTCGATCTCGCGGCGGCGGCCGACCGCGCGGTCGGGACGTACTCGAAAGGCATGCGCCAGCGGGTGAAGATCGCCGCGGCCCTGGTCCACGACCCATCGATCCTCCTGCTCGACGAGCCGTTCAACGGCATGGACCCGCGTCAGCGGCTGCACATGATGGATGTGCTCAGGAAGATGTCGGACGAAGGTCGGACGATCCTCTTCTCGTCGCACATCCTGGACGAGGTCGAACGGCTCGCCCGAGGCGTGCTCGTCATCGTCGCCGGTCGGCTCGCGGCGGCGGGCGACTTCCGCGAGATCCGCCGCCTGATGACCGATCGGCCCCACACGTTCCTCGTCCGCTCGTCCGACGATCGCCGCCTGGCGGCCGCATTCATGTCCGAGCCAGCCGTTTTCGGGACGGAGCTGCACGACAGCCGCCTCACGGTCCGCGTCGC
>DASXTH010000128.1:0-1929 GCA_036505555.1 Candidatus Limnocylindrales bacterium | reverse complement strand
ATCGATGACATCGAGGCCGACGGCTTCGTACCAGACGCACGGCTGGCATGGCTGGTTGACGATCGCGATGCGCCGGATCCCACGGCCAGCGCGCAGGCCGCCGCGGCGCTCGACGCCGTCGGCTCGGAACTCCGTCGCATCCGACCGGATGCCCTGTTGCTCGCCGGCGATCGCCTCGAGACGGCCGCCGCAGCGCTCGCCGCGACCATCGAGCGGGTACCGATCATCCACCTTCATGGCGGGGAGCAGACGTTCGGGGCGTTCGACGACGCGCTGCGCCAAGCGATCACCAAGCTCAGCCACCTCCACCTCGTGAGCCACGAAGAGCATGCCCAACGGATCGTGGCGATGGGCGAGGACCCGGCAAGCGTGCATGTCGTCGGGGCACCGGGGCTCGACGCCGCCGCGCGGGACGATCTGCCGAACCGGGACGAGCTCGCGCGCGATCTCGGGATCCCGCTGGAGCCGCCCGTCGTGCTCGTGACGGTCCACCCGGCGACGCTCGAGCCCGACCCGACCGCGGCAGCCGTCGCAGTGGTCGCCGCGATGGATGCGGTCCCTGCGACCTATGTCGTCACACTGCCGAACTCCGATCCGGGCGGTGACGCCGTTCGCGACGTTCTGGTCGCGGCCGCGGCCAGGCCGGGACGCGTGGCGGTCGACGCCCTCGGCGAGCGACGCTATTGGGGCCTGCTGCGCGTCGCCGACGCGGTGCTCGGCAACAGCTCGAGCGCGCTCATCGAAGCGCCCGCGGTCGACCTGCCGTCCGTCGACGTCGGTGATCGTCAGGCCGGCAGGCGGGCCGGCGCCAACGTGTTGCACGCGGCTGCCGAACAGGCTCTCGTGATCGAGGCCCTCCGCGAGGCCCTCGATCCGGCGACCCGGGCGCACGTCAAGGCGGCCCATCCGCCGCTCGCCGACGGTCGGGCCGGCCAGCGGATCGCGGATATCATCGCCGCATGGCGACCGCCCAGACCGCCGCGCAAGCCACCGATCCCGGTGCCGGACTGATCGCCGCGCCACTGATCGTGCTCGGCGGCGGCGAGCACGCGCGTGTCGTCATCGAGGCGGCCCGAACACGGCCGGAGCGCTGGGTCGTGCAGGGCTACGCGGCCCCCGCGTCGGCCGTCGGCAACGACATGAGCGACGTCCCGTGGCTCGGCGATGACGACGCGGTCGCCGCCCGCCTCTCCGACCTCGGTCCGGATGAACGGCCGTGGCTCGTCCTTGGCTTCGGCGGGGGAGAGAGCCGCGACGGCCTTGCCGCCCGGGTCGTGGCCACCGAGCGGTTCGGCGGCGCCGCCCGCTGGGCCGTAGTCGTCCACGCCACGGCGTGGGTCTCGCCGACCTCCAAGCTCGAACCCGGCGCCGTCATCCTCGCCCAGGCCGTCGTGAATGCCGGCGCCCGGGTCGGGCGTCACGCCATCGTCAACAGCGGAGCGGTCGTGGAGCACGACGTCCAGGTCGGTGAGGGGTCGCACGTGGCGCCCGGCGCCGTCATCGGCGGCGGGACACGGGTCGGCGCCGGGACGTTCATCGGGCTCGGCGCGAGGGTCCGCGACCACATCGAGGTCGGCGCCGGGGCCGTCGTCGGCATGGGCGCCGTCGTCGTCGGGTCGATCGGGCCCGGCGAGGTCGTGGTCGGCGTCCCGGCTCGCCGCGTCGAGCCGCGGCCGTGACCGCGCTCGACGCCTACCTCGTCGCCGAGTCGGCGACGATCCGCGACGGGATGGCCGCGGTCGACCGTGGCGCGGCCCGGATCGCGCTCGCGGTCGATCCCGCCGGGCGGCTGAGCGGCGTCGTCACGGACGGCGACCTCCGTCGGGCCATCCTCAATGGGGCGGCCCTGACCGATCCGATCGGACCGACCCTGACGCGTCGCTATGTGTCGGTCACCCCGGGCGACGGCCGTGCTGCGGCCCTGGAGCT
>DASXTH010000127.1:0-4801 GCA_036505555.1 Candidatus Limnocylindrales bacterium | reverse complement strand
AACAGCGACCGCCACAGGCTGCTGCGGCGGATGGACTCGTCCACCCGCGCGAGGAAACTCACCGGGCTCCTCCTGCGACGCCGGGGGTGCCGGCCAGCTGGGCGTCCCGATACGACTCCTTGTAGAGCCGACCGTCCGTCGAGATCTCCTGCAGCTCGAACCGCTCCATCGTAATGGCGTCGAATGGGCAACGCTTGACGCACAGAGCGCAGCGGATGCAGCGCTCCTCGTCGAGGATCATCGCGCCGCCGTTCTCCCAGCCGTAGGACTCCTCGATCTCCGGCAGGAGGCCCTCGGTCTTCAGCTGGTTCACGTCGACCATGTGGATGACGCCCTCGGGGCAGACATCCGCGCAGGCCCCGCACAGGACGCAGCGGAACGGGTCGAACCAGATGTTGTAGTTGCACATCAGGCAGCGGGTCGACTCGGCGACCGCGGCGGTCGCGTCGTACCCGAGCTCGACCGGGGTGTTGAAGTTCACGATCGGGTCGGTCGACGGCATCCGGACCTGGACCGGCACCATCGGAATGTGCTGGCGCGGCAGGACGTCGTAGAACTCGGGCATGTCGTGACGCCACGAGCTGGTGATCTTCACGTTCGGCGTGACCGTGACGTCGGTCCGGCCCGCGAGGTACCGATCGATCGCATATGCGCACTTCTTGCCGTGGCCGGCGGCCTCGATGAGGGTCGTGGGGCCGGTGACGAAGTCGCCGCACGCGAACACGCCGCGGGCGTTCGTTGCGTACGTCGCCGGGTCCACCTTGACCCGACCGCGGTTGATCTCGAACGACGCTTCAACAGGAAGAAACGTCAGGTCGGCCGCCTGTGACACGGCGGGGATGACGACGTCGGCCGGGATCGTGAACTCGCTGCCCTCGATCGGCACCGGCGAGCGGCGGCCGGAGGCGTCGGGCTCGCCGAGGCGGTTCCGGATGAACCGGACGCCGGTCACATGCCCGTCCTTGCCGAGGACCTCGACCGGGCTCGCGAGGAACTCCATCCGGACGCCCTCGCGCTCGGTCTCGCCGAGCTCCTCCTCGTCGACGACCAGCTCGGAGCGGGTCCGGCGGTAGACGATCGAGACCCGCTCGGCGCCATGGCGGAGGCTCGTCCGCGAGCAATCCATCGCGGTGTAGCCGCCGCCGATGACGACGACGTCCTTGCCGACGTAGAGCTCCTGCCCGAGGTTCGCCTTCTTCATGAAGTCGACGCCGTAGTCGACGCCGTCGAGGTCGCCGCCGGGGATGTCGAGCGCGACCGGGTCCATCGCGCCGGCGGTCAGGGCGATCGCGTCGTAGTCGCGCTGGAGCTCGTCCATCGTCACGTCGACGCCGACCGTCGTGTTGAACCGGAACGTCACCCCGAGCCGCTCCACCAGGCGGACGTCCATCTCGATCGCCTCGCGCGGGAGACGGAACGCGGGGACGCCGATGAGCATCGTCCCGCCGCCGTACGGCAGGCTGTCGAAGACGGCGACCTGGACGCCCTTCATCGCGAGCTCGCGGGCGACGGCGATCCCGGCCGGGCCGGCGCCGACAACGGCGACGCGCTCCGGGCGTGGCGTGATCTGGGGCATGACGTCCGGGATGCCCGAGGCTTCGTGCCACTCCACGAGAAACCGCTTCATCGCCCGGATGGCCAGCGGCCGGTCGATGTCGCCCCGGCGGCAGGCCCGCTCGCACGGCGCCGAGCAGACGTAGGAGCACATCGCCGCGACCGGGTTCGGCTCGCGCGAAAGGATGTAGCCCTCCTCGAACCGACCCTCGGCAGCGAGGTTCAGGTAGCCGCGGCAGTTCGTTCCCACCGGACAGGCTTCCTGGCACTCGATGTTGCACTGGAGCCAGGACGCGTCGACGGGTTGGACGAGGAATTCCTGGAGGGGGTCGATCGCCAAGGTCGAGGACGTGCCTTTCGCTGCGGTCCGGTCCCGGGGAGAGCGCGCCGATACGACGCGAAGGGGTCGCGGCCGGTGGGCCCAATCTACCATCCGCGCCTCGGGCTTCGCAAAGCCGCCCGATCGGGACGAGGCCGGTCCGATCGGGCTCGGTAGCGCGTTCGCGAACCGCTGAGCGGGCCCCGCGCGCGGCCGCGTCCGAGTTGACCACGGGCCAACTCGCAGCTACGCTCCCACGGGGGGTTCGCGTGGCCCGAGGGGCCGAGGAGGGCAGCGAGGCTGTGACGGCGAGCGAGTTTGCGTTCCTCGCCATCGGGCTCGTCCTCGGCGTCCTGAGTGGCGCCGCTCTGATCGAGGTGCTCCGGGCCCGACCTTCCGCCGCTCGCGAAGTCCGTGTCACCGTCGCTCCGAACGCGATCCAGGGGCGCCTCTCCTCCACGCTGGCCGAGCCGAACGGTGGCACGCCGTCCGCGCCCGCGCAGCGTGGCCCCGGCGATCGACGCTGGCGAGACGAGGCCGTCGCCACCGGCGAGCCGGCAACGACGGGTCGGCGCCTCGAGGACGAGCCGCGCGGGGCGACATCGCAGGATGGGGCGACGATGACTGGAACGTCTGTTCGGGCCGGGGTCGACCGATCCCGGCCTGCGTCGCCCTGGAGGAGCCCGACGCCCACAAGCGGCGCCCCGGCGCTCGTCGCCGTGCCGATGTCGAACGAACCCGATCCGATGACGACCGAGCTCCGCGCGAATGCGCTTCTGGCGACTGCCGCCGCGAGCCCCGCGCGCGCGACGGCTGCCGTCGGTGCGACCCCTGTCGTCGGGCTGCCGGAGCGACCGGCGGCGGCGGCCGGCGCAACGCCTGCCACCGGCCCCACCGAGACCGTCGCTCCAGTCCCGGGCGGCGGCGGACCGTGCGCCGAGGAGCGACGGGTCGCGGACGAGCGGTGTGCGGTTGCGACGCGAGCCCGCGAAGGTGCGGTCGCCGCGGCGGACAGCCTGCGCCGCGCGCAGCGGACCTACGACGACCTCGCCTCTCGCTCGGAGACGGCCGCGGCGGCCGCCGACCCGCGCGCCGTCCGCAGCGCGAAGGAGCTCGCGCAGCAGCGCTTCCGGTCCGCGCGCAGCGCGGCGAAGACACGTGACGACGTGGAGTCGGGGGCGCGCGCCTGGCTGGCGGAGATCAACCAGATCAATCACGACACGCGCGAAGGAGCGCTTCGGGCCGAGCGCGATCGCGCGGCCGCGGCGGCCCTTGGACCCCAGGTCGAGCGGCTCGCCGTCGAGGCAGACGCGGCGCGGATCACCGCCGAGCGGGCGGAGGAGGCATGCGTCGCGGCTCGCGAGGCGGTCGCCGCCTGCGACGAGGCGCGGGCGCTCGACGCCGCGGCTGCCCGCGCCGGCGCCGTTGCCGAACCGGCCGCGGCGACCGGCGCTGCCGAGACGGACGATCGCCCGGCGCGGATCGCCGCCGCGATGCCGGAGCCCGAGGACGAGTTCGCGTTCTCGACGCCGATGAACTCCCAGGCCGGCCAGGACGCAGTGATCATCCGGATCCTGCGCGGCGACCGGGAGGCGATGAACCGGGCGGTGGCCCGCCTCGCCGGCGACGACGCCGAAGCCCATCGCTGGTGGCAGACCCAGCTCGGCAACCTCGCCGAAGCGCTGATCGCGCGCTCGATCGACGCGGTCGCGTTCGACTTCCCGATCGATCACTTCTTCTGGGGCCCGTTCAACCAGTCCCAGAACCGGGACATCGCGGCCGGTCTGTCGTCCCTGGGATTCCGGTTCGACGGCTTCGGCGACTGGGTGGACGAGCACGTCCCCAGCCAGCGCGACTTGTCGCTCGCCGTCGGCTACGCCGGCCTCGACCCGATGCGCGTCCGCCGCTGGCCGACCGAGGCCGAGACCCTCGAGTTGCTCCGCGAGGTCCGCGTCGCCGCCGACGAATACGTGGCCGGCGCAGCGGGCGGGATGACCCTGGGCGAGCTCGTGTCGATGCTCGGCCGCCGCGCGGACGGGCTCGCCGAGCTCTGGAACCTGTGGGGCCAGGTCCGCCCGATCCTCCTCGAGGCTGGCTGACCGCGCGAACGCCACGCGCGTCGCGACGACTCGCGGCGTTTCCCCGCCCGTAACCCCGCTCGCGCCAGTGCGCCCTCGCGCCGGTGACTCCCTCGCAACGTTCCCCACACGCAAACCACGAACATTTCGGCAACGGTCGCCGACCATCGAGGCGCTGATCGGACCCGATTCGCGCCGAACGTCGGCGCAGAACGGCGGTTGGCTCAGGACGGCGCGTCGGCGGCGCCGGACGCGGACTTGTGCGCGCCTGAGATGCGGTTGGGAATCCTGATGGGGCGGAAGCGTCGGCCCAGATCGGGCGGAAGCGTCGGCGAGACCGGCTCGCCGACGCCGGCCCCGTCAGTCCCCGGACGCGGCCTCGGTCTCGCCCGCCGGCAGGCTGGGTCCCTCGTCCTCGTCGTCGTCGATGATCACGACCCGGAGAGCCTCGCCGGCGGCGACGCCGATCGGCTCGCCCTCCTCGGCGGCCCAGTCCCGGATCCGCTTCTCGAGCCCGACAGGGTCCTTGATCTGGCTCGCGTGTTCGCGGAGCGCAGCGATCTTCCGCTCGAGCGTCGTCGTGATGTCGACCCGGGCGTTCGGCTCGTTCGGCCAGAAGAGATAGATCCGGCGGACGTTGTGGGCCGCGAGCCCCGCGCGAGCGAGCGCGGGGAACGCCATCGGGTTCCGCGCGGCCGGGTAGACCGCGTCGACGGCCGCGAGGCCCGCCGCGCGATGGTCCGTGTGGTTGATCCCACCGTCGCCGTGGAAGATCACCGACGGGTCGGACGTGAGGACCGCGTCCGGTTGGAATGTCCGGATCTCGCGGACGAGGTGCTCGCGGAGGACC
>DASXTH010000126.1:0-5012 GCA_036505555.1 Candidatus Limnocylindrales bacterium | reverse complement strand
CGCCCCGAAGGGCTCGTCCATGAGCATGATCGGCGGGTCCGCCGCGAGCGCGCGAGCGACGCCGACGCGCTGGCGTTCGCCGCCACTCAGCTGGGACGGGAAGCGGTCGCGGTACTTCGCCGGGTCCAGCCCGACGATCGCGAGAAGCTCCTCCGAGCGCTCACGCAAGCGCTCCTTCGGCCAGCCGAGCAGCCGCGGCACGGTCGCCACGTTCTCGCCGATCGTCTGATGCGGAAACAGGCCGATCTGCTGGATGACGTAGCCGATGCTCCGGCGAAGCTCCGTGAGCTCACGGGTCGACGCATCCACGCCGTCGATGAGGATCCGCCCGGAGGTCGGCTCGATCAGCCGGTTGACCATCTTCAACGACGTCGTCTTGCCGCAGCCTGACGGGCCGACGAGGATGCAGATCTTGCCGGCCGGGACCTTCAGCGCGAGGTCGTTCACCGCGCCAGGCACCGGCTTGTCCTTGTCCTTGCCGGTCGGGACGTCGTATCGCTTCGTGACGTGGTCGAACTCGACGACCGCGGCCTTGTGTTCTGCCATCGGCGCTACGACCCTCCTGCGACCGGCTCGGACCATGGCTGCGCGGGTGGAGTGCCGACAGTACCGCATCCCATAACGTCGGCGATACTGCCCCTGCATGAGGATCAGCGCCATCCGGATCGACCGGCTGAAGGTGCCGCTCGACCCGCCATTTCCCGCCGCCTGGGACCCCGTTCCGCGGACGACGTTCCCGGTCACGATCGTCCGAATCGAGACGGATGGGGGCGTGATCGGGATTGGGTCGGGCGACACGATGGACGGGTTCGAGGCGTTCGCCCACCTGTTCATCGACCAGGATCCGCTCGCGATCGAACGTCACGTCCGCGTCCTCGAGACGATCGACTTCCATGCCGGCCGGTACTGGCCGATCGAGGTCGCGCTGTGGGACATCGTCGGCCAGGTCGCGGGCCAACCCGTGGCGGAGTTGTTCGGCGGGGCCGTCGACGGGATCCCGGCGTACGCGTCCTGTGGCTCGCTCGTGCCCGCCGCCGAGCGGGCGGAGCGCGCGCTCCGCATGCGCGAAGAAGGCTTCCGAGCGCTGAAGATCCGGGTCGACCCGCGCCGGCTCGAGGAGGGGATCGCCGCCGTCGCCGCGACGCGGGCCGCCGTCGGCGACACGATGGAGATCATGGTCGACCTCAACCAGGGCTGGCGGATGGCCGGCGACGTGAGCCCGTCGATCGACCTCGCGACGGCCCGCGGGATCGCCGAACGCCTCGCCGAGCTCGACGTCCTGTGGCTGGAGGAGCCGCTCGACAGCTCGGACCTGGGCGGCCTCGCCGCACTCCGAGCCGCCGTCCCGGGGATCCGAATCGCCGGCGGCGAGATGACGCGAACGTTCCGGGAGCTGCAGGCCGCGCTTGACGCCGACGCGTTCGACGTTCACCAGGCCGATGTCGTGCTCGCGGCCGGGATGCTCAACGGGCGCCGGCTCGCCGAACGGGTCCTCGCAAAGGGCCGTTGGTACACCCCGCATACCTGGACGAACGGCATCGGATTGCTGGCGAATCTGCACGTCGCGGCCGGGGTCGGCGGCGGTCCGTTCATCGAGTTCCCGTACGACCCGCCCGGCTGGACGCCGGAGCGCCGCGACGGCTTCCTCTCGTCGCCCGTGCGGCCTGGGCCGGATGGCGTGCTGCGCGTTCCGGCCGTCCCGGGGATCGGCGCGGCCCTCGACGACGTCGCGATCCGGCGGTTCGCGGCGTGACCGGGACGGCCGAGAAGGCACGCGTTTCGGCGGAGGAGTGGATCGCCCGCGCGGCCGAGATCCAGCCGAAGACCGAGCTGTTCATCGACGGGTCCTTCACCCCGGCCGCCTCGGGTCGGACGTTCGCCGACATCACCGGCCGCGACGGCTCCACGATTGCGCATGTCGCCGAGGCGGACGCCGTGGACGTCGCGCTCGCGGTCGACGCTGCCCGTCGCTCGTTCGACGATCGGCGCTGGGCCGACCAGAAGCCGATGGACCGCAAGCGCGTGCTCCTCCGGCTCGCGGACCTGATGCGCGAGAACCTGGACGAGCTGGCGCTCCTCGAGTCGCTCGACGTCGGGAAACCGATCCGCGACGCGATCCACGTCGACGCGACCGCGTCGGCGGTGACGATGCAGTGGTACGCGGAGACGATCGACAAGGTCTACGGCGAGGTCGGCCCGACCGGCCCGGACGCGCTGTCGTTCGTGACCCGTGAGCCGATCGGCGTCGTCGCGGCGATCGTGCCCTGGAACTACCCGCTGATCATCACCGCGTGGAAGCTCGGGCCGGCGCTGGCCGCCGGCAACTCGGTCGTTCTGAAGCCGGCGTCGCAGTCGCCGTTGACGGCGCTCCGGCTCGCGGAGCTGGCGGCCGAGGCAGGTCTTCCGGACGGCGTCCTGAACGTCGTGACGGGTCCGGGTTCGGTCGTCGGGCCGGCGCTCGTTCGCGATCCGCGGGTCGACAAGGTGGCGTTCACCGGCTCGACCGACGTCGGCAAGTCGCTCCTACGGGCGATCGGCGAGACCGACGTGAAGGCGATCACGCTCGAGCTCGGCGGGAAGTCGCCGCAGGTCGTCCTCGCCGATGTCGGCGATCTCGAGACAGCAGCGACGACGATCGGGTGGGGGATCTTCTACAACAGCGGCCAGACCTGCAACGCGGGCTCGCGGCTCATCGTCCATCGGTCGATCCGCGAGGAGCTGGTCGAGCGGATCGCGGCGATGGGGGCGAAGCTCGCCCCCGGCGAACCCCTGGATCCGAAGACGAAGCTCGGCGCGATCGTCGACGACCGCCAGCTCGAAAAGGTCCTCCGGTACGTCCGGTTGGGGGAGGCCGAGGGGGCGCGGGTCGTCACAGGTGGCGCGCGCGTGCGCGAGGAGACCGGCGGATTCTATGTCCCGCCAACGATCCTCGACGGGGTCTCGAACGCGTGGCGGGTCGCGCGCGAGGAGATCTTCGGGCCGGTCCTGACCGTGACCGAGTTCACCGATGAGGCGGAGGCGCTCGCGATCGCGAACGACACGCCGTTCGGGCTCGCCGCCGGAATCTGGACGCGCGACGTCAAGAAGGCCCATCGGCTGGCGCGGGCTGTGCGGGCCGGTGTCGTCTGGATCAACACCTTCGACACGGCCGACATCACCGTGCCGTTCGGCGGGTTCAAGCAGTCGGGGTTCGGGCGGGACAAGGGGATGGCCGCGCTCGAGGGCTACACGCAGCTGAAGACGACGTGGATGGACCTGTCCGGTGAGTAGCCGGCGCCTCGCGCAGTCCGGGATGCCCGCCCCACGGGACGATCTGGCAAGGTTCGGCCGCCAGACCCCCTCCAGAGCCCGTCTCAGCACCGAATCTGCACGGATTCCCCGCCCCGCGGGCCAAACGTGCGCTTCTGGGTACCGGCTCGTCGGATACTCCCGCCCCACGGGAATCTCGGCATGACCGACGAGGAGCTCGTGGCGGCCGCCCTCGGCGGAGCCGCCCCGGCGGAGACACCGAGTGGAGAAGTCGCCCCGCGTCGTCGCGGCGGCCGCGCGACCGGGGAGCGCTCGCGGCTCCCGCAGCAGCGGCCCTGGAAGCAGCCCCGCAACCTCTATCCCCCGACCGAGCTCCTGTCCGCCGACGAGCTCGAGTCGATCCACGTCGCGTCGCTCCGCGTCCTGTCCGAGATCGGGATGGACTTCCTCGATGACGGCGCCCGCGACGTGCTCAAGGCCGCCGGCGCCGACGTTCGGCCCGACAGCCAGCGCGTCCGCTTCGACCCGGCGATGGTCGAGGAGCGGATCAAGACCGCGCCGCCGCAGTTCACGCTCCATGCGACGAACCCCGAGCACAATCTCGAGATCGGCGGCACCTGGACGGCGTTCGGCTCCGTCGCCTCGGCGCCCAACGTCGCGGACCTGGATCGCGGGCGCCGGATCGGCAATCGCGCCGACTACCAGAACCTCATCCGGCTCTGCCAGATGCTCAACCCGGTCCACTTCTTCGCCGGCTACCCCGTCGAGCCGATCGACATCCACGCCTCGATCCGTCACCTCGACGCGCTCTGGGACCTCTTCACACTGGCGGACAAGCCGATCCACGCGTACTCGCTCGGCCGCCAACGGATCACCGACGCCATCGAGATGGCCCGGATCGCGCGCGGGATCGACCAGGACACCCTCGACCGCGAGCCGTCATTGTTCACGGTCATCAATTCGAGCTCCCCGCTCCGGCTCGACACGCCGATGCTCCACGGCATCCTCGAGATGTCGGCCCGCAACCAGGTCATCGTCATGACCCCGTTCACGCTCGCGGGCGCGATGGCGCCGGTGACGCTCGCGGGCGCGCTCGCGGAGCAGAACGCCGAGGCGCTGGCCGGGATGACGCTCACCCAGGTCGTCCGGCCGGGCGCGCCCGTCGTCTACGGCGGGTTCACCTCGAACGTCGACATGCAGTCGGGCGCGCCGGCGTTCGGGACTCCGGAATACATGCGCACCGCGATGATCGGCGGCCAGCTCGCGCGCCGATATCGCGTGCCCTACCGAAGCTCCAACGTCAGCGCCGCCAACGCGGTCGATGCCCAGTCGGCCTACGAGTCGGTCTTCTCGATCTGGGGCGCGATCGCCGGCGGCGTCAACCTGATGATGCACGGCGCCGGCTGGATGGAGGGCGGGCTCCACGCCGGGTACGAGAAGGTGATCCTCGACGCCGAGTTGCTCGGGATGGTCGAGGCCTATCTCGATCCGGTCGTCGTCGACGAGGACACGCTCGCGTTCTCCGCGATGGAGGAGGTCGGCCCGGGCGGCCACTTTTTCGGCGCCCAGCACACGCAGTCGCGGTTCCGGACGGCGTTCCACAAGCCGATGCTCTCGGACTGGCGGAACTACGAGACCTGGCAGGAGGCCGGATCACCGGAGGCCCCAGGCAAGGCGAACGCGATCTGGAAGGAGCTGCTCAACGCCTACGAACCGCCCCCGCTCGACGAGGCGCGGCGGGAAGAGCTGGCGGCGTTCGTCGA
>DASXTH010000125.1:0-7236 GCA_036505555.1 Candidatus Limnocylindrales bacterium | reverse complement strand
TCGCGTGATCGCCAAGCTGGAGATGCGGAACCTGGCCGGCGGCGTTAAGGATCGGCTGGGCGTCGCTTTGGTCGATGATGCCGAACGGCGGGGTGTCCTTCGACCAGGGATGACGCTCGTCAAGCCGACCGCAGACTCGTCCGGGTCGCGACGCAGCCGGCTCGCGCCCCGCGCCCCGAGAGCCTCGTCCTGACGCTTTCCGTCGCGACGGCCTGGGGACCGCGGCTTCGGAATGCGATGTTTTGGCCGAGCTCCGACCGTTGCCCTCGGTCACGCCCTCACCTGAAATCCGATGAACCACGTCCCGGCGTTTCTTAAGTCAATCGCCGGGGACGATGGATCGAGGAGGTTTCGAAATGCGACGCCTGCTTCTCAGCCTGACCCTCGCGCTGACGCTCGGCCTGACGATGGTCGGGTCGGCGCTGGGCCATGTCCACGGCATCACGCCGCTTCGCTGCGTCGGTGTTGCCGACGACGGAGCCAACCGGACCGACAGCACACCCGCAGCAACCGCCAACGGCGGGCCAATCGGCGGGCTGATCCCGCGGGACGTCGGCAATGCGCCTCTCACCGTTGGCGACGGTGGTTTCGACACTCCGGCCTGTCCAGCATCCTGACCTTCGGGCATCGTCGCGGCCTCGAGGCGCGTTCCAGGGGCCGATCCAACATCAAGAACAGCGTTTTGCGCGAGGAGCCTCGCGCTGCTTGTTGGCGTGGGGGGAACGCCGACGCGCGCGAGAACTCCTCGCCTCTAAAATGGTACAGTGAGCGAGTCGGTAACGTTCTGGTAGATTTGTGTAGGTTTGGTGACTCGCTCGGCGTCCCGCGACCCTGACTGGGTTGGCCTCTCCGAGGCTAGCCGTGTGCTCGGCGTCTCAGCAGCCACGCTCCGTCGCTGGAGCGATGCCGGGCGCCTCCGGGTGTTCACGACGCCCGGTGGCCACCGACGGTTCTCCCGTACGGCGCTCGAGCGGCTCCTGCCGGCGGATCGATCGCGCCGTCCGTCGATCGGTGGCGGAGGACTGACGCCGAGCCGGATCGCGCGGACGTACCGACGGGCGAGCCGCGAGGCGGCCCCGGAATTGCCGTGGGTCCTCACCCTCAGCGACGAGCAGCGCCTCCTCTTCCGAGAGCGTGGCCATGTCCTGGCCGCGAGCCTCCTCCAGTACCTTGATGCAACGCAGCCCGAAACGGCGACCCACCATCTGAAAGAGGCGTCCGGCTCGGCCGCCGAGTACGGCACCGTCGCCGCGAAACTCGGTCTGTCACTCAGCCAGACGGTTGAGGGCTTCCTTCGCTTCCGCGCACCGTTCCATCACGAGTTGGCGGTCGCGGCCCGCCGGCGGGGTTTCGACACGGCCGAGACGACCGACCTGCTCGAGACCGCCGAGAGGGCAATGGACCGACTGCTCGTGGCTACGATGACAGGCCACAGCCCGGCCACTGGCCGGGGCGATCGCAAGCGGTCGGTCGCGGTCCCGGGCGATGAGGATCGCGAGGCGTGACAGGGGCGGCGACCGGCCCAATCCTCGCGTTGGTGACCCATGCCCGTGACGTCCCTGCCGTCGAGCGCCAGCGGTTCGCTGAGGGACTCCGTCGCGAACTGACGGACCGTGCCCTCATCCTCGAGACCTGCCACCGCGTCGAGGCGTACGCCATCGGCGTCGACGACGCAAAGCGAATCCGCCGCGCCGTGATTCAGCCGACCGGCAGCAGGACCTTGGTGGGTGAGTCCGCGGTCCGCCACGCGATCACCGTCGCGGTCGGGGGCGATTCGGTCGTCGTCGGCGAGGATCAGATCCTTCACCAACTTCGCGCTTCGCTCGACGCCGCCCGCGCGGGAAGCGCTCTCGATCCGGCACTCGAGCGCCTCTTCGCGCTCGCCCTGCAGGCGGGACGTCGCGCGCGGTCCTGGCGACAGGGCCCACGGCGCTCGCTGGCGGATGTCGCGCTCTCGTCAATCGAGCGGCAAGGTGGCCCCCTTCGCGATCGTGACGTCCTCATTGTCGGCGCGGGCCGGATGGGTCGCCTGGCTGCGAGGGCCGCCGTGACCGTCGGGGCAGCCGTCTCGGTCGCCAACCGGTCTGAGGAGGGCGCCCGGACACTCGCGGCCATGACCGGCGCTCGGTTCGAGCCGTTCGACCCGGGCGCCCGGATCGGGGCCTTCGACGCTGCCGTCGTAGCGCTCGGGGGTCCGTGGCCGCTCAGTACAGCCACGATCGACGCGTTGCGCGAGAGCACGACCGTCGTCGTCGACCTGTCGGTGCCCTCGGCTGTTCCCGAGGGGGTCGCGGAGATGCTCGGCTCGCGCCTCGTCACGGCCGACGCCCTGGCGCTCGTCGAGTCCCAGCCGCCGGCACCGCAGGACGGGCAGGCGGCTCGGTTCGAGGCATTAATCGCTCGCGCGACGGCGGAGTTCGCCGCCTGGCTGAAGGGACGCGACGGGCGGGCGGCCGCCGAGGACCTGATGAAGCGCGCGGATCGCGAGCGCGAGGCCGAGCTCGCGGCGCTCTGGCGGCGGCTTCCGGACCTTGAACCCGAGGCACGTGACGCGATCGAGGGGATGACCCGACATCTCGCCAATCGACTGCTTCGCGAACCGCTCGAGCGGCTCGGTCGGGACGCCGACGGCCGGGACGGGCGAGCGATCCGGGACATCTTCGCACTGTGAGCGGCCACGAGATCGCGATCGGATCGCGGGGCAGCGCGCTGGCGCTGGCCCAGGCGGGGCTTGTCCACGAGGCGCTCCAGCAGGTTGGCTACGAGAGCCAGGTCGTGATCATCGAGACCGACGGCGACCGCCGAGCTCCCGACACGGCGTGGGGCGAGGGAGCCTTTGTTGCGGCGATCGAGCGAGCACTGCAGGAAGGCGCCGTCGATGTCGCGGTCCACAGCGCGAAGGACGTTCCGACCGACCAGGATCCGCGGCTCCGCATCGCCGCCTACCTGCCCCGGGCCGACCCGCGCGACGCGCTCGTCGTCCGGACCGACGCGAAGGAGCGACGACTCGCCGATCTGCCGTCGGGTTGTCGGGTCGGGACCGACAGCCCGCGGCGGACGGGCTTCCTGCTCGCCCGGCGGCCGGATCTCGTCGTCCATCCACTCCACGGCAATGTCGACACCCGACTCCGCCGGCTCGATGCGGGTGAGACCCGGGCGCTCGTGCTCGCGTGCGCTGGACTCGACCGGTTGGGGCTTGGTGACCGGATCGTCGAGCGACTCGACCCCGAGATCGTGCCGCCTGCGCCGGGCCAGGGTGCGATCGCCGTCCAGGTCCGATGCGATGACGAGCGAATGCTCGCGGTAGCCGCGGCCATCGACGATCGTCGCACTCGTCTGGCGGTCGAGGCCGAGCGGGCATTCCTCGATACATCTGGAGGGGGCTGCCGGGCTCCGATCGGCGCTCTGGCCACCATCGTCGGCGACGAGCTCGACCTGCTCGGGGGCTACGCCAGCCCGGACGGCTCGGGCACCGTCATCGCCCACCGCCGTGGTCCCGTCGCGGTGGGCCAGGATCTAGGCCGCGAGCTCGCGGCGGCGCTCATGGCCCGTGGTCGAATCCGCGGGACCGTCGCCGACGTCGAAACGGAGATCTCGCGACCAGTAGGGCGACGAGTCCTCGTCACCCGGGCGGCCGAGCAGGCCGATGAGCTCGTGTCGGCGCTGCGCGACGCGGGCCTCGATCCCGTCCCGGTTCCGACGATTGCTATCGAGTTCGACCCACCGCGCGGCCACCTCGACGCCGCCGCCGGAATGCTCCACACGTACCGATGGGTGGTGATCACGAGCGCGAACGGCGCGCGGGCGATGCTCAAAGCCGCGGAGCGCGTCTTGACCGAGCTCGGTGCACCCTCCTGGGCGGCCATCGGACCGGCGACACGACGGGTCCTCGAACATGAGGGCATCGAGGTCCAGTTCCAACCGAGCCGGAGCAGCGGCATCGCGATGGCCTCGGGGTTGCCGGTCGTCGCCGGCGACCTGATCCTCGTAGTCCGCGGCGATCTCGCAGACGAGGAGCTCGTGGTCGGGTTGCGGGCACGGGGGGCAGAGGTCGACGACGTCGTTGCCTATCGGACACGGGAGGCGCCCGAGAGCTCGCGCGGGCTGATTCGCCACGCAACGGCGGCAGGCCCCATCGCGGCCGTTGTGTTCACGAGTGGCTCGACAGTCCGAGGCCTGCTGGCGCTCGGCCAGGCCGATTCGATCGAGGTGCGCTCGTTGCCGGCGGTATGCATCGGTCCCGAGACGGCCGGCGAGGCTCGCGCGGCAGGTTTCCTGGTCCTCGCCGTCTCGCCAACACCGGACTCGGCCGCGCTCGCCACGACCACCGCCCGGGTCCTCGCCCTCCAGCCAGCGGAGATCTCATGACGCTCGACCTCGAAGCACCACCCTTGTCCGCACCGACCGCCTCCGCGCTGTCGCTGCCCGTCCGACTACGCCGGTTACGTCGCACGCCCGCCCTGCGGGCGCTGGTCCGCGAGACCCGCCTCCATCCCTCGATGCTCGTCGCCCCGCTGTTCGTGCGCCCCGGTTCCGGGGTTTGCGAGCCGATCGCGTCGATGCCCGGCCAGGCCCGGCTCACGCCCGACCTCGCCGCTGACGAAGCCGCCCGGCTCGCCGACCTCGGAGTGGGCGGGGTGATCATTTTCGGGCTGCCCGTGGCGAAAGATCCGACGGGGACTGGGGCGTCGGCGGACGACGGGATCGTCCAGGACGCCTTCCGCCGCATCCGCGCGCTCGAGCTGCCGCTCGTGACGATCGCGGACACGTGCCTGTGCGAGTACACCGACCACGGCCACTGTGGCCCGCTCGCCGCCGACGGGAGCGTCGACAACGACGCTGCACTCATTCGGCTCGAGGAGATCGCCGTGAGCCAGGCCCGAGTCGGCGCCGACATGGTCGCCCCGAGCGCGATGATCGACGGCCAGGTCGCGGCAATCCGGACGGCCTTGGACGCAGCCGGCTTCGAGCAGACCGCGATCATGGCGTACGCCTCGAAGCACGCGTCCGCGTTCTACGGCCCCTTCCGCGAGGCGGCCGACAGCGCGCCGGCATTCGGCGACAGGCGCGGCTACCAGATGGACCCGGCCAACGGGCGTGAGGCGCTCCGCGAGATGGCCCTCGACGTCGTCGAGGGCGCCGACATCCTGCTCGTCAAGCCCGCCTTGCCCGGGCTCGACCTCGTTGCGGCGGCGCGAGCGAGGTTCGATCTGCCGATCGCCGCATACCAGGTGTCGGGGGAGTTCGCGATGATCGCCGCCGCGGCCGAGCGTGGCTGGCTCGACGGGCGGCGGGCGATGATCGAGGCGGTCACGGCGATCATGCGAGCTGGCGCCGGGATCGTCATCACGTACGCCGCCGCGGACCTCGCGACCTGGCTCCGCGAAGAGGGCGAACGATGAGTGGCGATGACCAGGTCTACATCCAGGCACTCGCCCTCGGGCTCGATCCGGCGTGGCGTCGACGGACGGACGAGGAGCGCCACGACGATGGCTCCCGGTTCGGCGAGGCCGATGCGGCTGCCGAACTTGAGGATGTCCGCAGCATCGCGTACTCGTCGGTGGGGCTCGAGCCCGGCGTCGAACTCTTGTTCTTCCGGATGGCGCCCTCGGTCGACGCCCTGGAAGCGGCGGCGGCGGCTCTCCTGCGCGCCGGGCTGGGACGCTGGCTGACCGTCCGCCACTCGCTCATCGGCCGGATCGGTCCGTCGCAGTACGTCAGGAAGCCCACCGACCAGGAACAGTCACTCTTCGTCGGCGATCGCTCCCGCTACCTGGTCGTCTACCCGTTCACCAAGAGCACCGAGTGGTACCTCCTCTCGAAGGAGGCGCGCCAGGGGATCATGAACGAGCACATGCGAGTCGGCCACGAGTACCCGACGGTCCGCCAGGCGCTCGCCTACTCCTTCGGACTTGACTCGCAAGAGTTCGTCGTCGCCTACGAGACCGACGATCTCGTCGCCTTCGGCGACCTCGTCCGGGCACTGCGGTCGACCGAGAGCCGGCGATCGACCGTCAGCGACACACCGATCCTGCTCGGGATCCACCGTCCGGTGCACGAGATCCTCGGCCTGCTGGGCGCGCCGTGATGGCTCGAACGGCCATGGGCCCGAGGAGCGCGGCGCTCGTCGAGCGCGCCGAGGCGCTCTTCCCCGGCGGAGTCAACAGCCCGGTCCGGGCCTTCCGAGCCGTCGGTCGGTCGCCGCTCGTCCTCGAACGCGGCGAGGGGCCGTACGTCTGGGACGTCGACGGGCGGCGCCACGTCGACTACATCGGTGCCTGGGGTCCGGCGATCCTCGGGCACGCTCATCCAGCGATCGTCGAGGCGGTCGCGGGCTCCGCGCGGAATGGCTTCGCCTTCGGAGCGACCAATCCCCTCGAGATCGAGCTCGCCGAGACGATTCGGCGGGCAATGCCGTCGATGGAGCGCCTCCGGTTCACCTCGTCGGGCACCGAGGCGGTCATGAGCGCCCTCCGGGTAGCGCGTGCCGCTACGGGTCGGGATCTGGTCGTCAAGTTCGCGGGCGCCTACCACGGGCATTCGGACGGTCTGCTCGTCGAGGCCGGGTCTGGCCTCGCGACCCAGGCGATCGCGGGCAGTGCCGGTGTGCCCGCGGCGGTCGCGGCCACGGCGATGGTGCTGCCGTATAACGATCGTGCCGCGGTCACCCGAGCCTTCGCCGCCCAGCTCGGCCGGATCGCGGCAGTTGTCGTCGAGCCGGTGGTCGCCAACGCCGGTGTCATCCCACCGCTTCCCGGCTACCTCGAGCATCTGTGTGAAGTCACCCACGCCGACGGCGCCCTGCTCGTTTTCGATGAGGTCATCACCGGATTCCGGCTCGGGCGCGGCGGCGCGCAGGCACGGTTCGGCGTCACGCCCGACCTGACGACGCTCGGCAAGATCATCGGTGGCGGGATGCCGATCGGGGCTTACGGCGGCCGAGCAGATCTCATGAACCTCGTCGCCCCCGCGGGTCCGGTCTACCAGGCCGGCACGCTATCCGGCCACCCGCTGTCGATGGCGGCCGGGATCGCGACCATCTCCGAGCTTGACGACGTGAGGTACGCGGCCCTCGAGGAGTCAGCCGAGGTGCTGGCGACCGGCCTCACCGAAGCCGCCGCCAGCGCGGGTCGGGAGGTGGCCCTCGCCCGGGTCGGTTCGCTGCTCACGGTCTTCTTCCAGCCGACGCCGCCGGTCGACGCCAGGGAGGCGTTCGGATCGGACCGTTCCGCGTAC
>DASXTH010000124.1:0-10997 GCA_036505555.1 Candidatus Limnocylindrales bacterium | reverse complement strand
ATGAGGAACACCTGGACGATCCCGAACAGGAGCACCACTACGCGGCTGGCGACCTCGCCCCCGCTGGGCGTCCGGGTCACGCGGCGCTGAACGACGCTCGAGCCCCGGTCGTATACCGGGTCCTCGTCGCGGACGATGCTTTCCTTGTAGGTCATGGTCATGGCCTCCCATCCGATGCCGCCGAAGCGGCGGGTTGCCAGCGTCGTTCGACGTGCATCTGCGATTCCATCGGCACACCCTCCGCGGCGTTGCAACGGGATGACGGTTCCTGGCCGGGGAGCGCGGGACATGGAACGGCGCCCGTCGCGGACGGGCGCCGTGTGCTCGGTACGGGACTCGAGCGGTCAGCCGACGGCCGCCGGCTCCTTGCCCGTCGACTCCGGTGCATCGTTGGCGACGTCGGCGGCTTCGTCGGTTGCCTCGTCGGACCCGCCCCCCGCGGTGCCCTCGACGTCGAGCAGGTAGCCGATGCCCTGGAACGTCCGGATGCGGCCGGGCTCACCCGGCTTCGCGCCGAGCTTGCGCCGGACGCGGCTGATCCAGACGCGCAGGTACTGGAGGTCGTCACGGTACTCCGGGCCCCAGACCTTCGTCAGGAGCTCGGTGTGGAGGACGACCTTGCCTGGATGCGTGGCGAGGTGCTGGAGGAGCAGCCACTCGGTCCGCGACAGCTGGACGAGCTCTCCGCCACGGCGGACCATCCGCCGCTCGAGGTCGATCTCGACATCGTCGAACGCGACGACGCCGGCTCCCGGCTCCACGCCCGTCGAGCGCCGGATCACCGCGCGGACGCGTGCTGCCAGCTCGTCCGGGTGGAATGGCTTGGCGATGTAGTCGTCGGCGCCGAGGTCGAGGCCCTTCGCCTTGTCGGCGGTGGCGCCCTTCGCCGTCAGCAGGATGACCGGAACCGGCCGCTGCTCGCGGAGCTGGCGCATGACCTCGATTCCGTCGAGATCCGGCATGACGATGTCGAGGAGGACGATGTCGGGGCGGATCTCCTCCGCCTTCGCGAGCGCGTCCTCGCCGCCCGTGGCGGTGACGACCCGGAAGCCCTCCTCGCTCAGCGCGATCGATACGAGCTTCGTGATCCGGGGCTCGTCATCGGCGACGAGGACCAGGGGCTGGGTTCCCACGCAACACCTCCGAAGGTTGTCTGGACGATGGTGACCGTTTGGCGAGCCGCCGAACAGGGCCGAATTGCCGTGCGAGGCGGCCCGCGAGCACGCGAGCGCCTAGGACGACGCCGGGGCGGGCTCGCTCACCGCCGGTTGGTTCCCACCGTTGTCGATCGTGTTGTCGTTGTCGGTCGTGGAGCCGTCGGAGCCGGCACCAGGGCCGAGGGCCACATACCAGATGGCGACGAGCAGCGCGATGATCGCGATGATTCCGACGATCGCGCCCGTGTTCGATCCGGTGCGCTCGTCTTCGACGACGAGAATGTCCCGATCTTCGTCCGTCATCGGGATCCTCCAAGGTTCGGGCTAGGTCGCGATGGGCGATGCCACAAGTCGGGGCTTCGACTCCGAAAGGTCGCCGGTCGGTGGACCGGCCTGGGTTCTTGACTCTGCTCGCGGCATGGTTCCGCCGACTCGGGCACCGCATTGCAGAACCGTTACATCGGCATATCAATGCCTGGGGCTGAGCCGTCCCGCAGCGGGTTCTTCGGTCGTCGCGGTCGGACCCACGCGGGCACGCTCGACACCGAACGGCAATCTCCCACCAGCGTCGCCGCCGAGCGAGATGGGCTACGCTCTCGACGATGAGCTTCGCGCAGGACGACCTCGAGCGGTTGGCGGCCGCCGAGGAGATCGAGATCGAGACCCAGGCGCCTGAGGGGCCCGTCCATCGGACGACGATCTGGGTCATGGTCGATGGTGACGACGTCTTCCTCCGCTCCGTCCGGGGCGATCGCGGCCGCTGGTTCCGGGAGGCCACGGCCAACCCGGCGATCGCGGTCCACGTCGCCGGACGACGGCTGGCGGCGACCGCCATCCCCGCGACCGACCCGGACTCGCTCGACCGGATCGACGCCGCTCTTGGAGCGAAGTACGAAGGCATCGAGGGCTACGACGAGATGCTGGAACCGGCCGTCCGGTTGGCCACCTTCCGGCTCGAGCCCGCCTGACCGATCGCGCGAGGCACCCGATGTACTTCGACGAGTTCAAACACCAGCTCCCCGACGTTGACCCGGCCGAGACCCAGGAATGGCTCGAGTCGTTCGACCAGCTCGTCGCCCAGGAGGGCGAGAGTCGGGCCCGGTTCCTCGTCTACAAGCTCCTCAAGCGTGCCCGCCAGCTGCACGTGGGGCTGCCGCCGCTGACCCAGACCCGCTACATCAACACGATCAGCCCCGAGCAGGAGCCGTTCTTCCCGGGCGACGAGCAGATCGAACACCGCATCCGGCGGATCGTTCGCTGGAACGCCGTCGCGATGGTCCTTCGGGCCAACAACCGGTTCTCCGGGATCGGCGGTCACCTCGCGACGTACGCGTCGGCGGCCAGTCTGTACGAAGTGGGGTTCAACCACTTCTTCAAGGGCAAGGACGGCGACACGCCCGGCGACCAGATCTACTACCAGGGCCACGCCGCGCCCGGGATGTACGCCCGGGCCTTCCTCGAGGGGCGGCTGAGCGAGGACCAGCTCGACCACTTCCGGCGCGAGGCCGTCCCCGGCCAGGGTCTCAGCTCGTACCCGCATCCCCGGCTCATGCCCGACTTCTGGGAGTTTCCGACCGTCTCGATGGGGCTCGGGCCGATCAGTGCGATCTACCAGGCCCGCTACAACCGCTACCTCCAGAACCGCGGCCTGCTCGACACGTCCGGGTCACGCGTCTGGGCGTTCCTCGGCGACGGTGAGACCGACGAGCCGGAGTCCCTCGGCGCCCTTCACGTCGCGGCCCGCGAGGGTCTCGACAACCTGACCTTCGTCGTCAACTGCAATCTCCAGCGGCTCGACGGTCCGGTCCGTGGCAACGGCAAGATCATCCAGGAGCTCGAGGCCGTCTTCCGCGGCTCGGGCTGGAACGTCATCAAGGTGATCTGGGCCCGGGAGTGGGACGACCTCCTCGCCCGGGATGTCGACGGCGTCCTCGTCGAGCAGATGAACAACACGCTCGACGGCGAGTTCCAGAAGTTCTCCGTCGCCGGTGGCGCGTACATCCGGGAGCACTTCTTCGGGCCGGATCAGCGTCTCCGCAAGCTCGTCGAGCACCTCTCTGACGACGACCTCGCGAAGCTTCGGCGCGGCGGCCACGACTACCGCAAGGTCTACGCCGCGTACAAGGCCGCCACCGAGTCGACCGGTGCGCCGACGGTGATCCTCGCCCACACCGTGAAGGGCTGGACGCTGGGCCCCGGCGTCGAGGCCCGGAACATCACCCACCAGGCGAAGAAGCTCTCCGAGGCCGAACTGAAGATCTTCCGGGACCGGCTGGAGCTGCCGATCCCCGACGCGAAGCTCAAGGATGCGCCGTACTACCACCCGGGACCCGATTCGGAGGAGGTCCAGTACCTCCGCGAGCGGCGGCGGGCGCTGGGCGGCCCGCTCCCGAAGCGCGTCGTCCGCTCGCAGCCGCTGCCGAAGCCGGCAACGACGATCGACGCCGAGTTCGCGAACGGCTCCGATACCGCGGTCTCGACCACGATGGTGTTCACCCGGATCCTGCGGAACCTGATCCGCGACAAGGAGCTCGGGCCGCGGATCGTCCCGATCATCCCGGACGAGGCGCGGACGTTCGGCATGGACCCGCTCTTCAAGGAGGTCGGGATCTACGCCCAGCTCGGCCAGCGCTACGAGCCGGTCGATTCCGACCTGGTCCTCAGCTACCGCGAGGCGAAGGACGGCCAGGTCCTCGAGGAGGGCATCACCGAAGCGGGCTCGATGGCCTCGCTCCAGGCCGCCGCGACGTCTTACGCCAGCCACGGCTACCCGGTGATCCCGTTCTACATCTTCTACTCGATGTTCGGGTTCCAGCGGACCGGCGACCAGATCTGGGCGCTGGCCGATGCCCGGGGTCGCGGCTTCATGCTCGGCGCGACCGCCGGCCGGACGACGCTCACCGGCGAGGGGCTGCAGCACGACGACGGCCACAGCCACATCCTCGCCCAGACCGTCCCGAATGTCCGCGCCTACGACCCGGCGGTGGCCTACGAGCTTGCCGCGGTCATCCGCGACGGGATCGAGCGGATGTACCACGACGGTGAGGACGTCTTCTACTACGTCAGCCTGTACAACGAGAACTACCCGCAACCGAAGAAGCCCGACGGCGTCGACGAAGGGATCATCCGCGGGATCTATCGCTTCGCCGAGGCGCCCGACCTCGGGCCGAAGGCGCACCGGGCGCGGCTCGTCGGCTCGGGCTCGATCCTCCAGCAGGTGATCGCGGCCCGCGACCTGCTCGCCGAGCAGGCCGGGATCGCCGCCGAGATCTATTCGGCACCGTCGTTCGCGCTCCTCCGCCGCGACGCCCTCGACGCCGAGCGCTGGAACCGGCTCCACCCGGCCGAGAAGCCGCGGATCCCCTACGTCACCACGATCCTCGGGCCCGATGGCGGGCCGATCGTCGCTGCCACCGACTGGATGAAGGCGCTGCCCGACATGGTCGCGCGCTGGCTGCCGAACTATTACGTGTCGCTCGGCACGGACGGCTTCGGGCGGAGCGACACCCGCGATGCGCTCCGGACGCTGTTCGAGATCGATCCGCCGCACATCGCGGCGGCGGCGTTGGCGGAGCTCGGCCGGTGCGGGGCGATGGCGCCCGAGAAGGTCGCGAAGGCGATCACCGCCCTCGACGTCGATCCCGCGAAGCTGGATCCGGCGGCGCTCTGACCGCTCGTCGAGCCGACGCTCGCGAACCCGCGGGAACTCGGCCCCGACATGTCGCTGTTATGCGTGTCCGTCGGGCCGACCGAGCATCCGCGGCGGTGCACGCTCTACCGTCGTCGGCGTGATCCAACCGCTTCGCATCGCCCAGGCGGTGCCGCCCATCGAGCGTGTCCCGCCCGATGGCTACGGCGGTACCGAGCGTGTCGTCTATGACCTCGTCCGCGAGCTCGGCCGGCGCGGCCACGACATCACGACCTTCGCGTCGGGTGACTCACGCGTGCCGGGCCGGCTCGTCGAGACGGTGCCGATGGCGCTCCGGCCCGCCGGCCACGGCGGTGAGGTCGGTGGGTTCATGCTCGCGACGACCCTCCAGGTCCTCGACCTGGCCTCCAAGTTCGACATCATCCACAGCCATCTCGAGTGGTACTCGCTCCTGCTCCGCCGCGCCACGTCCGTGCCGATCGTGGCGACCTTCCACGGTCGGCTCGACGTGCCGTGGTCGAGCGCGGCGCTCGCGGACCGCCCCGCCGGCATGGTCGCGATCAGCGAGTCGCAGGCGTCGGTCCACCCGGATGTGCCGTGGACGGTCGTCCACAACGGGCTCGACCTCGATGACGCGCCTTTCGAGCATCGCCGCGACGACGACCTCGTGTTCGTCGGGCGGGTGACGCCCGAGAAGGGCATCGTCGAGGCGATCGAGATCGCGCAACGCGCCGGTCGGCACCTCCGGATCGCCGCGAAGATCGGCCCGACCCCGCCGGAGCAGGACTTCTACACGGCGGTCTTCCAGCCGGCGTTGAACGCCGCAGGCCCGGCCGTCGAGTTCCTTGGCGAGGTGTCCGGCGCCGAGCGCGACGATCTCGTGGCGCGCAGCTACGCCCTCCTGATGCCGGGCTCCTGGCCGGAGCCGTTCGGCCTCGTCGCGATCGAATCGCTGGCCTGCGGCACGCCGGTCCTCGCCCGCGAGGTCGGCGGTCTGCGCGAGATCATCCGCGACGGCATCGACGGCTTCTTCGGCGACGACGCCATGGAGCTTGCGTTCCTCGTCGACCGCGTGGGCGAGCTCGATCGAGCGGCGATCCGCGCATCGGTCATCGATCGCTTCTCCGCGTCGCGCATGGCCGATGGCTACGAGGCGGTCTACGCCCGGATGCTGGGTCTCGGGTCCGACGACGGCAATGGAGACCGCGTCGTCGAGCTCGACGCCGCCCGCGCGCGGTAGGCCCGGAGCATCACGCCCGGTCAGGCGCGCGCGATCGCGCGTCGCAGCAGCAGCCAGGCGACGAAGAGGTAGCCGACCCCCAGGCCGACGAGCAGCCAGAACTGCCACAGGACGACCGTCCCGCCACGGAACATGAAGTCCTGGAGGAGCCGGATCCCGTTCGCGACCGGAAGGACGTAGATCAGGCTGCGAACGGGCTCGCTGAACTCATTGATCGCGAGGATGAAGCCCGAGAAGAACACTGACGCCAGCAGCACGAGCAGGGACAGCTGGACCGCCTGTGGCTCCGAGTCGGAGACGGCCGCCACGACGAGCCCCAGTCCGAGCGACGCGGCGATGAGCACGCCCGCGACGAGCGCGATCCAGCCCGGTCGGGCGAGCATCGGCACATGGAAGCCCAGGGCGAGCAGCGCGATCGTCGTGACGGCCACGATTCCCGCGAAGATCCCGTAGGCGATGAGCTTGCCGGTGACGAGCTCGGCGGTCGTGATCGGCGAGATCCGGAACAGCTCGAACAGGCCGCTGTTCCGCTCGCGGACGACCGACAGCGCAATGAGGGTCACCGAGAGGTGCTGGAGGATCATCGCGAGGACCGCGGGCGCGAAGTACTGGACGATCGTCGGCGTCGATTGGGCCCGGTTGTCGAGCGTGGCCTGGGTGGGTGCGGCGATCGCCGGAGCGTTGATGTGCGACATGTCGGCGGCCCCCGCCTGGATGGCCTGCGCCTTGCCGCGCTCGATGGCCTCCTCGATGATCTGGCGATTGACGGCTGCCTCGAGCCCGCGGGCGAGGAACGTCGCGTAGCCCGCCGCAGTCGGGTCGGTCAGGTTCACCCGGACCTCGATCGTCGCCTTCCGGCCCTCCTCGATCGCTTTCTGGGCGTCGGCCGGAGCGACGACGACGACATCGACCTCCTGGCGGTCCAGGCGATCCAGGGCGGGTTGCTCGTCGGTCGTGATCTCGTCCACAACGAGCCCTTCGCCGCCGATGGTCTGGTAGGTCGCGACGTCTGTCGGCAACCCGGAGTTCACAGGCAGGACGACGATCGTGTGGAGTGGCCGCCGGGTCCCGTTGTAGCCCGCCGCGAAGATCGCCATGATCAGGAACGGCCCGAGGACGAGGCTGAGCAGCGCGCCGGGCCGGCGGACGATCGAGACGAGCTCCTTCCCGACGATCGCGAGGACCCGGGTGAGGGTCTTGAAGGGACTCATGCCGCGCCCCGTTGCCGTTCGTCCTTCGCGACGAGCATCGCGAAGACATCGTCGAACGAGAGGCGCTCCTCGCGGGCTGACTGGACCTCGACGCCGGTCGCCTGGATTCGATCAACGACGACCGGAAGCGAGGTGCCGGCGTCGTCGACGACGACCCGCATGTGACGCGGGCCGTCCTGGATGATGTCGAGGACCCCGCGCGTGCCCAGGAGCTCGGCGCCGTCGAAGACGGCGCCGGTCACGATGTCGAGGACGTCGCCGTTCGACGCGAGCCGGCTGAGCTCGTCCGGGGGCGCGAGCGCGATGATCCGCCCGTCGACGATCATCGCCACCGCGTCGCACTCGGCGGCCTCACTGACGTGCTGCGTCGTGACAAGGAGCGTCCGGCCGGCGTCGCGAAGCCGGTGCAGCTCGGCCCAGATCGAGCCACGGAGGAGTGGGTCGATCCCGGCCGTCGGCTCGTCGAGGATGATGAGCTCCGGGTCGTGGACGAGGGCGCAGGCGAGCTCGAGACGGCGCCGCATGCCACCGGACAGACGACCGGCCTGGCGGCCGCGGACGTTCCACAGCCCGACGACCTTCAGGACCTCGCGGACGCGCCGCCGGCGGCGGAACCAGAGCAGCCCGAACAGGCTCGCGACGAAGTCGACGTTTTCGCCGGCCGTCAGGTCCTCGTAGAGGGCGAACGACTGGGGCATGTAGCCGATCCGCTCGCGATCGCGGCGCCGGAAGCGTCGCGGCGAGCGGCCCAGCACCGACACGTCGCCGCTCGTCGGCGCGATGGCACCGGTCAGGATCCGGATCGTCGTGGTCTTGCCGGCGCCCGACGGCCCGATGATCCCGAGGATCGCGCCCCGCGGCACGCCCAGGTCGATCGACTTCAGGGCCTCGAAACGGCCGAAGCGGCGCGAGACCCCGCGCATCTCGACGACGTCGGTGGGTGGCTGGCGCGCCTGACGGGGCATGCGTCCTCCGTGTGGCCCGGCCGGGGCCGGTTCGGCCCAGATGCTGCGGGTCGGGCCATCCCGGCGATGCGCCGACGCACGAGCCGCGCGCTACGAACGCGTGACGACATGCAATTGCTCCGTCCTGTCACGCGCCTGCAACCACGCCCGATGCGCGTGAGCGCCCGACTGCCGCGGCGCGTGACCTAGGGTCGTGCTGACGAACCCGCACCGACGGTCGATCCTGGAGGTTGGAACCCATGACGAGCACGACGCCATCCACGGGCGACACGCCATCGAACGGCGCCCGCCCCAAGGTCGAGGATCTCGCCGCGACAGCGAAGGGAATCGCCGGCGACGTCGCCGAACGCGCAGCCGCTGCGGCTCAGCGCCTGCCCGATGCCGCGTCGGCGACCGGTGCGCGGCTCGACCAGGCAAATCAGATCATCCAGGGCGAGTCCGACGAGATGCTGATCGTCGGCACGTCGCTGTCCCTGGGCCTCGCTGCGGGGCTCCTCCTCGGCGGGGCGAACCGGTTCCTCGTCATCGCCGCGATCGTCCCCGCGACGGCGATGGCCCTGACGCTGGTGGAGCGCCACGGCGCGACGCGCGCCACTCGACCGCGCTAACGCGCACCGCGGCGAAACCGGCGCCAGCACCAACGACGGCCGGTCGGCATCTGCCGACCGGCCGCTTTGTATCGTCTTCGTCCCTCCCTGGCCCTGAACGTGCGGAACGCCCGGAGGAGGGGGCTCCGGGCGTCCGCGGGATCGGGGTGAAGACGCCCCGTCACAAGCGCCTCCACGAGGGGTGTTCGATTCGCCGCCGGGCGGACGATCGCCCGAGCGTGGTCGGAATCGTAGGGGACGGGCACCGCCGGGAGTCTCTCGCGGCGCCTCCAAGACCTTGCATCCGCATATCGAGCGACTCACGGAGCCCGACGACCCAAACAGGAACTCGGGTTCAAGATTCGCAGTCGCGACGAAGGAATGCGGGCCCCCGGACCCCCAGTGGTCGGAAGCCCGCGATCCCAGTGTCACGGCGGGGCGGTGTCGGCCGCGCCCCATCCGGGCAGGCAGAGGTTGCAGCCGCCTTCTGGGGGTCCGGCACGCGCGAGCCCCGCGCCTCGGCGATCACTGCATCGCGTCGGAGGCGAGGAGCTCGAGCACCGCATCGCGCAGATCGCGCGCGGTCGCGTCGCAGCGGGTCGGCCGCAGGCTCTCGTCACGAGGCCCGATGAGCATGGTCCGGAGACCGGCACGGCGGTCGCCACAGGTGGCCGGGTCAGCGGTCACGAACCAAGCCGGCGGGCCCTCCTCCCCGGGCAGGCCGCCCGGGACTTCGGAGAGGTGACGGTTCCACGGGATGAGGCCGGCAGCCGGGTGCTCCCCCTCTGCGACGAGGACCAGCTCGTAGCCGGCCTCCGCAAGGTGGAGCAGCTGTCCGACAGCTCCTGGCTCGAGCACGGCCGAGCCGTCGAGATAGATCGTCATCATGGTCCTGACCTTACGGCCCCGTACACGAACGCGCCCGCCGCTCGGCGGGCGCATCCGTTGGGCAGGGAAGGCGGGAGTGGGCTCCCGCTCACCGGGTGTGGGTCAGATCGCCCCGCGACCCGAGCGGCTGCTGCCGCTGACGGCGTTCACCACGACCACCGTGATGATCGCGCCGATCGTGGCCACGACAATCGAGCTGACGTCGAATGGCCCGTCGATCGGGTGGCTGTTGAACAGCACGCTTGCGAGGAAGCCGCCGACGATCGCGCCGACGATCCCGAGGACGATATGGCCGATGACGCCGAGGCCCTCGTCACCGCGAACGAGAAAGCCGGCGAGGTAGCCGGCGATGGCGCCGAGAACGATCCAGGCGATGATGCTCATGGGGTCAGGCCTCCGTCCCTAGTGACTCAAGGCGTCCCGTGATCGGGAGCGACTGGATCATCGAGCGGTCGCAGGACGGGACCGACTACGGTCGGAGCGATCCTCGTTGCAGCCGTCTGACAGCCGAAACGTTCGTGGCGCGGTTCGCTCCGCGAAGGCCGGCGAGCCGAACTCCGGGGGACCCCGCATCGTCCTGGACAGACAGATGCGGCGCCGTCGACGTCGTCGTCTCGCCCAGCGCCGCATCGCCTGACGGTCGGTCCGGAGCTGCCTCCTCGCCGGCCCTGGTCCCCGATCGCCGCGTCTGTTGAAGGGGTCCGTCCTCCCGACGACGCCGGAGCCGGGGGGAGCATCCGGCTCGCCGCGTTGCAGGCACCCACGGTCGTGAGCACGGCAGGATTGCACCCGCATTGCAGCGCGGCCCGGCGCGATTCGGGCGATGACCCTCGCATTCGGGCGGACCAATGGGCTCCTGAACGCGACGACGCCCCGGCCTCGCGGACCGGGGCGTCTTGTGCGACGTCGCGCCCGAGGGCGCGTCGTCGGCGAACCCCTAGGAAGCGCTCGGCGCGACCGACGGGGCGGCCTCCGATCCCGCCGGTGTCGACGGCGCCGCGACCGAAGGCGCACCGGCCGACGGCGCACCGGCCGACGGAGCGGATGTAGCCGGAGTGTTGCATGCGATGAGGGCGCCGCCGAACGATGCGGCGAGGACGAGGGCGAGGAGGGTTCGCTTCAGCATCTGGGGGATTCCTCCGATGGTGGGACGCCGGCGGATCCGGCGTCTCCCGCCTTGGGACGATAGATGTCGATACCGAACGGGGGCCGGTCGGCGGGTGCTCGAACTCTTGCAGGGGAATGTCAGCAGGGCGGCCGGATCGGCCGGTGGCAGCGGCGGTCCTCGCCTTCCTTCGTT
>DASXTH010000123.1:0-8527 GCA_036505555.1 Candidatus Limnocylindrales bacterium | reverse complement strand
GTGGCGAGCCGCGAAGTCCGGCGACTGGGACGCGTACTACGAGCGCCAGTACGGCGCCCGGCTCGCGGCATCCTCCGAGGCTTGACCGAATGCGCGTCGCGGTGACCGGGGCCGGCGGCCGGCTCGGGCGGGCGGTCGTGGCCACGCTCGAGGAGGCACCGTTCACGGGGCCATTCGGGCCGATCGCCTGGACCCGGGCGATCTGGGATCTCGATGCGCCGGAGACGGTCGGCGCGCTGCTCGACCGCGACCGGCCCGAGGTCGTCGTCCATTGCGCCGCCTGGACCGACGTCGACGGCTGCGCCCGCGAGCCCGAGCTGGCGATCGCCCGCAACGGGGCGGCGACCGGGGTGCTCGCGCGAGCGGCGGCCGAGCGCGGCATCGACCTGATCGTCGTGTCGACGAACGAGGTCTTCGACGGGCGGCGCACGGATGGGGTCGGCTATGGACCGGAGGACGCGACGAACCCGATCAATCCGTATGGCGCCTCGAAGCTGGCCGGCGAGACGGCGGCGCGCGAGGCCTACGCGGTGCCGAGCGGCGGGGCGGCCCTCGGGATCGTCCGGACCGCCTGGCTGTTCGGCCCGCCGGGCAACGACTTCCCCGCGAAGATCCTTTCCGCCGCCGAGCGTGCTGCCGCGGCCGGGGAGCCGCTTCGGCTCGTAGCAGATGAGGTCGGCTCGCCGAGCTACACCCAGGACGTCGCCGAGGCGATCGCCGAGCTGATCGGGTCCGCTGCGTTCGCCGGCACCCACCATCTCGTCAACGGCGGGATCGCCAGCCGGGCCGACTGGGCGCGCGAGCTGTTCCGCCAGGCCGGCGTCAGTGTCGCGACCGAGGACGTCCCGGCGTCGACCTGGCCGCGCGCCTCGACGCCGCCCGCCTGGGCCGTGCTCGAGCCGTCGCCTCTGCCCGGCGGCGAGCCGCTCCGCCCGTGGCAGGCGGCTCTCGCCGACTACCTCCCGACGTTGCGCCGCCAGCGCGCGAAAGCGGCCGCCGGCCGATGAGCGAGCTCGCTCGACCGCCCTCCGCGCTGCCCGGCGTCCGCTACGGCGCGATCGCCCGCCACGCCGACAGCCGCGGCGCATTCCGCGAGCTATGGCGCGCGTCATCGTTTCCCGCCCTCACGCCCGCCGAGACGGGCGCGCCCGACGGGAGCGAGCCGCGCTTCGTCCAGACGAACCTCTCGAGCTCGGCCGCCGGCGTCCTCCGCGGCCTCCACTACCATCGTCGCCAGCTCGACTACTGGATCGTCGCCTCGGGCCGTGCGTTCGTCGCCCTCGTCGACGTCCGGCCGGTCGCGGCCCGCACGGGCCCTGCTCGCGTCGAGACCCGCGAGCTCGCCGCCGACGAGTGGGTCGTCATCCCCGCCGGCGTCGCCCACGGATTTCTCGCCATCGAGCCGCTCGAGATGCTCTACCTCGTGACGAACGAATACGACGGAGCCGACGAGCTCGGCTTCGCCTGGGACGACCCGGCGGTCGGCGTGCCGTGGCCGGCGATCGCGACGACCCCCGACGGTCGACCGATCCTGTCGGACCGCGACCAGTCGAACCCGACCCTGGCCGAGCTGGTGGACAGCCTCCGCGCCTGACGCCGCGGCGCGTCCGCGCACCTCGATCGCGAGCACGTTCGCCCACCCGACCGCACCTCTCCGCCCCATTCCGTATCCCGGCGCGCCCGAACGGGCCATGAGCACCGGGACCATCCCGCGATTGGCTCCGCGAGCCTCGCAGGCGACGCTTCGAAGGCATTCATCAACGGCCGTTGGCAGCTCACGCCAGCGGCCGTCCTTCACGCTTCGGAGCCCCGATTGCGCAACCTCGCCGCCGCCCTCGTCATCGCGCTCCTCGCGGCGCTCGGCGTCGCCGGGCCGGCCGCCGCGATCCAGACGAGCACCGCGAAGGTCGTGATCATCGTGGGGGCGACCCACGGCGCAACCGCCGGCTATCGCACGAACGCGGACGCAGCCTACGCCGAGGCGATCAAGTACACCGCCAAGGTGACGAAGGTCTACAGCCCGAACGCGACGTGGACGAAGGTCAAGGCGGCGGTCAAGGGCGCGAACATCGTCATCTACTTCGGCCACGGCAACGGCTGGCCGAGCCCGTACACCTACGACCCGAACTACACGACGAAGGACGGGATGGGGCTGAACGCCGACTTGAACGGCGACGGCAAGCTCTCCGACTACGAGAACAAGTACTACGGCGAGCCGTACATGGCCCAGCTCGCCCTCGCCCCGAACGCGATCGTCATGCTCCACAACCTGTGCTACGCGTCGGGCAACTCGGAGCCGGGCGGCACCCCGCCGAGCGTCTCGGTCGCCCACCAGCGGATCGACAACTACGGCGCGGGCTTCATCAAGGGTGGCGCGCGGGCCGTCCTGGCCGATGGTCACATGGGCCCGGCGGCCTATCTGCGCGCGATGTTCACGACGGGCCAGACCGTCCTCGACATGTGGCGGACTGCGCCGAACTACCACCACCACGAGACGAGCTTCGCCTCGACCCGCTCGCCCGGCTTTGTCGACTACTCCGATCCCGATTACGTGACGAGCAGCTTCTACCGCTCGCTCGTCGTGAAGCCGGGCCTGACGACGACCGCGATCACGAAGGCGGTCGGCGACACCGGCATCGACCCCGCGACCCTCGTCGTCCCCGGGCGGGCCAGCGTCGAGGTGCCCGACGCGCCGCTCTTCGCCACGCCGCTGATCACCGCCGACGACCCGAGCCTCCTCACCCTGCCCGAGAACACCCGCCTGAAAACGATCGCGACCGCGGCGCCGGCCACGAGCACGAGCCCCGCGGTCATCCAGGTCGAAGGCCTCGACGATCCGGCGATCGCCGGCTACATCTCCGCCGCCGATCTCGCGCCGCGTGACAGCCGCGCGCCGGTCCTCATCGGGATCGACTCGGGTCTCGGGCGGTTCTCGCCGAACGGCGACGAGCGCTCGGACGGGATCACCCTGACCGGGATGTTCTCGGAAGTCGTGGACTGGACGGTCGACGTGAAGAACGGCGAGGGAACCGTCCTCGACACCTGGAGCGGCAACGGCGCCACGCTAACCGTGACGTGGGATGGGCTCGTCGACGGGATCGCGGTCCCCGACGGCACCTACACCTGGACCGCCCGCGGGATCGACGCCTGGCAGAACGGCGAGGGCAGCGGCGGCGGGCTCGTCGTCGTCGACACCGACGGGGTCGACATCTCCGGGCTGAGCCCCGACGGCAGCACGGTCGGCGTCTTCACCCCGAACGGCGACGCGGTCTCGGACACGATCTCGACAACGGTGTCCGTCCCGGAGGCGGGCACGATCGCTGCCCGCGTGACCGACGCCACTGGCGCGACGGTTCGGACGTGGTCGATGACGTCCGTCGTGGGCGCCAACGTGATGAGCTGGACTGGCAAGGACAACGACGGCGCGTTCGTGCCGGACGGCGACTACGACGTCCACTTCACCGCCCGCGATCGGACCGGCACGAACGGCGCGACGGTGACCCGCCCGGTGCGAGTGATCGGGTTCCTGAGCAACGTCGCGACCTCGACGAAGGCGTTCTACCCGCAGGACGGCGACCAGTTCGCCCCATCGACGACGCTGTCGTTCGCGCTCGCGAAGCCCGCGACGGTGACCTGGACGATCCGCAACGCGGCCAACGAGATCGTGGTGACGCATCTGGACGCCGCCGCGCTCGACGCCGGCACGCAGAACTGGGTCTGGGACGGCCGGAACGCGGACGGGGCGCTCCTGCCGGCGGGCATCTACACGTCATACGTCAGCGCAAGCGACGGCAGCCTCTCGATCGCCCAGTCCGTCAAGGTCGAGATGAACGCGTTCTCGATCGCCGTCTCGACGACGACGCCGCGCCGCGGTCACACCTTGACCGTTACCGTGACCTCCGCCGAGCCGCTGTCGACGAGCGTACGCCTCTACTTCACGCAGCCCGGCTACACGACCTGGGCAGTGACGATGACGAAGCTCGACAGCAAGACGTACAGGGCCACGGTCACGATCAAGAGCGGGCACTCGGCGGGGACATTGAAGATCAAGGCCTGGGCGCGCGATCCCGATGGCCGATCGCAGGCGACGAGCCGGACCCTGACGCTCGGCTGATCTCCCCGGACTCCACCCGACCCCACCGTACTGCACCAGACTAGGACCATCGACCGACTGGTCGGTTGTCCCGATCGCGCCTATGGTCGGGGTCCGCCGCGGGGCGTCCGAAGCCCGCGTGGCCGAGGAGCCGTCGCCCCGGGCGACGGGAGGAGATCGAGCAACGATCGTGGCCATCCCATTCCGCCGCTCCCTGGCTCGACGCAGCGGTCGGACGATCGCCGCCATCATCGCGATCGTCGTCGCCGGCCAGGGCGGCCTGAACGCCACCACGACCGCCGCCTCCCGGATCGCGAGCCCGCTGATGGACGCACCGCGCGTGTCCGTCGTCGCGAACGGCGCGGCCGCGCCGACCGCCGGAGCCGTCGGCATCGACTCGACGCCGGCGGTTGCGGCCCTACGGCCGCTGGCTGACAGGGGTGATGCGGCGCCGACCGGCGGTCTCCAGCCGACGATCCACTACGAAGAGGCGGAGCGCCACGCCGCCGACACGATCCGCTTCGCTCCGGGCGGGCGCGTGACCATCGGCTTCCGGCCGCGCCCGGGCGACAACTGGACGGTCGATGGGGTCGCCCCGACCGCGCTTCCGGCCGGTCGCCTCGATGGCGCCACGATCCGCGCCCAGGGAGCGCACGCTCGCCCGGACGGTGCCAACCCCGCCGCCCGCTCCACCGACGACACGCCGGCCAACCTTCCGAACCCGATCGCCGCGACCGTCGCCTCATTCCAGCCCGGCACGGATCCCGTCAATGGCGCTCCCGAGGCCGCGATCAGCCTGAACGGGCTGCGGAAGGAGATCTTTGGCTTCCTGCCGTACTGGGAGGTGAACTCGAGCTCGCTCTCGCTCGACTACCGGAAGATCTCGACGATCGCCTACTTCGGGGTGGGGGCCGACGCGGCGGGCAATCTCCAGAAGCGGAACAGCGACGGCTCGACGACCGTCGGCTGGAGCGGCTGGACCAGCGCGAAGATGACCAGCCTCATCTCGACCGCCCACAGCAACCACACACGGGTCGTGCTGACGGTCCAGAGCTTCGGTTGGAATTCGACCGGCCTCGCCCGTCAGAAGGCGCTTCTCGGCTCGTCGACGGCGCGCCTCAATCTCGCCCGCCAGATCGCGGCCGCGGTCCGCGACCGCGGCGCCGATGGGGTGAACCTCGACTTCGAGCCACTCGCTTCGGGCGCCGAGAGCGGGTTCACCTCGCTCGTCCGGACGATCCGGACCGAGCTGAACCGGATCCACAGCGGCTACCAGATCACGTTCGACACGACCGGCAGGATCGGCAATTACCCGATCGCGGCCGCGACCGCTTCCGGTGGGGCCGACGCGATCTTCATCATGGGCTACGACTACCGGACGGCCGGCTCGAGCCCGGTCGGGTCGGTCGCGCCGCTGAGCCGGGACGGCTATGACATTCGCGACACGATCCTCGCCTATCGGGCGCAGGTGCCCACGTCGAAGCTGATCCTCGGCGTCCCGTACTACGGCCGGGCCTGGTCGACGAGCAGCAGCGCCCTCAACGCCACGAACACGAGCAGCACGAAGACCGGCGCCTCGACGACCGTCGTCTACGACACGGCCGCCGACTACCTCGCCCAGCACGGCCGCCGGTACGACACGGTCGAGGGCGTCGCCTGGACCGCCTACCAGCGGGAGAACTGCACGACGAGCTATGGCTGCGTGCTGTCATGGCGCGAGCTCTATGTCGACGACGCGACCGCGCTCGGCGCGAAGTACGACCTCGTGAACACGTATGGCCTGCGAGGTGCGGGGATCTGGGCCCTGGGCTACGACGGGTCGCGTCCCGAGCTGTGGGCGGCGATCCAGCGCAAGTTCGTCAACGACACGACACCGCCGCGGACCGGGATCACGACGCTCGCCGCCAGGCAGCTGAACCCCGCCTTCACCGTCCGCTGGGTCGGTCGCGACGACGTCTCGGTCGTGAGCTACGACGTCCAGGTCTCGATCGATGGCGGCTCCTGGGTCGGCTGGCTGAATGCGACGAAGGCGACCGCCGCGACCTGGCCCGGGATCGACGGCCACGATTACGCCTTCCGCGTCCGGGCCCGCGACCCGAAGGGCAATCTCAGTGCCTGGAACGTGCCCGCGACGACGGCGGCCGCCGGTTCAACGCTCGCCGTCGGCGGCTTCGGGCTCGTCCGGATCGATGGGCTGTCGATCCGGACCTACGCCGACACGTCCGCCGCGAAGCTCGGGACGTATGACAGCGGCGACATCGTGGCGATCCTCGGCGGCCCGCGGAGCGTCGACGGCTACACCTGGTACCAGGTCTGGGGGCCGCTGACCGCGTGGCGCCAGGCCGACCCGATCGCGTCGCCGGGTTGGGTCGCGTCCAGCGGGTCCGGGACCACCTGGCTGTCGCCGGTCAAGGCGCCGAACTCGACCCGCGTCACCGCTGCGATCGGCGACCTCGGGTTCCATGGCGCCGGCTCGGCGAGCATCGGCGCGTCGGCGGCGGCTGCCGCCCATCGGGCGTTCTCGCCGAACGACGACGCCTCGGGCGACACGATCGCGATCGATTGGACGAATGACCGAACGCTCGACAGCCTGTCGCTCCGCGTCTACCGCGCGGATGGGACCCTCGTCGGGAATCGAGCGCTGACCCAGCTCGCGGCCGGCGCTCGGCACGTCGGCTGGGACGGTGCGGTCGGCGGGACGACGCTCCCCAACGGGCGGTATCTCGTCTCGCTCGTCGGGTCGGCCGGCGGCTCGAACTTCGCGAACCCGGGCTTCGCGTTCGCGGCGAAGTCCCTGCTGAGCTTCGGGCTCACGATCGACACGGTCGCGCCGGTCATCTCGAGCGCTGCGATCACGGGCACACTGATCTCGCCCGACAACGACGGGGTCCGCGACTCGGTCAAGGCCACGCTCAGCGCGACCGGCGCCGACGGCTGGACCTTCAGTGCCGCGCCGGTCTCCGGCTCCACCGTTGGCGCGGCCGTGACGACGAAGGCCGGGAGCGGCGCCAGCGCCTCGGTCACGTGGACCGGGCGGACCAACGCCGGAGCCGTCGTCCCCGACGGGCTCTACCGTCTGACCCTCGCGGCCGTGGACCACGCCGGCAACCGTGCCGTCCGGACGTGGACCGTCCGGGTCGACAACACCGCGCCCGTCGTCACCTCGACCGCGTCGCCGGTCCACTTCTCACCGAACGGCGACGGCACCGAGGACGCGACGACGATCGCCTGGTCCGCGACGGAGCGGATCGGCGGCACCGCCCGGATCTACCACGGCACGACGGTCATCCGGTCATGGACGGTCTCGAACGTCGCAGCGGGCACGGTCCGCTGGACCGGCACGAACGCGGCCGGGAGCGCCGTCCCCGACGGGAACTACACGTTCCGGGTCACGGGCCGCGATCTCGCGGGCAACGCGACGCTCAAATCGATCCCGGTCGTCGTCGACCGGACGCTCTCCACACTCCGCTGGAGCCGCGCGGCGTTCTACCCCCACGACGGCGACGCCTATGCTCCGGACGCCCGGCTGACGTTCAGCCTGTCACGCACGGCCGTCGTCACGGTCGGCATCTACTCGGGCTCCACGCTGGTCCGGACGATCTGGACGAACCGCACCCTGGCCGCCGGCGCCCACGGCTGGACCTGGAACGGGCGGACCGCCGCGGGTCTCGCGGTCCCGCGCGGGATCTACACGGTCCGGGTCACCGCCAGGAGCTCACTGGGGACCTCGGTCCAGACGCGCACAGTGCTCGTCGATGCCTTCAGCGTGAGCCTGTCGGCGACGTCCGTCCGGGCCGGCCAGACCCTGACGATCACCCTGACCTCGACCGAGCCGTTGCGCGCGGCGCCCACGGTCGTCTTCACCCAGCCTGGCCGCTCGGCCGTCACGCGGACCGCGGCGTCGCTCGGTGGCGGCCGCTATCGCGTGTCCTTCACGATCGCGACCGGTGCGGCCGGCACGGGAACGATCCGGATCGAGGGTCGCGACATCTCCGGCGGCCTGAACCTCTCGACTCGGACGGTCTCGATCCAATGACGGCACGCGCGACGGCACTCGCCTGCCGGTGAGCGCTCGTACACTGGGCCGGCGATGACGTCACCGGACGAGCCGAGCCCCTCAGCCGCGGGCGCTTCCGCTGCGGGCGCTCCCGGCACGGGCGCGTGGGTGATCCTGCCGACCTACAACGAGGCCGATAACCTGGCCGGGATCGCCAAGGCGATCCTCGAGGCCCTTCCCGGAGCGACGCTCCTCATCGTCGACGACGGCTCGCCCGATGGCACGGGCCAGCTCGCCGACGGCCTTGCCGTCGCAGACGCCCGCGTGCGCGTCCGCCATCGGCCCGCCAAACAGGGTCTGGGCCGGGCGTATCTCGACGGGTTCGAGATCGCCCTCGCGGGTGACGCCCGGATCATCGTCCAGATGGACGCCGACTG
>DASXTH010000122.1:0-19941 GCA_036505555.1 Candidatus Limnocylindrales bacterium | reverse complement strand
TCCTCGGCGACATGCATGAAGCCGAGGACGCCGCCCAGGAGGCGTTCGTGATTGCCTTCCGCAGTCTCGCCGGGTGGCGCGCCGACGGTCCGTTCGGCGCGTGGCTGACGCGGATCGCCGTGCGGATCGCGCTCCGTCGAGCCCAGCGTCGGCGCGATGTCACTTGGATCGACCCGACCCATCCCAAGCAGCCGCTCGACGTTCCGGGCGGCCCGGATCCGGCCACCACGTCCCTCCGGGCCGAACGCGCGGCCGACGTCCGGGCGGCCGTCGCCCGCCTCGACGAGCCGTATCGCGAGACGGTTGCCCTGCGTTTCTTCGGCGATCTCAGCCTGGCCGAGATCGCCGCGCAGACCGGTCGACCGCTCGGAACGGTCAAGACCCACCTCCATCGCGGGCTGCTCCAACTGCGCAGCGTCGTGGAAGGCGGCACGTCGTGAGCCGCGAGATGCCGTTCCACCCGTCGGACGAGGACCGCGTGGCTGCCGAGATGGCGCGCGAGCTCGACGCGATGACGATGGCGACCGCAGTCCAGCCGAGCGACGGGTTCGCCGATCGGGTGATGCTCGCCATCGCCGACGAGCCGCTGCCGCAGCCGGTCCGCGCATTCGGTCTGGCCCTCGGAGCGGGCCGGTTCCGGGCGGCCGCGGCCGCGATCGGGGACGCCTGGCGAACGGTGCTCAGCGCTCCGGCGCCACTCGCGGTTCGGGCGCAGGCGCTCGCGCTCGTGCTGGTCGTCGTCGTCGGGTCGTTGACGATCGCGGGCGGGACGGCCGTTGGGGCGCTGAACCTGCTGGGGACGACGCCGCCGGCTCCGTCGCCGTCGGTTCCGCTGCCGAGTCTCCCACCGTCGCCAAGCCCATCTCCATCACCGAGCGCATCGCCCGAGGCAACGGCGTCGGACGAGCCGAGTGAGACACCGGAGACGGAGACCGAGCGACCGGGACGAACCGCCACGCCCGAGCCGACCGGGACCGACGACCACGGCGGGGGATCGGGCAGCGGCTCAGGTTCGGGTTCGGGTTCGGGCTCCGGCTCCGGTGACGATACCGGCAGCGGCTCGGGCTCGCTGTCTGGCGAAGGGAGCGATCACACCCCAAGCCCGACCGCGGACGACCATTCGGGCGGCGACGGCTGAGCCGTCGCTACTCGACCAGGCCGATGCCGTTCAGCAGGATGGCGTCGTCGGGGTCGTAGGTGATCGTGACGTCGCCGTTGCCGCCCATCTCGAACTCGTCGCAGATCACCTGGGCGTCGAGGACCTCGCTCCCGCCGTTGCCGGTGAAGATGAAGTCGGCCTTGGGCAGGTAGATCGTCCCCGACAAGGTCATCGTCGTGGAGCCCTGGATGGCCATGGCGGGCTGACTGCTCGCGTTCCGGTCCTGCCAGAACAACATGCCGTCGTACGGGCCCGTGTCGATGCCGTGCATCTGGACGGACACGGTGTTCGTGAGGTTGATCGGCTTGATCGGGCTGATCGCCGTCTGGCTGTTGTAGATGAGCACGCCGCCGCCGTAGACCGTCGGGAACGGGTTCAGGCCCGTCGCCGGCTCGACGGTTCGGACGACCGGCTGACCGGTGATCTCGAAGCCGCCACCCGCCATGTAATAGATGCCCGGCGCCAGGTAGACCTCGAGCGACGCCGACGTCTGCTTGATCGCGAGGCCGCCGTAGTACACGCCGGGGTAGATCCAGACGACCTTGTCCCGGTTGAAGCTCACCGTGCATCCCGTTGGCGTCGACGCGGTCGAGGGTGAGGCGGAGCCTGGACAACCGTTCGGTGGCGTGTTCGAGGCCAGGTCGGCGCCCGTGACGACCATCGACGCCGGTGGGTTCGGGACCGTCGCGCTCCCGATCGTCGGCGGGGCCAGACCCGCTAGCGGGTCGGCGACGATCGGGGCGGGCAGGGTGGTCGTCCCGCAGTCGAGGGTTCCGGTGGCCGCGACGATCGTCCCGACCGCGGCACAGTTGCCGCTCACGGCCACTTCGGCACCCGTCCCGTTGACGGTCAGCGCGCCGTTCGGGCCGCTGCAGCTCGAGTTGACCATCAGATCGCCTTCGACGGTCAGCAGACCGTTTCCGTGGGCCCAGCCCGCCTTGCAGCCGCTCTGGTTCAGCGACAGGAGGGAGTAGGGAAACGGATAGTTCGCGTTGTTCTCGGCGACGGCCGACGCGCCGATCCGGAAGCTCGTGATCCCGACGACGGCGGCGAAGTACGACCCCCGGGTCGAGCTGATCGCGACCTGGATGTGCCCCGGGTGGCCCGAGAACGGGCCGCTCGTCGGCGGGATGTTGATCGTGACCTGGCTCGCGGGGTAACCGTGGGTGTTCGCGAGGGCCATGGCCGCGTTGTAGGCCTCCGGGCAGGTGGCGACCGACGCCGCGGTCCGGCACGACGTCGTCGTCAGCCAGCGGGCGCCGGCGAGGGCCGACGCGTCTGCCGCGTCCTGCTGCTTGCGCCGCTCGAAGAGGTTCTGGCCGACGTCGAAGACGAGGGCCGCGACCGCGAGGATGCCGACGATCCCGAACGCAAAGACCACCAGGACCTGGCCGCGTGAGGCCGGTTGGCCCCGACGTCCAGGCCGCCGCCGCCCGAGGAGGGCGCGCAGACGCTCAGTTGTTGATGACAAGCGTCGATCCTCCAGTCATCGTGAAGCTCGGCAGCGGAACGACGCCGGCGATCAACGGCTGGAACGTGTACCTGATCTCGACCTTCACGGTCTGGTTCCGGCCGTTGTCCCCGTCACCGTGGGTTCCTGGGCAGTCGGCGATGTCCCCGTCGTTCGCGCACCACAGGACGTCGACCTGGAAGTCGTTGGCCGCGGCGTCGATGATCGCGATCGCCGCCGACTTCGTGGCCGCGACGACCCTGTCGCCGGTCGGGTCGCACGAGATCGCGTCCTGGTAGGCGGGCGTCGCCGGGAAGGGGCCGGACTCGCAGCCCGTCCGCCAGCCCGGGCCGCCGTGGACAATTGCGTAACGCGCACCTTCACGGGCCGCGTTGTTCAGCATCTGGATGTAGTAGACGGCGCGCCCGAACTCGATGATCGAGAACAGCAGCAGGAAGAAGAGCGGCGCGACCAGGGCGAACTCGACCATCGCCTGGGCGCGGTCGCGCCGTCGTCGGCGGCGGCTCGTCTCGAGAGGCGTGGTCCGGCGCATCTCAGCTGCCCGTCAAGTCGGAGATCGCGAACCAACTCTCGCGAACGAGCGTCAGCGAGCCCGGGATCGGCGGAATCGCGATAATCGGCCGGAACAGGAACGTGATCGTCACGTGGACGCGGCAGGGCGCCACAAGACCGGTTCTCGTCCCGCAGTCCACCGCCGGTGGGCTGACGCCGTTCTGATCCTCGAGCCGCCACGTCATGACCGGGTTGCCGGTGCACGTCCCGGCGCCGTTCTCGAAGTCGGCGAGGCCGGACATCGCGGCGCACGAGCGGAGGCGCATCTCGGTCTCGTTGACCGTCCACGGTGACGCTGCGTCCGCCCACGCTCCCGAGCCGAGGAAGGCACCGTAGTCCGCCGCCTCGCGGGCGGCCGACTCCGTCGCGACGGCCGCGTTGAAGAGTCGGCCGAAGTCGCCCACGGCCACGGCCAGGAGGAACATCAGCGGGACGACGAGGGCGAACTCGGCCAGGCCCTGGCCCCGCTCGCGTCGACGGCGAAGGGCGGGGAAGCGCGGGCGGTCGGGTCGGGTGGGCGCTCGGCTCATGGTCTCCTGCGCTGGGTTGCGCGCCGGGAGACAGTCCTCCGGTCGAGCCTGCACAGCATCGGGAACGCGTGGTGCATGGCGCCGCCGCCCGATCGTCCGCCGGGGGAGGGTCGGAAGTACCGGTGCGCGTCAACACCTCACGCGCCGTCTCCGGGAGGAATCAGTCGGCCCCGACACGCGGTCGGGGCCGTTTGGACGCTGGCGTGGGCCGGTCAGCGTGGGGCGAGCGATGGCTCCTTGGAGACAGACGTCGGGATCGTCAATGGCCGGCGCGACGGCGTCGGAGCGTGGATCCAGCGGAACGGATCGAGCCAGACGAGGCCGGCGACGAGCACGGCGAGCACGAGCCCGAGCGGTCGCGGCGCCAGTCCGACGGACCAGGCAACCTCGTTGGCGAACAGCGTGGCGGCAAACCAGAGGGCGGACACGCCCAGTCGACGGATCATGCCCCCGACTGTGACCGGCGGTGAGCTCGCCGGGTATAGCGAAGTCGTACCAGCGGCGGGCAGCCCCTGGGTGCCGCGACGCGGCGCGGGTCCTACTTCACGAGGCCTTTCAACTGTGGATTGAAGAACTTGCTCGGGTCGTATGGCATGTTCAGGATTCCGGCGCCGCCGATGTCGAACGTGTCCGCGACCACCTGAACCGCGGCGCAGTTCGCAGGGCCGGTCGTCGCGCAGCCGGTGCTCAGGCCGTTGCCGGTGATCTTGACCTCACCGGCCGCGCTGTAGATCGTCCCCTCGAGGCGCAGGCTGCCGGAGCCCTCGAGCTCGATGTTGGCTCGGTCGGTCCAGGCGCCGCTGGCGTGGGCGTCCTGCCAGAACAGCAGACCGCCGTACGGACAGCCGGCCGACCCGTACGGCGGGCAGGCGACCGCCTTGTCGAGTCCGCGCAGGTCGAGCTGGGCGGTGCCGGTGAAGTCCAACTTCTGTTGGCAGCGGGTCGCCGTCGAGCCCGTGCCGCAGACGGGCGAATCCGTGCCGTAGATGAGGACGTGGCCCGATGCTGCGAGCAGCCCGCCCGTCTGGGAGATCCCGCCGCCCGCAATGATGTAGATGCCCGGGTTCAACGTCAGCGTGGTGCCACTCCCGATGCTCCAGCCGCCGTAGTACGTTCCCGGAGTCAGCGTCTGAACCCCGTTGATGTTGCACGTCTTCGGGTCTGTGGGCGTGCCGCTGGGACCGCCGCCCGGGCAGGACTGGGTCGGGAGGTCCGCTGGCGACGGTGGTCTTAGCAAGGACAGAGGATCGCCGACATAGGCGGCTCGTTCGTCGAAGGACGTCGGCGGAATGATCGTCGGAGAGCTGCCGTTGACGTTGCAGCCGCCCTGGATGTAGATCGTGTTCGACTGGATGCTCGTTCCACCCGCGATCGTCAGACCGCCCGACGGGCCGTCCATGCAATTGTCGTTCCCACCGTTCGCGGCGCCGCAGGTCGAGTTGACCTGGACATAGCCCCCGCTCCCGGCCGGGACTCCCGTCGCGGGGAAGATGTACACCCCGCCAGACCCGCCGCCGCCATGGAGCCTTCCGGCTGAGCAGTCGGTTGGGTTCAGCGACACGAGCGAGCTGGACCCGGCGGCGCCGGTGTCATTGGCGGCGACGGCCGAGCTCGAGACCGTGATCGTCGTGATCCCGACGACGCCCGCGAAGAAGCTGTGGTGCGCGCGCGTGATCGCGACCTCGACGTAGCTTCGGTCGCCCGCGTACTCCGCGGCGTACGAGCTCGGCGGCCAGTTGACCGTGATCAGCGAGTCGTCCGAGCCGCTCGCATCGCAGGCCGGGCCGTCGGTCCGAACCGGCCGGAAGCCGTTCTGCCCGGCGTAGAAACAGGCCGCCTTCCACATCGCTTCGCGGTCGCCGGCCGGGATGTAGCGAGCCGCAGCGACCGCCCCAGGGTCGGCGGCGTTCTGCTCCTGACGGTGGAGCATGAAGCTGAATCCGAGGTCGATCACGAGCGCGACGATGGCCAGGAACAGGAACATGCCGCCCGCGGCGATCACGAGGATCTGCCCGGCCTCACCGACTCGTCGTTGCATCCGCATTGGCGTTCTCATTGCTGTCTCTGGATGACCTCCGTGATGACGGCGCGCATCGTGACGGTGCTGGGAACGAACAGGAGCCCTCCGAGCGGGGGCGACCAGTCGAAGCAGGCGTAGACCGTGACCTGGTTGCCGGGAATCGAGCTCGACGGGTCGTCCGCGGGCGTCGTCATCGCCATGGCGCAGCCCAGGGCGCCCGCGTTGTTCACCGGATCGATCCGGTTGATCGTGCAGGGCGCGAAGACATTCGGAGTTCCGAGCGCGTCGACCGGTGGCTGATCCGCCCGCGGGAAGCCGCTCGCATCCGAGTAGTCCGGCGGGCTGCCGATGACCGTCCCGGCGGGCGCATAGCCGGACCAGCAAGCGTTGAGCCAGATCGTGGCCGGGTCGAGGCCCCACGCATAGGCACGAGCGTGATCGGTCATGTTCGGCCAGGGGTACGGGTCCGACGCGTTGTCGGGTCCGTCGCAATGGATCGGCGCGGGATACGTGAGGGGCGGCGCCTGAGGGTCGCGCCAGCCGACGGTCGGGCAGAGCGCCGTCGCGCTGTGGATGGCCGCGAACCGAGCGGCCTCCCGGGCAACATTCGTCAGTTGCTGCTGATAGAAGACGAACAGGCCGAAGACGACGATCCCCATGATGACGATGAAGGCGATCGGAAACACGATGGCGAACTCGGCGAGGGCCTGTCCGCGGCTCTTGGGGTGCGTCCGGCGGGGCCATCGCATCAGTAGTTCGCCACGTTGAACGTGCGGATCCGCTCGATGAAGAAGTCCCCGCCGATCGGCGAGATCGAACCGCCGACCCACGGGATCTCCATGCGGAGCAGCGCCGTGAACCGATAGCAGACCCGGACCTCGACGTACGGGTGTGGCGGCTCCACGCCCGACTCCGCCAGCATCGTGTTCGTCGGTCTGGTGCCCGACTCGAGATTCGGGCATTCGGAGGGGATTCCGCCGCTCGCGTTGTACGCGTTGGCGCACAACGGGTCCGCGTCGTCGTGGACGCAGACGACCGTCGGCAGACCGCTGCATTCGCCGCCGCCGGAGCCCGGCGTGGCGTTTGGCAGGCCGGCCGCTTCGTCGCAGATCGACTGCCACGCGGCCTGGTGGATGCTCGCGTAGCCGGTCGTCGTGATGGGGCCCGGCGCGACGCGCATCGACTCGCGGAGGTATTCAGCGGCGCCGGTCTCGGCCGCGGCGCGGGCGGCGGACTCGATGACGATCCCGGCGCTGAAGATTCGCCCGAAATCGACGACCGTCAGCAGCAGGACCAGGAGGATCGGCAGGACGAGGCCGAACTCAACCAGTGACTGGCCGGCTTCGGGAGCAGCGGAGCGGCGTAGGGTCAGGCAGCGCAAGGCGTCAGCTCGTCCCTCAGTCGGCAATTCGTCCTGTCCCCAGGGCACCGATCGTACTATCGGGACCCTTGCGATCCACATTGCACCTGAGGGTTCCGGTGACGGCCGGCAACGCGGTAGGCTCCACGGGTGATCGTCGTCGTCGGCAGTCCCATCGCTCGACCCGTCGGCGACGGCGTCGTGGCCGGTGGCCTGGCAGCAGCGTTCGGTCGCGAAGCGGCGGCGCGCGGCGCGGCGGTGCAGCTGGTCGGGCGGGTCGGCGACGACCCGGCCGGCGATCTCACGCTGCTCGATCTCGCCGCTCACGGTGTCGGCCATGTCGCGGTTCTGCGCGAGCCCGGCCGATCGACGCCCGCCGCTCCCCCGGAGTCAGGGACCTCCCATTGGCCGGGCGAGCCGACGCTCGACAACGCGCCGCTTTCCATCGACGACGACCCGGCGTCTGCCGAGGCTGACGTGCCCGCCGGGCTGTCCGTCGACGCCGCCGACGTCGAGCTCGCGCTCCGCTACGTCCCGGATTACCGCGTCCTCGTCTGCGTCGTCACCCTGGATGATGCCGCGCTCCGGGCGGTCGTCGCCGCGTCGTCATGGAGCGGAGCCCACCTCGTCGTCCTGATCCCGTCCGGGGCTGAGCTGCCGGCGGTGCCCGAGGATGCGACCGTCCTGGAGCGTCCTGCCGCCGACCCGGATGGGGACTTCGTGACGATGGTCGCAACCTACGTTGCGGCCGTGGACGCCGGCACCGAGCCCGGCGCCGCGTTCAAGGCTGCTCAGGGTGGCGGAGGCTGGGCTGCCGTCGCCGAGTGATCGTCAGCCGGTGGGCTCGTCGAACATGCCGCCCTGAACGAGGCCGACGCCGACCGGCGCGGGTGGGCCAGTCGCGAGGTCGATCGGCACGAAGAGCTCCGGGCCGTCATTCCGGACGTTGTTCACGAGCGGGCTGACCGGCCAGATCCGGAGGGGAATCTCGTCGCTCGGCTCGAGCAGACCCTGGAGCTCCGCCGGGTCGCCGAGCGCGGTGTCGAGCCAGGTCGACCAGGCGGTGTCCGGCAGGACGACCGGCATCCGGTCGTGGACGTCCGCCATCTGATCGTTCGGCCGGGTTGTCACGATCGTGAACGTCCGGACGACTCGGTCGGCGGTCGGATCGCGCCAGCCGGACCAGAGACCGGCGAGCACGAGCGGCCGACCGTCCTCGCGGGCGATCGCGAAGGGTTGGCGGTGGGTGCCGTCGCGGCGCCACTCGTAGAAGCCGTCGACCGGGACGAGGCAGCGCTTGCGGCGAAGCGCGTCGCGGAACGCCGGACTGCTGGTAAGCGACTCGGCACGGGCATTGAACATCCGCGAGCCGACCTTCGCGGCGTCCGCCCAGTGGGGGATCAGCCCCCACCGATACGCCGTGATCGCACGCCGCTCCGCGCGTTGCACGACGACCAGCGCGTCGTCGGTCGGGGCGATGTTGAAGCGCGGCTCCGGGTCGTCGACGAGCGGCTCGGCCGCGAAGATCTCCGCCAACTCGGACGCCGGCCGTTGCTGACTGAACCGTCCGCACATCATCGGAAGTCTAGTGGCCGGTCCTGTATCGTCGGCCGCGATGAACGAGTCCGCCGACCCGACGACCCCCGTCGACCCTCGCGTGCCCGGGCCGCTGGATCGGGAGAAGGCGGGCCGCCTCCTCGATCAGGCCGGGATGCTGATGGAGGCGGGCGAGTTCCCGGGCGCGCTCACGACCTACCAGCGCGTCGTCGGGTTCGATGAAGCGGACGTGACCGCGGCCGCGCTCCTCGGCATGGCCCAGGCCCGCTATCGGATGGACGACGAGGACGGTGCGGTCCGGACCTGGGAGGCGATCCTCGAGCTGCCCGAAACGACCTCGACGTACCAGGCCTGGCGGAACGTTGCCGCGGCCAGGGTCCGCGACGGTGACCTCCAGGGCGCGATTGCGGCCTATCGCGAGGCCGACCGCCGGGCGCCTGGTGCCGACAAGGCCGAGATCGCCAACCGGCTGGGCTGGCTCGCCAAGGAAACGGGCAATGTCCGGGCGTCGCGGCGGTACTTCGCCCGGGGTCGCGGCAGCTTCCTGCCCTACGCGACCTACGCGATCCTGGGGGTGACGATCGCGATCTCGCTCGCCGCCCTGAGTGCCGAGGACGGGCAGAGCATCTACGACGCGCTCCAGCTCGACAAGGCGGCGGTCGCGAAGGGCGAGGTCTGGCGGCTGTGGACGGTCACCGTGCTCCACGCCAACTTCCTGCACCTCCTGTTCAACATGTACGCCCTGTATCTCTCGGGGCCGATCGTCGAGCGCCTCTACGGCACGACCATGACGATCGTCTTCTACCTCGTCTGCGCGCTCGGCGGGTCGCTCGGGAGCTTCGCGTTCGGCGCGGATGCGCCGTCCGTCGGCGCGTCCGGGGCGATCTTCGGGCTGTTCGGCATGCTCCTGATCGCGAACCGGACACACCACCCGGCGCTCGATCGGACATCGGGGAACTTCGTCGGCCAGCTCGGCATGATCCTGGCGATCAACGTCATCTTCGGCATCGCCGCGGCCGACTACATCGACAACTTCGCCCACGCCGGCGGCTTCGTCGCCGGGGCGCTCCTCGGTGTTGCGTTCGTTCCCGGGCGCGTCCCGACCCTGCGCTCGATGTGGCAGACGGGCACAGGCGGCCAGCTGACGAATGGTTTCATCGGGAGCCCGGCGGGCCGGATCGTGGCGATCCTCGTCCTGGTTGGCCTCATGGCCATCGCGGTTTGGATCGGCGTCAGCCGCTGGAGCTGACCGGCAGGATCACGCTGACCCGCGCGCCACGCGGGCTGAGGTTCTCCGCGATCGCGCCGCCGCCGTGAGCGATCGCGAGCTCGCGGACGATCGACAGCCCGAGCCCGCTGCCTGGACCGGTCCGCGAGGGGTCCCCGCGGTAGAACCGCTCGAACGCGCGGGCGGTGCCACCGGGCGGGAAGCCCGGCCCGTCGTCGACGACCGAGAACGCGATGGCCCGGCCCTCGATCCCGGCCGCGTCATCGACGGCGCGCGCCTCGAGGCGGATGGACCCGCCGTGCTCGACCACCGCGAGCGCGTTGTCGACGAGATTCCCGAGGATCCGGTCGAGCGCAAGTCGGTCGGCGGCGAGCGCGAGCGCCGGGCCGGCGGGCGCCGCCGTGAGACCCACGCCGGCAGCCTGCGCCCGTTCGGCAAACCGGCCGACCGTCGCGGCGAGGACCGCATCGGCCTCGATCCGCTCCGGGTGGAGCGCGTCCGTCCCGGCGCGGAGCCGGTCGATCGCCCCGAGCTCGCCGACGAGCCGCTCGAGCCGGCCGGCCTCCTCGGCGATCGCGAGCGCCGCCCGCTCCGCGGCGGGTCCTGTCGCGGTCCCGTCCGCGAGGGCGGCCGCGTACCCGGTGATGACGGTCAGCGGCGTCCGGAGGTCGTGGCGGAGGTCGGCGAGCAGCTCGCTCTCGCGGGCGCGCGTCCGGGCGAGCTCCTCGGCCAGCGCGTTGACCCGGGCCGTCGCCTCCCGCACCTCGCGGGGACCGCCGAGCGGCAGCGGCGCGGCGACGGGCGTTCCCGAGTCGACGAGCTCGCTCGTCCGTTGGGCGAGGCGTTCGAGTGGGCGGGCGATCGAACGGGAGAGGACGAATGCAAGCGGCGCTCCGACCACGAGCGTGACGAGAATGAGGATCGGGAGCGTTCGGCCGAGGTCGCGGAGCGCCTCCGCGCCTGATCGATCGACGGACGAGAGGAGCACCGCCCGGGAGACGGCGTTCGGGCCGCGCAGGACGAGCGCGGCGTAGTCGTGGACCTGGTCATCGGTGAAACGCATCGAGCCGACGAGCGTTTCGCCGATCTTTGTCGTGGCGGCAATCGGGATGGGGGTCTGCGGCGCGGGGTCGGCCGGCCCGACGTCCACGACGGAGCCGTCCGAAGCGAGGAGATGGACGGTGACGGCGCTCCCGCTGACCTCGTCCCGGATCTGGGCGACGACCCGACGGACCTCCCCATCGACGACCGCGCCGCGAAGACGGACGGCGAGGGTCTGGGCGATGTCGGCGAGGGCGCTCGACGTCGCCTCGGCATGGAGCGACCGGAGCGCGACGAACATCGTCGCCCCGATCGCCAGCCAGAGGACGAGGGCGAGGAGCGCGAACGCGCCGACGATCCGGCCGGTCAGGCTGCGGGGCATCGGAAGACGAGCCTCAGCCCGGGTCGGCCGGGGCGGGGGAGGGCCCCGGGACGGGCACCCGCGCCGGCGGCACGAGGCGGTAGCCCACGCCCCGGATCGTCTCGATCGGCGGCCCGTCGGGTCCGAGCTTCCGACGGACCTCGCTCACGTGGACGTCAACGGTCCGCGTCTCGCCGGGGAAGTCGGTTCCCCAGACGTCCTCGAGCAGGCCGTCCCGAGTGAGGACGACGCCGGGATCGCGCGCCAGGGCGGCCAGCAGATCGAACTCGCGGGCCCGCAGGCCCAGTTCGCGGCCGTCCACGGTTGCCTCGCGGCGGCGCGGGTCGATCCGGAGCGCGCCAACCTCGATCGGCCGACCGCCGCGGGCGGTCGCGTCGGTCCGGCGGAGGATCGCCTTGACCCGGGCGACGAGCGCCCGTGGGTTGAAGGGCTTGGTGACGGAGTCGTCGGCACCGAGCTCGAGACCGACGATCGCGTCGACGTCGTCGTCCCGTGCCGTCAGCATGAGGACCGGCGTGTCGCCGCGCCGCCGGATCTCGCGGCAGACCTCGAAGCCATCGACCTTCGGGAGCATGAGGTCGAGGACCACGAGGTCCGGATCGTGGCGCGCGTGCTTGTCGAGCGCGTCGACGCCGTCGTGGGCCTCGACGACCGCGAACCCCTCCTTCTCGAGGTAGAGCCGGAGGAGGTCGACGATGTTGCGCTCGTCGTCGACGACGAGGATCGTCTTCATCGCGGCGGAGGATACGCTCCAGCCCGCCCGCCGATCCCGCGTCCCGTCACACGCCGATTGTCATCGGAACGTAAGGCGCCGGGTGTCGGCGCCGTTGTGAGGCGGGCGAGCGCGCGGAAGGGCGCGTCATCCGCCGAGGGCGCGGACGAGATCCTGCGATGCCGTCCGAAGGCGGGCGGCGTTGTCGGAGCTGAGGTTCTTGGTGAGATCCTCGACCCGATGGTCGAGCTTGCGCGCCTCCTCGAGCGCGGCGCGACGATCTCCCTCGTCGAGCCGCCGCCGGACATCGGCTACGCGCGCCTCGAGGTCGTTGGCGTCCTTGCCCTTGAGGCCGTCCGATCCACCCCGGGCCGCAGCGATGGCGGCGTCCATCGCGTTCAGCGCGTCGATCGCCCGATCGGCGCTGGGCGACGGGCTCACCGGGGGTGCGCTCGCGACCGCGGACGGCGCGATCGGACTGGCGGAGCGCGCAGGCGAGGACGCAATCACGCCCGGTGGCCCGGGCTGGCCGGCCCCGAGCGCCGCCACGATCGCCATCGCGGCCAGGACGAGGAGGGCGATCGCCCCGACCGGCACGAGCCAGGAGACAGGGCGAGACGCGTCGGTCCGGGTCGCGCGCGGCGGCGCGACGGCGGTCGGACCGGGGATTGGAGCTTCGACCGTCGCGCCGAGCGGGAGGGCGACATCGGTCGTCGCGGCGTCGACGACCTCTTGCTCGCCGGCCGGCGCTCGCCCGACCGCCGTCATCGACGGCGTGACGAGGACGCCCGGCGCCACGCTCTCCTCCGGCGCGTGACCCATCGCCGATCGACGCGCCGGACCTCCGTCCCGGCTCCAACGACCGAGCGCGGCCGTCAGCCCGGACGCGAACGCTAGGGCATCGGGCCGGTCGTCCGGCCGAGTCTCCAGGGCGCCGGCCACGATGTCGTCGAAGGCCGGGCCCAGGTCGGGCGACGCGGATGAGACGCGGCGGGCCGGCATCCTGGATGCCGCGACCAGGTCGGCCATGGAGGCGGCCGAGCGCGGGAGTTCGCCGGTCAAGGCGAGGAATGTGACGACGCCGAGGCCGTACACGTCGGCTGGGAAGGACGCGCGTTCGCCGGCCAGGATCTCGGGCGCGAGATAGGCGAGGGTTCCGACGGCCGTACCCGGCGTCGTCAGCTCGCTCATCCCGGTCGCGTCATCCGCCAGGGCGAGGCCGAAGTCGGCGAGCTTGGCCCGATCTGCGCCCAGCAGGATGTTCTGCGGCTTCACGTCGCGATGGACCATGCCGCGGCGGTGGAGCTCGGCGAGGCCGTCGGCGATCGCAACGAGGATCGGGACGACGTCATCGGGGTCCAGCCGGGCGCCGCCGGCCAGGCGATCGGCCAACGACCCGCCCGGGCAGAGCTCCATGACGAAGAACGGTTCGCGTCCGGTCCAGGCGTCGCCCGCTTCGACGTCGAACACGGCGACGACGCCGGGATGCGCGGCCGCGGCAAGTGCCCGAGCCTCACGTGCGAAGCGGGCGGCCGTCGACGGGTCGCCGGCGAGGTTCGGCAGGAGGACCTTGATCGCGACATCTCGATCCAGCCGTTCGTCGCGGGCGCGATGGACGGTGGCCATGCCGCCGGAGCCGATTCGCTCGAGGATCCGGTAGCGGCTCATGAGAAGGTCACCCGGGTTGGGCATCTCGGCGAGCCTAGCGGATGGGCTACGATCGGGCACCCACCGGAGACCAGATGTTCTCGACGCTGCTCGGCCCGCTGCCCGCTGATCCGGCCGATATCGACGATGCCGACGACGCCGTCGGAGTGGACGACGGGGCCTCGGACGCGAGCCAGCGACGCATCGACGACGTCGCGGCGCTCGAGTCGACCGGCCTCGAGCTGGTCAGTGACGGCGGCGAACCGGCCAATCCGACCGCAGAAGCGTCATCGGTCGTTGCCCGCTGGGCGGCCGCGGCCGACGCCGCAGGTGGACCGGTCAAGGCCGTGCTTATCGGCCCGTGGTCCGCCACACGCGCCGACGGGTCGGACCCGGAGGCCGCAGCCGAACACCTGCGCGGGATCGTCTCGGCCCTGGCTGCCGCGGGCTGCCCGTTCATCGAGATCGCAGAGCCCGACGCCGGCGTGATCGCCGCCGATCCCTCCGCCGCCGAGCGCTTCGGCGCGGCCCATCGCCGGCTCATCGACGGGAACGAGGGGGTCCATTGTTCGCTCACGCTCACCGGCCCGAGCGTCGACGGCGTCGAGTTGCGCCATCTCTTCGATGCGGGCTACGCGAGCTTCGCCTTCGACCTGATCGCCGGGCCCGACAACTGGCGGGTCATTGCCCAGGCACCCGCCGACCGCGGGATCATCTGCGGCGCCCTCGGGTTCGCGCCGGGGTCAGACGAGACGCGCGAGGTCCTCGTCTGGGCGGCCCACTATGCCGCATCGACGAGTGGCCGAGGCCTCGCCCGGGTCGGGCTTGCCAACGCGCCTGCTCCCCAGGGTGTGCCGATCGCCCGCGTCGACGCGCTTCGGAAGCTCGCCCTCGTCGCCGAGGCGAGCCGCCTCGCCGGCGTGGAGACCGGAGAGCTCGCCCGCCACCTCGACCGGCGGGCGATCGACCCGCGATCCGTGACGACCGGGCGCTTCGCGCCGGCGCGTCGACGACGGTCGTGACGGTCGCGTCGGAGGCGGAGCCGCTTCGGCCGCGTCGGTCGGTCATCTGGTCGATCGCGTTTCGTGTCGGCTATCGGCTCCTCCGTGTCCTCGATCCCCTGATCCGATCCTCGATCGCGAACGACCTTCCCGGCCTGAGCGGGGTCGTCGAGCTGCGCTCAGTCGGTCGTCGCACGGGCCGTCCGCGGCGGACCCTGACCACCCTGCTCCAGTTCGACGGACAGTGGTATGTGGGTCATCCGAACGGGGATGCCGGATGGACCCGGAACATCGAGGCGAGCGGCTGGGTCGACGTCGAGCCACCCGGCCCTCGCGGGTCGCGGTTCCGCGTCGTCCGATTGGGGGCCGGACCGGAGCGCGACAGGGTCATCCGCGCAACCGCTCACCAGCAGCCGTTCCCGGCGAACCTGCTCTACCGGGTGGCGCAACGCCATGTGGCGGCCGTCGGCGTCTACCATCGCCTCGAGCCGCTCGCCGCCAATGACGACGGTGCGGCCGCGATCGAGGGAGGTCGATGAGCGACCATCGGTTCTGGCATGGCTTCGCCGACATGCACGCGATGGACGGGGCCGAGGTCGTCATCCGCTCGGGCGAAGGCGCCTGGATCGAGGACACGGGCGGCAATCGGTATCTGGATGCCACCGCGGCGCTGTGGTACTGCAACGTCGGTTATGGCCGCTCCGCGATCGCCGATGCCGTGGCCGACCAGCTCCGTCGCTTGCCGGCCTACAACCCATTCGGGGCGTACGCACCGGAGCGGGCGATCGAGCTTGCGGATCGGCTGGCCGCCCTCGCGCCGATCCCGAACGCGGTCGTGTTCCTCGGATCGGGCGGCTCCGACGCGGTGGACACCGCAGCGAAGCTCGTCCGCCGCTACTGGGACGTCATCGGGCATCCGGAGAAGCGGATCATCGTGTCGCGCGAGTTCGGTTACCACGGGATGCACGGGTGGGGGACGTCGCTCGTCGGGATCGGGGCGATGAAGACGGGCTACGGCGGCGCGTTCATCGATGAGGTCGTCAACGTCGGCGCGATGGACACCGAGTCGCTCGGGGCGCTGTTCGCCGACCGGGGGCACGAGATCGCGGCGTTCATCGGCGAACCGGTGATCGGCGCCGGCGGCGTTTACCCGCCCGAGGACCACTACTGGCCGGAGGTGAGTCGGCTCTGCCGCGAGCACGACATCCTCCTGATTGCCGACGAGGTCATCACGGGGTTTGGCCGGACCGGGTTCCTGTGGGGGACCTTGCGCTACGGGATCGAGCCGGACCTCGTGACGTTCGCGAAAGGCGTCACCTCCGGATATGTGCCGCTGGGCGGGGTGCTCGTGGGCGAGCGGGTCCGGGCGCCGTTCTGGGACGACCCGGTGCCCGGTGCCGTGTTCCGCCACGGGTACACGTACAGCGGCCACGCCGGCGCGGCCGCGGCGGCCATGGCCAACCTCGACATCCTGGAGGGGGAGGGGCTCGTGGCGCGGGTCGCCGCCCTGGAGCCCGTTCTGGACCGGGATGTTCGCCGATTGGAGGCTGTTCGCGGGGTGGGGGAGGTGCGGACGGTCGGGCTGACGGCGGCGGTCGCGTTCGAGGCGGACCTGCTGGCCGCCGACGCCGGGCTGCCGGAGCGGGCCGTGGCCGCGGCGCTCCGTCACGGCGTGGCGACGCGGGTCCTGCGCGGCCATGCCCTCCAGATCTCGCCACCGTTCGTGATCAGCGAAAGCGAGATCACGACGATGGTCGACGGCCTGGGCGCGGCGATCGAGGACGTCGTCACCTAGGCGTCTTTCAGCGATGCCGCCGCGGCGCGGTCGTCGGCGTATGGTCCCGATCGCCTCCCTCCAGAGGAGCTGGGCCGTCCTGGAGCACCAGCCGTGCTCGTCGTGCGCCGAATTGCGCCGCGTGACGACTTATCACGGCTGCGGCTCGACCCGAATCGCGGGTCATGGCGCCGGATCACGCGGCGCGCAACTGGCTTGCAGGCGATCCGCGAACGGCGCAGCATTGACCTCTTCCGGACACCATCGACGTGGACACAGCGACTCCGCCGGCCTGACCGCCGACCCCGGATTCGTGGAAGGAGGCTCCACACGTGGTCGAGCACATCGCGCTCGTCGTGAACGGTCAGCCGCGGACGGGGGACGTCGAGCCGAGACGGATGCTCGCCCAGTTCCTCCGCGAGGACCTGGAGCTCACCGGAACCCACGTCGGCTGTGACACGAGCCAATGCGGCGCCTGCACGGTGACCGTCGACGGGCACGCGGTGAAGAGCTGCACGATGCTCGCGGTCCAGGCGGACGGCGCAACGGTCACCACGATCGAGGGCATGCAGGGCGCCGACGGCTCGCTCCATCCGCTCCAGCAGGGCTTCTGGGAGAAGCACGGCCTCCAGTGCGGGTTCTGCACGCCCGGCATGATCATGGCTGCGTCCGATCTCCTCGCCCACAACGCCGACCCGACGGACGACGAGATCCGCCACGCGATCGAAGGCAACATCTGCCGCTGCACGGGCTACCACAACATCGTGGCCGCGATCCGGGAAGCAGCCGCGGTGATGCGGACCGGCGCCGCGGCGCCCGTCCCCGCCAACGCCTGAGCCGAGCATCGAGAGGAGCACAGCGATGGCGATCGACATGCCCGACGTCCTCGGCGCCCCGATCAAGCGGGTCGAGGATCCCCGGTTCATCACCGGCAAGGGCCGCTATCTCGACGACATCCATCTCCAGGGGATGACCCACATGGCCATCCTGCGGAGCCCGTACGCCCACGCGAACATCCGCTCGGTCGATGTCTCGGCCGCGAAGACACGGCCCGGCGTCATCGCCGTCTTCGTGGGGGCCGACATCCCGTGGAACCCGCTGCCGATGGCGTGGCCCGCGGGCGGCTCGGCCGGAATCCAGAACAACATCAGCACGCCCCGGATCCTTGCGACCGACAGCGTCAAGTGGACGGGTGAGGGCGTCGCGGCGATCGTGGCCGAGACCGCCGAGCAGGCGGTGGATGCCCTCGATGCGATCCAGGTCGACTACGAGCCGCTGCCCACCGTCGTCGATGCGGAGAAAGCGACCCAGCCGGGCGCCCCACAGCTCCACGAGAACGCCCCGAACAACGTCGTGTTCGAGTGGTCGGTTGGCGACAAGGACGGGACGGAGCAGGCGTTCGCCGACGCCGAGGTCGTCGTCAAGCAGCGTCTCGTGAACCATCGCCTCATCCCCAACCCGATGGAGGTCCGCGGCGATATCGGCTGGTACAACTCCGGCACCGACGAGTACACGGTCTGGATGTCGAGCCAGACCCCGCACATCCAGCGACTCCTGTTGGCGGCGTTCGTCAGCGGCATCCCCGAGCACAAGATCCGCTGCATCAGCCCCGATGTTGGTGGCGCATTCGGCTCGAAGATCTTCTGCTACGCCGACATGGCCCTCGTCATGTGGGCAAGCAAGGCGATCGGCGGGCGGCCGGTGAAATGGGTCGAGAGCCGGACCGAGAGCTACGGATCCACGATCCATGGCCGCGACCACATCACGTACCTGGAAATCGCCGGCAAGCGCGACGGCGAGGTCACGGGGCTCCGCGTCAAGACGTACGCGAACCTCGGCGGCCGCCTCTCGACGATCGGCCCGGGCATTCCCACGACCCTCTACGCCCGCGTCCTCTCCGGCTGCTACAAGATCCCGAACGTCTACGCCGAGGTCACCGGGGTCTACACGAACACGACCTTCGTCGACGCCTACCGTGGCGCCGGCCGGCCCGAGGCGACGTATGTCGTCGAGCGGGCGATGGACCTCTTCGCGAACGAGATCGGGATGGACAAGGCGGCGATCCGCCGCAAGAACTTCATCCCGCCGGACCAGTTCCCGTACGAGAACCCCTCGGGCCTGGGCACCGCGTCCGGCGGAGCCAAGATCTACATCGATTCCGGCAACTACGAACCGGCCCTGAACAAGGCCCTGATCACGGCCGGCTACGACGACCTCGCGAAGGCGAAGGCCGAGGCGAAGAAGCGGGGCAAGCTCCTCGGGATGGGTCTCTCGACCTACATCGAGGTGTGCGGCGTCGCGCCATCGAAGTGGATCGGCGCCGTCGGTGAAGGCTGGGGCGCCGCGATGTGGGAATCGTCCAACATCAAGATGCACCTCACGGGCAAGACGGTCGTGACGATGGGCACCCAGCCGCAGGGCCAGGGCCACGAGACGACGTACGCCCAGGTCGTGTCCCACGAGCTCGGCATCCCGATGGAGGACATCGTCGTCCAGCATTCGGACACGCAGGGCACGCCCTTCGGCTACGGCACGTATGGCAGCCGGACGTCGTCGGTCGGAATGACCGCCGCCATCAAGGCCGCCGGCAAGATCAAGGAGAAGGCCCGCCGGTTCGCCGCCCATCTCCTCGAGGCGTCCGCCGACGACATCGAGATCGTCGGCAACGAGTACCGCGTGAAGGGATCGCCCGAGCGGAAGAAGACGATCCAGGAGATCGCGTTCGCGCTCGACCTCGCGTTCGATACGCCCGACGGGATGGAGCCGTACCTCGACGAGACGGCCTACTACGACACGCCGAACTGCACGTGGCCGTTCGGGACCCACATCGCGATCGTCGAGGTCGACGAGGAGACCGGCGAGACCGACCTCGTCAGGTACGTCGCGGTGGACGACGTCGGCAAGAAGATCAATCCCATGATCGTCGACGGTCAGCTCCATGGCGGCATCGCCCAGGGCGTCGGCCAGGCGCTCTGGGAGCAGGCGATCTACGGCGACGACGGCCAGCTCCTGTCCGGGTCGATGCTGGACTACGCGCTGCCGCGAGCCTCGTGGCTGCCCAGCTTCGAGCTCGACGAGACCGTGACGCCGTCGCCGGTCAACCCGATCGGCGTGAAGGGTGTCGGCGAGGCTGGCTGCATCGCCTCGACTGCCGCGGTCGCCAATGCCGTCAACGATGCGCTGTCGCCGCTCGGGATCGGCCATCTCGACATGCCGTTCACCGCCCAGAAGGTGTGGCGGGCGATCCAGACCGCGAAGGGAGGCCAGGCGTGATCCCCGCCGCGTTCGACTACCAGCGAGCGGCCACGCTCGACGAGGCACTCGGCGTCGTCGGCTCGACCGGCACGAAGGTCATCGCCGGCGGGATGAGCCTCCTGCCGCTCATGAAACTCCGGCTCGCCAGCCCGGAGCGGCTGGTCGACATCGGTCGACTGAAGGAGCTCAAGGGGGTCCGGAAGCTCGACGACGGCCGGCTCGCCGTCGGCTCGCTGACGACCTACTCCGAGC
>DASXTH010000121.1:0-12132 GCA_036505555.1 Candidatus Limnocylindrales bacterium | reverse complement strand
CGCCGCGCGGCGCTCCTCTCGCTCGCGGTCTGCCTCGTACCCGTCGTCTTCGTGCTCGTGGTCCCGCACCCGCTCGAGCAGCCGTTCGGTGTCGATCGCGATCTGTATCTGACCGTGACGCGGCGCTGGCTGGATGGCGGCGGCTATCTCCAGCAATACCAGCTCGCGGGGCCATACGAGATCCGCGCGGGCGACGTCCTCTACCCGCCCGTCGCGCTCCTGCTGTTCGCGCCATTCGCCGTCGGCGGCGCGCTCGGGGCGCTCCTGTGGTTCGTCACCCCGCTCGTCGGGACCGCGGCGGCGGTGGCGTGGCTGCGCCCACGGCCGGTCGTCTGGCCGCTGCTCGCGCTCTGCGCGACGAACCCGACGACGCTCCTGAAGACCTGGACCGGCAACCCGGTGCTCTGGTCGATGCTCGCCCTGGCGGTCGCGACGATCGGGTCGCGATGGCGATTCGCGGCGCCGTTCGTGCTCATCAAGACGTCGCTGGCGCCCTTCGCGCTGTTCGGCGCGAACCGGCGGTCCTGGTGGATGGGCGCCGCCACCCTCGTCGTCGCGAGCCTGCCCTTCGGGTCGCTGTGGGCCGACTGGTTCGTGTCGGTGCTCAATTCGCGCGGCGGTGGGCCGCTCTATTCGGCGCTCGAGGTTCCGACGCTCCTGCTTCCGCTCGTCGCCTGGTTCGGGCGGACGCGCGGCGGCTGAACCGGAGTTCAGGCGCTCGTGGCTTCAGCGCGCGACGGCGCCGGCGTCCGCGATGAGGTCGCGATCCTCAGGATGGCGCTGGAGGAACCCGGCGATGAACTCACACTCGGCGATCAGCTTCAGGCCGCGCCGCCGGACGTCGTCGAGCGCGCCGCGCGCCAGGCCGCGACCCACGCCCATGCCCTCGGCGCCGGGCAGGACCTCGGTATGGACGAAGACGATCGGTCCGGCCTCGTCGGCGAGCTCGTACTCGGCGATCCCGACCATCCGGTCGCCGAGCCATGCCTCGTACCGCGATTCGTCGGGGTTGTCCTCGACGACGAGCTCCGCGGCGACGGGCTTTGGTTCCGTCATCCGGGCATCCTAGACCGGACATCGGATCGTCGTCACCGGGTTGCCTCCTCGGTCAGCCAACCGTTACCGTAACCATCTGATTACCGATCAAGGCAGGAGACCGCCAATGGCCAGCGGCAGCGGCACCAAGGACGATCCGTGGGTCCTGAAGACGGCACCCGGCACCTCCGAGTACTCGATGTTCCGGAACGACGACGCCGATCCGCCAGAGATTGTGTGCATGGTCGGCACGACGAAGCTGACCTATGACGCGCGGGCGATCGATGAGCTTCACGCGATGCTCAAGGCGCGTGGCGGATGGATGAGCCTCGGCGGCGCGGACGAGCAGAAGCCGGCGCCCGAAGGCTCGGTCGAGGCCTGGGGCCGCGACCCGTCCAACCCGCGCGGGGGCTGGTACGGGCTGAAGAAGGGCTACCGCGGCCGATTCGGCGTGTACATGCCGCCGCTCCTCGAGGCCCTCGGGCTCGTCGAGCTGACCCACGACGCGAAGAACAACCGGGTCCGGGCGATCTGAACGCGGCAGCGCGCGGCGCGCGGACGCTCATCGGGAATCCGTTCGAGGCGCTCGGCGACCCGAACCGGCGCGCGATCGTCGAGCTCCTCGGCGCCGCCCCGCCCGAGGGCCGGTCGGTTGGGGAGATCGCGGGCGAGCTCCCGATCAGCCGCCCGGCGGTCTCGCGCCACCTGCGGCTCCTGAAATCGGCGGGCCTCGTGATCGAGGAGGCCCGCGGAACGAGGCGGCTGTACCGGCTCCACGACGAAGGCCTCGAGGCGGTCCGGACGTATCTCGATCGGGTCTGGGGCGATGCGGCGGCTCGCTTCCGGCTCGTGGCGGAGAACACGTCCGCGGCTCCGGGCGGGGGGTCGACCGGCGACCCGGCGGAGCGCACGCGCCGATGATCGAGCCGATCCGGCTCGCCTTCGAGGTTGCCTGCCCGCCGGACCACGCGTTCGCCGTCTGGACAGCCGACATCGACCGCTGGTGGCCGGCCGATCACACCGTGACGGGGTCGGCCGACCTGCTCGTGGTCCTCGAGCCGCGGACCGGCGGTCGGATCTTCGAGCGAACCCCGACCGGCGACGAGCACGACTGGGGCGAGGTCACGATCTGGGAGCCGCCCACACGGCTCGGGTACCTCTGGCATCTCCGGCGGGACCGCGCGGACGCGACCGAGGTCGAGATCCGGTTCGTCGCCGCGGGGGAGGGGACGACCCGCGTCGAGATCGAGCACCGCGGCTGGGAGGTCCTCGGCGCCGAGGGCGAGATCTGGCGCGACCGGAACCGCGGCGGCTGGGCGACGCTCACGCCGTGGTTCGTCGCGCGCGCCGAGGGGCGATAGGCGGGCGTTCACGAAATCGGTCGTCGCCGGAAGTCGTCGCCACCCCGCCATCCGGATCGCCGAAATCGAACTCCGAAGTCGAACGCCGAACTCGGAACGAGCGCGGTGGAGCGGAACGCGATTCCGGCAGCTGACGATTTCGGATCGTCGCGGCCCGCGCGGCCGGAGCGCCGCAAGACCGCGCGATAACGGCGAGCAAATCGCGGTATGGCATGCTGACACCAGCGGACCGCTTCCGACACGTCGTCGGTCGGCCGCCCAGCAATGAACCCGGAGGACCGCTCAGCCAGTGCCGCCCCGCAAGCGCCGGACCGTCTACCCACCACCCCGAAACGCAACCCGCCCGCCACGACCGGGCGAACCGGGAGGTCCGGGTGGTCCGCCGGTAGGCGAGCCGTACGTCCGGCCCACGGTCGCTTCGATCAATCTCGCGGCGAGCACCGGGCGGGCAGGCTTGAAGGTCGGCGATCAGGTGCGGATCAACGGCACGGGTCTGTACTCCGGTGAGCTCGCCACCATCGAGAAGCTGGCGACCGGCGCCATCCCGTCCGCGGTCGTTCGGACGGAGGCCGGTCGGACGCGTCAGGTCCGGACGATCGACCTCGAGCCGGTCTCGGGACCGCCGGCCGCCGCCCCCGCAGCCGCCCCGCCGGCCGCCAGCGCCGGGCCGGACACGAGCGAGGGCTGATCGGGGGTCGGACGTGGCCATCGCATCGCGGGCCGACGCCGACCGCCTGCTCGACGATCTGAACACCGCCCAGCGCGAGGCCGTCCTCGCCACGAGTGGTCCCGTGGCGATCCTCGCCGGTGCCGGGACCGGCAAGACCCGCGTGATCAGTCGCCGGACGGCGTACGCGATCGCGTCGGGTGTCGTCCCGGCCGAACAGGTCCTTGTCGTCACCTTCACGGACAAGGCGGCGGGCGAGATGGTCGAGCGGCTCGCCGCGCTCGGGCTTCCGGGGGTCACCGCCCGGACGTTCCATGCGCACGCGCTGTCCCAGCTGAGATTCTTCTGGCCGTCGCGTCACGACGGCGCGCCGCTCGCCACGATCCTCGACAGCAAGCTGCCGATCCTCATCCGGATCGCGCGCGGGCTGCCCGGCCACTATCGGTTCACGCCGGTCCGCGACCTCGCGACCGAGATCGAGTGGGCGAAGGCACGCGGGATCGATCCTGCGGGGTACGACGCCGCGCTCGGGATGCGGACGCCGCCGATCCCCACCGACCTGATGCGGCGCGTGTTCGCGGATTACGAGCGGGCGAAGAGCCGGGCGGGCCGGATCGACTTCGACGACCTGCTGGCCGAGACGATCGCGCTCCTCGAGCAGGACGCGGACGCCGCGGCGATCATTCGCTCCCGGAAGGGCTGGTTCAGCGTCGATGAATACCAGGACACGAACCCGCACCAGGAGCGACTGCTCCGGTTGTGGGCCGGCGACGGCCACGACATCTGCGTCGTCGGCGACGAGGACCAGACGATCTACACATTCACCGGCGCCTCGTCGTCGTATCTGACCGGCTTCGCGGACCGCCATCCGGGCGCCCGCGTCGTGGCCCTCACCGAGAACTACCGCTCGTCGCCGCAGGTCCTGGGCGTCGCGAACCGGCTCCTCGCGGCGGACGGCCGGACGAAGGCGCTGACCGCGACTCGCCCGGACGGGCCGCCACCGACGATCGACCGCTACCCCGACGGCGACATGGAGCTGGCCGCCCTCACACGGGCGATCCGCGGCCTCGTCGCACCAGGTCCGGAGCGGGTCGCGCCCGCGGAGATCGCGATCCTCGTCCGGATGAACGCCCAGCTCGCCCCGCTCGAGGAGGCGATGACCCGAGCCGGGATCGCCTACCAGGTGCGCGGCGTCCGGTTCTACGAGCGGCCGGAGGTCGTAGCCGCGCTCTCGACGATCCGTGGGCTGAAGGGCGACGCGACGGGGCGCGCCCTGGCGGCCGCGATCCGGGCCGCCTTCCAAGCCGAGCTCGGGTATGAGTCGGCCGGCGCAGGCGGCGTCCCGGACGGTCCCCGCGGCGACGAGGCCCGCGAGCGGGCGGCCGCGCTCGAGACGGTCCTCTCGATCGTCGACGAAGTCATCCGGACGGATCCAGGGAGCGATCGGGCGGCGATCGTCGCCGCGCTCGACGCCCGCGCCGACCACGAGCGCCATGGGGCGAAGGACGGCGTGAACCTTCTGACGTACCACCGGGCGAAGGGCCTCGAATGGGACGTCGTCTTCCTGCCGATGCTGGAGGACGGGACGCTCCCGATCCGCCAGGCCTTCGACGACGACGGCGCACTCGCCGAGGAGCGGCGGCTCCTGTACGTCGGGATCACGCGGGCCCGGCGACGGCTCCACTTGTCGTGGGCGGATCGGCGCGAAAGCCGCGGTCGCGAGACCCGGCGGATCCGGAGCCGGTTCGTCGCCGGGCTCATCCCGGCGGCGCCAGGCCGGTCTCACGGCACCGATCACGGCGGGCTGCCGACGACGACACGGGTTCACCGCCGGCCGGTGGCCGCCGACGACCCGTTGTTCGGCGCGCTCCGGGCCTGGCGCACCGAGCGGGCCGCCGAGGAGGCCGTTCCTGCGTATGTCGTCGCGTCCGACGAGCTGCTCTCCGCGATCTCCGCGGCCCGCCCGACGACGCTGACCGCGCTCGATCGGGTCAAGGGGATCGGGCCGGCCAAGCTCGACAAGTACGGATCGGACATCGTCGCGATCGTCGCTGAAGCCGCCGAATCGGGCTGAGCTTTTGTGGGCACGGAGCGGCGCCGGCGTCGCCCTGCGACGCCGGCGCCTCGGAGCCCTGACGCCCGGATCAGCCGGCGGTATCGAGACCCTCCTGGATCGTGGCCCCGACCGATCCGGCATCCACCGGCCGATCGAACTTCAGGATCAGGACCCGGTCGAAGCCGATCGCGTCCGTCGTCGCCGTTGGCGGCGGCTGGACAAGCAGCATCCGGAGCTTCCCATTCACCGCATCGACGAACAGTGCGTCGCGGTTCGCGATCGGGAAGTCGACCCAGGTGAGCCGAAGTGTGCGCGCGTCGATGTTGACGACCGAGAGGCCCTCGGCGGACGCCCCCTCGGCAGGTTGGCCGCTGATTGCTGACACGATCGATCCGGTGCGGTCGACGATGTCGACGGTAACGGCATGACCGTCGACCGTCACGAGCTCGACCGTCAGTGGGATCGCGTCCTGGCCGGGATCCGTCTCCGGCGTGTTCGCCGGCTTCGGGGTGGCGACGGGCGTGGCGACCGGAGTTGCGACGGGCGTCGGCTCGACGGCGGCTGGCGCCGAGGCGCGCGGAACGGGCTGGCTCGCCGCCGCGGCTTCGGACGGACCGGTTGGTCGGCCGGCGTTCAGGGCGATCGCGGCGACGGCGACCGACGCGATCGCGAGACCGGCGAGGGACAGGGTTGCGGGGCGGAGCGCCCCGGCTGGGTCGTGGAAGCGGGACATTGGGTGGTCGTGGCCTTTCGCGCTGTTGCAGAGGTCTGCGTGGCCGGCAGGTGCCGGATCCACCACGTACGAGCGGCCAACCGAAGGATTTCTTCATGGGTTGGGCGAATCGAGGACGTTCGTCCAGTCCGCCTACGTCATCCGTCGCGTCCAGGACGGCCGCCGATCGGTGCCGGGGTGCACCGCCGCGTACAACCTGACGCGTGGAGTGTCGGCCAGGAGCCTTGACCCGACCCTCGCCGATGCGGTTTGCTGGCATCAATCCATCCACCTCACCCTGCGCACTGGGAGTCGTCATGCACGTCCGGCGTTCCGCCGCTCTCGCCGCCACGCTCGTCCTCGCGTCGATCCCGATCGTCGCCGCGGGCGCGATGGCGAGCGGACCTTCCACAGAGGCCGCGCGCCAGGCCGCGGAGCATGCCCGGATCGTCAGCTTCTGGACGCCCGCGCGGATGCGCACGGCCGTTCCCCGCGACGTCGTGTTCGATAGCGTTCGCGGCTACCGCATCGCGCCCCAGGGGAAGCCGGGCGGCGGTGGCACCGGCGGCAACACGACCGGCGCCTCGTGGCCGAACGGCCTGGGTCTCGTCTATCAGGCGACCGGCAAGGTCTACTTCCAGATGAACGGCGGCGGCTGGATCTGCAGCGGCACGGCCCTCCAGGACTCACGGTCCGGCTACTCCCTCGTGGTCACGGCCGGCCACTGCGCCTACGACGAGGAGAATGGCGGCGGGTCGCTCTCCGGGTTCGCGACCAACTGGCTGTTCATCCCCGAGTTCGACAGCCACCCGACCTACACCTGCAGCGCGACGACGTACGGCTGCTGGACGGCCAGCGCGCTCGTCGTCAACCGCGGCTTCGCGACCGCCGGCGGCTTCAACACCCAGGCCACCCACTACGACTGGGCCTTCGCCGTGGTCCCGGCCGGGGGCAAGAGCGGGACCCAGCTGGACACGACCGTCGGGACCTTCAACTACGCGGCCAGCGCGATGAGCGGCAGCACGGTCGTCGACGCATTCGGATACCCGGCGGCGCAGAAATACCACGGCAGCGACCTCATCTACTGCCAGGGACCGATCGGGTTCGATTCGTTGGCCGGCAACGGCACCTACAAGCTCCCGTGCGGCATGACGGGCGGGTCGTCCGGCGGCCCGTGGTTCAAGGACTTCAACACCACGACCGGCTCCTCGGGCACGATCCAGTCGCTCAATTCGTACGGCTACTCGGGCCAGTCGAACATGTACGGGCCGATCTTCAACAGCTCGACCTCGGCGACGTACAACGCGGCCAACTCGGCGACGTCGACGAACGTCATCGTCCCCTGATCGGCTGAGCTCCTGAACGCGGGCGGACCGCCGGGCGGTCCGCCCGCTTCGTCTGTTCGGCGCACCGCCCGCAGATCGGTCACGCTGCCCGCGTGCCCAAGACCTCGTTGACCTCATCCCCGTCGCGCCGGCCGGTCCTCCGGGCGGCGATCGTCTACGCCCTGCTCTTCGGGGCGGTCGGCGCCTACATGCCGTACGTCCCGATCTACCTCTCCTCGACCGGGCTGGATCTCGGAACGGTCGGCGCGCTGTTGGCACTGTTCGCGGCCGTCGGCCTCGTGGCCGCCCCGAGCTGGGGCGCGCTCGCCGACGGCATCGGTGACGTCCGCGGTCCGGTCCTGGCCGCCGCCCTCCTGTCGGGCGGCGCGATCGTCCTGCTCGGCCTCGCCACCAGCCCAGTGGCGCTCGCGGTGGCAATGGCCCTCCTCGCCGCGGCCTTTGCCGGGGTGATCCCCATGGTCGACAGCCAGACGGTCCGGCTCGTCGGCGACCGCGATCGGTTCGGGCAGGCGCGCGGTCCGGGCTCGGCAGCCTTCGTCGTGATGACGTTCGTGAGCGGGGCGGTGATCGGCCTGACCGGGCCGCGGGGGATGTTCCTCGTCTTCGGCCCGCTCGTCGTCCTGACGGGGGTCGCGGCATGGCTGCTGCTGCGGCAGCCCGACCCGAGTGCCGCCGAGCGTGCGCTGCGGGGCCGGAGCGGGTCGGCCGCGCGAGCGCTCGCGAGCCTCTCCCCGGCCACGATCGTGCGGGTCCTGCGCGCCCCGCGTCTGAGCCTGTTCTTCGTTGGCTCGATCGTCGTCTGGACGGCCCAGGCGACGCTGCTCGGGTTCCTGTCGCTGCGCCTCCTCGACATCCACGCGGACGCCACGACGATCGCCGCCGCGTGGTCCGTGGGCGCCGTCGTCGAGGTGCCCCTGATGGCCGCCTTCCCGCGACTGGCGAGACGGTTCGGTGTCGAGCGACTGATCGTGGCCGGTGCGCTGGCGTTCGTCTTCCGGGCGGCGGTCACTGCCCTCGTCGCGGAGCCCGTGCTGATCGTGGCGGCGTCGAGCTTCGGCGGCATCGGGTTTGCGTTCTTCTACGTCGGGACGGTGATCTGGGTGTCGGGCGCCGTGCGGCCGGAGGCCCAGGCCACCGCGCAGGGGATCTTCACCGGGACGGCGAACAACGTCGGGGTGATCGTCGGATCCATCGTCGGTGGCGCGATCGGGGCGGCGCTCGGGCTGCCGGCGCTCTTCGGGCTCGCCGCCGCGGGCTACGGCGTTGGGGCGGCCCTGGTCTGGCTCGGGATCCGGCGCCGGCGCAGTCCCGCGGCGCGCCCCGACATTACATCTGCCTGACAATCCACAATCGCGGTGGAGAACTCCACGCCCCCGCGGAGCCCGAATCGGGACGTCAGGCGAACAGGTCGAACGAGCGGGGCATGATCGCGTCCTGGATCGAGCCCTCGCCGAGGAGCGGCCGCGCGCCGCGGACGACCGCGACCGGCCGGCCGGCGATCTTGCCGAGGGCCAGCTCCGCGGCCGACGCGATCTCGTCGGCGCTGGCCCGGATCGTCGAACGCATCACTCGGCCGTCCGCGTCGGGCGTACCCCGGAGGTCCTCGATCGGGATGAGGCCGGACACGCCGATCGCGACGTCGGTGATCCCCCAGCGCCAGGGCCGCCCGAACGAGTCCGAGACGATGACCGGGACGTCGACGTCGAAGCGCCGCCGGATCGCATCGCGGATTCGGCCGGCTGAACCGTCCGGGTCGTGCGGCAGGAGCGTGACGAGGTGGCCGCTCGCCGGGCCGACATTCGAGGCGTCCACCCCGCCGTTCGCGCAGACGAAGCCGTGCTCGGTCTCGGTGATCAGCACCCCGTGCTCCATCCGGACGACGCGCCGCGCCTCACGCAATACGACCTCGATCTGGCGTGGGTCACGGTCCCAGCGCTCGGCGAAGGCAACCGCCTCGGGCCGCGGCTCGACCGTCTCGAGGTCGACGACCGCGCCCTCGGCCTTCGACAAGATCTTCTGGGTCACGACCACGACGTCGTCGGAGCGGAGGGGCAACAGGCCGGTCGTCCGCTCGATCGCGTCGCCGATCAGCGCGCCGACGTCGTCGCCGGCAACGACCTCCGGGATGCCCCCGAGCGCGATCACCTCGACGCGCCCGGATGGGGCGGCGCCGGCCGGCGCCTCGGGCCCGGCCGCGGCGGGCTCCGTGGAGGTCGACGACTCAGCCGACATCGACCAACGCGGCGAGCCGCGGCTCGGCGAGGAGGAGGTCCTCGGGCGTGTCGAGATCGAGCGTGAGCGGGCCGTCGAGAACCACGAGGTCGGCACCGATCGCGCGGGCCGCCGCCTCGTGGGCGATCGCACTGTCGCCGCCGAAGCAGACGTCGATCGCGTCCGGCGGAGCGATCAGGAGCGCGTTCGTACCGCGTCCGTGGCGGTCCGGCACGATCGCGACGAGCGGCCTGCCGGCCGGCCGCCCGCTCTCGATGGCCGCCGCGACGGCGTCGATCGCCGACGGAGTGACCGCGGGCAGGTCGATCGGCAGGATCAGGATCGCGGTCGCGCCGCCGGCGAGTGCCTCGGCCCGGGCGGCCGTCACTCCGTGGTTCAGCCCGCTGTCGCGCTGGCGGATCGGCCGCGCACCGAGCCCGAGGGCGAGCTCCCGGACCCGGTCGTCGGGCGTGATCACGAGGACCTCGTCCACCCGGTCGGCGGCGACCGCCGCGGCGATCGTCGCCCGGGCGAGGCGGATCGTCAGGTCCAGCCGCTCCTCGGCGTCGAGGACGGCCCCGAGCCGCGACTTCGCGCCCTCGAGCGAGCCGACCGGCACGATCGCAATGAGATGGGCGGCGGCGCCGTCGTGGTCGAGTGCCGAGGGATCGGGCATGGCCGAATGCTAGGCGAGATCAGACCCACCCGATTGCGGCGAGGATCGCGATCGCCCCGAAGACGAGCAGCACCGAGCCCGAGACGCGGTTGATCCAGACGAGGACGCGTGGCGTGATCCGGCCGCGCAGCCGCGCGACGACCGCCGTCAGGAGGACCCACCAGAGGCTGGAGCCGAGAAGGACGCCCAGGGTGAGGAGGGCCGCCTCGACTCCACCGCGACCGGACAGCCCCAGACCGGCGAAGATCCCGGCGAACGACAGGATCGTCATCGGGTTCGTCATCGTGAGGCCGTAGATCGAGAGGAAGGCCGCCGCGAGCCCCGGCCGGCTCTCGGTCTCGGCCGCGCTCGTCGCAGGCCTGGCGAGGATCGTCCGGATGGCGAGCCAGACGAGGAAGGCGCCGCCGACGAGCGCCAACGCGGTGCGCGCGCCGACGAGGACCGCGGTGACGGCGGTCAGCCCGAAGGCCGCGACCGCGCCATACGACGCGTCGGCGGACGCGACGCCCAGCCCGGACACGAGCCCGTAGACGCGGCCGTGGGCGATCGTCCGCCGCATCGTCAGCAGGCTGATCGGCCCGACGGCGGCCGCGATCGTGAACCCGACGACGAGTCCGCGAGCGAAGAAGGTGGGATCCATGGTCGTTGCTCCGTGGCTGGTGCCAGCGGCACGGCGAGGGCTCGGACATGCGAACGCCCTCGGCCGGACCGAGGGCGGTGGGTGGGCGAGGCGCCCGATCGGCGCGCGTCGTCAGACCAGTCCGACCCTCGGGGAGGGCTGCTGCTGGCCGCGGGTCGCGAGAGCCGCACAGATCGAACGCACGGCGGGACTGTCGCGGTTCGCGTGGCCGATGTCAATCCGCGTTCGTCGCCCGCTATGCTGCGAGGGGAGGTCATCATGGAGCGTCGTTCGAGCCCGCCGGCGGCGGAACCAGGTGTCCCGGGCGCCGACCCGGAAGACTTCGGGATGTACACGCTCGGGACGGCGAACCCGGCCGCCGTCGATGACGCCGCACTCGACGACCCGAAGGTGCTTCAGATCCTCTCGACCGAGCACTGGAGCCTGCTCGCTTCCCGCTCCCTGACCTGGAACGAATCGTTCAGCCGGACCGGCCTCTTCCTGTCGTTCCTGTCGGCATCCACCGTCGCCCTGGGGCTCGTCGGCGGTGCGACGCAGTTCCGTGGCGAATTCGTGCTCTTTGCTCTGGTCATCCTGCCGGTCACGCTGTTCGTCGGCCTGGCGACATTCGTCCGGCTCGACGAGGCGAACCTGGAGGACGTGATGTGGAACGTCGGGATGAACCGGATCCGGAACGCGTATGTCCGGATCCGGCCCAGCGTCGAGCCGTTCCTGATCACCGGTTGGAGTGACGACCTCGAGGGCGTCGGGCGGACGTTCCTGATGACCTCCACGCCGACGCGGGCGAACACCTTCATCCACCAGTTCGTCACGACGCCCGGGATGGTCGCGGTGGTCGACGGCGCCCTCGCCGGCGCGATCGCCGGGATCGTCTTCGCGGGCCTCAACGCCGGGATGGGTCTGGCGATCCCGATGGCGGTGCTCGTCGGGGTCGCAACCAGCGCGATCCTCTTCTGGACCTCGGTCCGCCGGGCGCGCCGCGTGATGGGTGTGTGGCGCCCGCGGTTCCCGTTGCCGCCCGATGCGGAGCGCGGGCCGCGGATCTGAGCGGGCGGCGAACCGAGTTCAAGCCTGTCCGGCGGGCCGGATCGTTGCTGTGTCAACCAACGGTTCACCCGTGGCCCACCGCGCCGCCTGGCCATGGAGGGCGTCACCCGCGGGCGGCGCGCGCCCTCAGACGGCCGCGAGCACCGCGCGGGCGAACCGCGCCCGCGACGCGTCGTCGGTCATCACCGTGTCGGTGACGACGGCGCGGATGCCGAGCTCCTCCACAGCGGGCGCGAGCTCGGCATCGACCGTGTCCATCACGAAGACATCGATCAAGCCGGCGTAGCCGCGGGCGACGCCGAGCGCCGTCGGCTCGTGGCCGAGCGACGCGAGCATCCGGTCGGCGGGACCCTTGAGCGCCTTGCCCCCGATGATCCCGCT
>DASXTH010000120.1:0-19160 GCA_036505555.1 Candidatus Limnocylindrales bacterium | reverse complement strand
TCGGCGACGTAGCGGACGATCGGGTTGCTCGCGACCGAGCGAGTCGCGTGCATCGGGTCCTCGCCGCGGGCAAGCACGAGCGAGTCATCCGGTGTGCTGCCCGCGGCCCGGGCGAGGGCCACGACATGGTCCGGCAGGATTTTCGCCTGCTCGGTGACGTCGAGCCCCAGGGCGACCGGTCGGGGGTGGCCGTTCGCGGCCGCGGACTCGCCCCACGCGGTGAACGCGATCTTCGCCGCGTCGGGATCGCAGTGGATGTTCCACTCGGTCGTCGGGGCGGTGTTGCCGGGGTGGCGGTACGAGCCGCCCATGAGCACCCATCCGCGCAGGAGCTGCGGAAAGGCCGGCTCACGAAGGAGCGCGAGGGCCAGGTTGGTCAGGGGGCCCAGGGTTACAAGGGTGATCTCGCCGGGCCGCCGGCGCGCCTCCTCGATGAACAGATCGGCGGCATGGCGCTCGCTCAGGGGGCGGTTTGGTGGCGGGAGCTCGGCGTGGCCGAGGCCCTGCGGGCCGTGCGTCTCGGGGGCCGTCTCGATCGGCTTCACGAGTGGCCGATCGCGCCCGAGCGCGACCTCGACGTCGGTCCGGCCGGCGAGCTCGAGGACCGAGCGCGTGTTCCTCTCGACCTGGTGGGCGTCGACGTTGCCGCCGACGCAGGTCACCGCGACCAGCTCTGCTTCTGGCGAGGCGGCCACGTACAGGAGCGCAAGCGAGTCGTCGATGCCGGTGTCGACGTCGAGGATCAGCGGGATCGTGGTCACCGCTGGAAGGTACCGCAGGCGACCTCCGCGGGCGGGCTCAGGACGGGAGGAGGGCGTGTCGCGCGATCGGGACCAGGCGGTACGGCATGACGATCACCCATTTGCCCGCGAGCGCGCTCAACGATCCACCGGCGCCGCCGGGGAGGGCCCCGGCCCAGGTTCCCTTGCGGCGCGGAACGAACTGCTTGCCAAGGGTCGCGGGAGTGATCGCCTGGCGCGGCGCCGGGCTCGCGCCCCAGCGGCCCGAGCCGTACGGATACAGCGGGTCGAGGACGATCGCCCTCGTCACCCGGAAGTTGGCGGTGGTCGCCGGGTCGGCGGTGGCCTCGAAGCCGCTCATCACCCAGGCGTGTCGGCCTGCCCAGACGAGCAGGCCGACGGGCCGGCCGGTCGTGCGGATCGCCCGGGCCGCGAGTTGGAGCGCCTCCTCGAGACTGCTCGCGCCGACCATCCGGTACGGACCGGCGCCGAGCTGGTTCAGCCCGGCGGTCCAGCCTCGGACGCTAGCACCGTGGCGCTGGAACCCCTCCCGGGTCGGGCCGGACAGGCTGCGGGCGAGGACCTGGAGGCGGGCCTGGGTCCGCGCCGTACGGTCGCTGGCGCCCATGACGTTCAGCATCATCTGCATGCTCGCGCCGACGCACTGGACGAAGTTCGTCTGCGCGACGAAGTCATTCCGATCGGCGAGATCGACGCGGAACGGACGAGCTGCAGCGGGCGAGGCGGATCCATGGGCGCCCAACGGCGGCTGGTGCGCCGCCGCGGCACGGGACGATGGGCCGGCGGGGACGAGGGCGGCAGCGCTCCCGACGATGGCGGCGATGATGACCGGGACCACGAGTCCACGGCGGCGTTGCATCGTCAACGAAGTCTAGTCGAGCCGCGAAATCGCGCCGCTGTTGGGTGGCCGGCGCAGCACGACCAGCCAGGCTCGCCGATCGCGACCGACCGCCAGTCGACGAGCCCAGGTCGAGCCGGCGCCGGCGACCTCCGCGTCGGTCGCGGGGCGGAAGGCAGTCAGCTCCAGTCCATGCGCGGCCCATCGGTCGGCCAGAGCGGCCTCCTCGTCGGAGGTCAAGGGCATGAGGTCGAGTTGGTCCCGCGGATCGATCGAAGCGAGAACGCGGACGGCGCCGCCGGGCGCGACGAGCGACGCGATGCCCGCAGCCGCGTCGGAGGCGTCGGCGAGCGCCAGCGCGCCGCGCAGCAGCGAGCCCCACGGCAGCTGGATGGTGACCTCGGCCGCGATCGCGGCCAACTCGGCGGGCGGTCGTTCGGCGGCCGCGACAACGAACAGCGCGTTCTCCAGACCGCCCTTGCGCGCCACGCGCGCGGCACGGAGCGACGACTCGGCCATCCCCGCGGCGGACGCGTCGATGCCGATGACGAGCGCGCCCGGCTCGCGCCGGGCACGCGTCAGGACCGCTCGACCATCTCCGGTTCCCAGGTCGATGACGACCCGCTCGGCGCGAGCGATCCAAGGGGCGAGTTAGCCGACATCCACCTCGTGGATGCGCCGGCCGATGACGCGTCGCATGGCGGGGAATCTACACTGCCCCGGTGTCAACGCCCCGGGACGCGGCCCCGCCGGAAGCCGTGCCGCTGCCGATCGGTCCGTACGAGCGGCGACAGGCTGCCGTCCGACCATGGGACCCGCGGATCGCGGACGTCGCCGATCGGCTGATCGCCCTCATCGAGGCCGCTCGCCCTGACCTCCACGTGGAGCACATCGGCAGCACGGCCGTTCCGGGGCTTCCCGGCAAGGGGATCGTCGATCTCGGGACCGAGGCCGACCCCGTCGACATCCCCGCGATCACCGCCGCGATGTACGCCCTCGGGTTCGGGCCGCAGCCGGGACCGGATCCGTGGCCGCCGACCCGGCCGATGCACGTGGGGTCCGTGGTCGACGGCGGGGTGGAATACCGGATCCACCTCCATGTCCATCCGCGCGGCGCGGGCGATCTCGGGAAGGATCTCCGGTTCCGCGATGCGCTCCGGACCGATCCGGCGCTCCGCGATGCGTACGCGGAGATCAAGTACGGAATCGTCGGACCGGGCGGCGGTCCGGTCGACGCGGTCCGCTACCAGGCGGAGAAGGGCGTCTGGATCCTCGAGGAGTTCGATCGGCTCGGGATCCCCCGACCCAGGAATGTCCAGGGCGGGCCGACGGGGGAGGATGCAGGGATGGGCGGCGACACGGGAGGCACGCAGTGACGGATCGATCGAGTGCGGGCCGCGTCGCGATCGTGGTCGGCAGCCGCTCGGACATCGCGGCGGCCGAGCGGGCGATGGCCGTCCTCGATGAGCTCGACGTCGACTCGGAGATCCGGGTGATCTCGGCGCATCGCGCTCCGGACCTCCTGACGCGGTTCATCGAGGGTGCCGAGGAGCGCGGGATCCGCGTCTTCATCACGATCGCCGGGCTCGCGGCGCACCTCCCGGGCGTCGTGGCCTCGCAGACGACGCGGCCGGTGATCGGCGTTCCGATGGCGGGCGGCGTCTCGGACGGTCTCGACGCACTCCTCGCGATCGTCCAGATGCCGAAAGGTGTCCCGGTCGCGACGGTCGGGGTCGGCAACGGCGAGAACGCGGCGCTCCTTGCGGCCGAGATCCTCGCGGTCGGCGATACCGCGCTGGCCGGCCGCCTTGCCGCCCGGCGGGCGACCCAGGCCGAGGCGATCGCCGCCGATCCGGCGAACGAGGGCCTCTAGCCGGACTCGCGGTCAGACGGGTCGTCGGCGCCTCGGTCGTACACTCGGCGCGATGGACGACGAGCGCTGGGAAGCCGGCATGCCCGTCCTCGATCGGCAGGCGATCGGGGCGGCCGTCCCCGCCCGCGCCCGCGTCGCCACGACGCTCCCGCCGAGCCTCCTGGGCCTGCCCCCCCGCTCCGTCCCTGAGATCGCTCCGACGCCGCTCCAGAAGCACTACGTCCTGCTCTCGGTGCCCGTCCTGATCCTCGGCGCCATCGCGATCACCGCACTCGAGCTCGGCGCGCCGCTCGGCAGCCCGCTCGTCAAGCTCTGCGTCGTGATCGCCGCGCCGCTCCTCGTCATCACGACCGCCGACGCCGTCGTCCGGATCTGGCGCTCGGCCTGGGCCTGGATGCCGGTCGATCGATCGAAGGGCCTGTTCCGGCTGGCGTGGGTCATCACGAGCCTCGTCGGGTTGGTGGGCCTGATCGCGGCGGCCGGTCTGGTGGTCCTCGCATGACGGCACGCGACCAGGATCCCGGCGAGGTCCTCGACACGTTCGGTCGCGGGCCCGACGCGCGCTCGACCGCCATTCCGTCGGGCGGCGGTGTGCCGCCGTGGATGGCCGAGATGCTGAACTACTGCTCGCGGTGCGGCACCGAGCTGACGTTCGGTGCCATCGAGGGCGAAGACCGAGACCGCCTCGGCTGCCCTGCCTGCGGCTACATCGCCTATGTCAACCCGCGACTCGTCGTGACGACGATCCCGGTCACGCCCGATGGCGAGATCGTCCTCCTCCGCCGTGGGATCGATCCCGGCCGCGGCTGGTGGGCCCAGCCAGGCGGCTTCCTGGAGGTCGACGAGACCGTCGGCGAGGCGGCCGTTCGCGAGACGCTCGAGGAAACCGGGCTGATCGTCGAGCCGGGCGAGATCGTCGGGCTGTACTCGCGGCTCGAGGCCGCGGTCGTCGTGCTGGCGTTCGAGGCGCACGTCGTCGGCGGCACGCCGACCGTCAACCCGGAGGCGCTCGAGATCCGTTCGTTCGCGCCCGACGCGATCCCGTGGCCCGGGATCGCCTTCAAGACGAGCTACTGGGCGATCCGCGACTGGCTCCACCGCCGCCGGCCCGACATCCACCCGGCCGACCGCCACTGGGATGAGTAGCCGGCGGGCCCGCCAGCCGCATCAATGCGGCATCACGAGATGTCGATGAAGATGTTCTTTGTCTCCGTGTACAGGTCGAGCGCGCTCATCCCGAGCTCGCGCCCGATTCCCGACATCTTGTAGCCGCCGAACGGCGCCTCGGTGTGAACCGACGAGTTCGAGTTCACCGAGATCACGCCCGATTGGAGGGCCTTCGCGGCGCGCAGCCCCTTGCCGATGTCGCGCGTCCAGATCGAGCCGGACAGCCCGTATGGCGTCGCATTCGCGAGGCGGAGCGCCTCCTCCTCGGTGTCGAACGGGATCACGGACACGACCGGGCCGAAGATCTCCTCGGCCGCGATCCGCATGTCGTTCCGGACGTTGTCGAACACCGTCGGCAGCAGGTACGCGCCCGCGGCCAGGGCCGGATCGTCCGGCTCGACGCCGCCGACGACGATCGTCGCGCCTTCCGCCTGGCCGATCTCGATGTAGTCCTTGACGCGGTCGCGCTGCTTGAAGCTCACGAGAGTGCCGACCTCCGTTGACTCGTCGGCCGGATCGCCGACCTTGACCTTCCGCGTCGCCTCGGCGAACAGCTCCACGACGCGCTCGTGGACCGAGCGCTCGACGAGGATCCGCGACCGGGCGCAGCAGTCCTGGCCGGTGTTGTCGAAGACCGAATACGGCGACTCGCGGGCGAACTTCTCGAGATCGGCGTCGGCGAAGACGATGTTGGGGCTCTTGCCGCCGAGCTCCAGGCTGATCTTCTTCACGTTGCCGGACGCCAACCGCATGATCTCCTGGCCGGTCGTCGTCTCGCCCGTGAACGCGACCTTGCCGATGCCGGGGTGCGCCGCGATCGAGGCGCCTGCGGTCCCGCCCGGCCCGGTGACCACGTTCAGAACACCCGTCGGGATCCCGGCCTCCAGGGCGAGCTCGCCGAGCCGGATCGCCGTCAGCGGCGTGTACGACGCGGGCTTCAGGATCGCGGTGTTGCCGGCGGCCAGCGCCGGAGCGACCTTCCACGAGGCCATGAGGATCGGGAAGTTCCACGGCACGATCAGGCCGACGACGCCGATCGGCTCACGCAGCGTGAGATCGAGCCCGGGCTTCGAGACCGGGATCGTCTGGCCGTAGACCTTGTTGGCGGCACCTGCGTAGTAGTCGAAGACGAGGCTCGCGCCGACGACCTCGCCGCGGGCGCTGCCGATCGGCTTGCCGACGTTGCGGCTCTCGAGCCAGGCGAGCTCTTCGCTGTTCTTCTTGATCAGGTCGGCAAGCTTCGCGAGCGACCGGCCGCGCTTGCCCGCCGCCCAGTTCGCCCAGCCCTTGCGATCGTCGAACGCCGCGCGTGCCGCCGCAACGGCCCGGTCGACGTCCTCGCGCCCGCCGAGCGGCGCCGTCGCGATCACGCGGCCGGTCGCGGGGTTGACGACCTCGAACGTCTGGCCATCGGCGGCCTCGACGGACGCGCCTCCGACGACCATCCGGGCGGGGGTTGGAGCATCGGTTGCGGTGCCGTCGGCGGCGCGCTGGTCGGTGGTCATCGGTGGATCCTCGTCGGGATGTTTCGTGCGGCGGAGGGCCGCGGCTCGTCCGACGATGGTACGCCCGACCGCGGGCCAACTCGCCGCGAGCGACTCGTACACTCGTCCGATGACCGACCACGTCGCCCCGGCAGCGACGAAACCGACACGCACCCGCCCGCGGCCGTGGGTCCGGAGCCTCCGGAACGCGTTCGAGGTCGTCCAGGCGCGGCACGTCCGACTCTGGCTCCTCGCCGTCGTGACCACCGCGCTGATCGGCACGATCGGCTACGTCGTCCTGTTCCGCTGGAGCATGCTCGACGCCGCGTACATGACCGTGATCACGATGACGACGGTCGGGTTCCGCGAGGTGCACGAGCTCGTCGACTGGCCGGAGCGTGTCTGGACGATGCTCTTCTCGATCGCGGGGGTCGGAATCATCTATGGCAGCATCGGGATCGTCGCCGAGGCGGTCCTGGCCGAGGCGACGAGCGGACGGCGGGAGGCACGGCGGATGGCTGAACGAGTCGAGGAGCTCAACGGGCACTTCATCCTGTGCGGCTACGGCCGTGTCGGCTCCACGGTCGCCCGCGAGCTCGTCCACGGCGGGCAGCAGGTGGTCATCGTCGACATCGAGCAGGAGTCGCTCGCCCAGGCAACCGCCGACGGCCACCCGGTCCTCCAGGGCGATGCGACCTGGGACGACACGCTCCGCCTGGCTGGGATCGATCGCGCCCGCGGGCTCGTGACGACGATCGACACCGACGCGAACAACGTCTACGTCACGCTCTCGGCGCGCTCGCTCAACCCGGATCTCTTCATCGTCGCGCGGGCGAACGCGGCCGGCTCGGAGGCGAAGCTCGAGCAGGCCGGCGCCAACCGGATCGTGTCGCCGTACACGATGGCCGGTCGCCGGATCGCGGAGCTGGCGATCCGGCCGCATGTCGCCGACTTCATCGACGCCGCACTCTCGCATGGCGAGCTGAGCGTCTCGATGGAGCAGGTCGAGGTCGCGGCCGGCGGCCCGCTCGACGGCCGGACCGTGGGCGACCTGCGCGACGATGGCATCTTCACGCTCGCGATCGTCCAGGTCGGCGGCGGCTACGAGGCAAACCCCGCCACCGACCGGTCGTTCGTCGTCGGCGAATCGCTCGTGGTGTCCGGCTCGACGGAGCGCCTCGCGGCGTTGCGCCAGCGGGCGTGATCGTGACGCGGGGGGAACGCCGCTCGCGCCGTGGGGCGCGCATTGTCGGGCTCCTGCTCCCGTTGGCAATTGGCGGCTGCCTCGCCACGTCCGATCCGGTTCTTCCGCCGCCGAGCCGGATCCTCGCAACGAACACACCCTCGTCGTCGGCGCCGCCCGCGGACCCCGCTCCGTCCGGCGAACCCGCTGCCACGGCCACGATCGTTGCACCCACATCCGTCGCCACGCCTCCTCCGATCGAAGCCGGTGCGTGCGCTCTGAAGCGGTTGCCTGACCAAAGCGACGCCGCCCCGATCAACGGGGACCTGACCGACTGGTCCCACACCTTCGGTGGGCGGGTGCGGCTCTGCTTCGCCGGCGATCACCCCAATGAGGTCGAGGGAAGCGCGTTTTGCATGTGGACCGATCCGTTCACCGCTGTCCGCGCGGTGGACCAGCTGCCGGTCGCGGTCGGCGCGGAGACCGGCTGGATCGATGGCGGCATCACGCTCGATCGCCGTGTCGCGTACCTCAGTCGCCCGTCGGGGTCGGGCGCAGTCAGCGGGTGGGAAGGAGACGTTCCTCCGCGGGATCTTCGCGCGTTCGACCACGGGCGCCGCGGCGTCGCCCGATTCGATGTTGCGCCGCTTGTCGATCCGGAGCACCCGCCGATCGTCGTGCCACCGAACGAAGTGGGGCTGATACGCTGGGCTTGCCTGGAGCCTGCGCCTGCCTGACGGGCCGGTCGTCAGCGCGTCGGACCGCTGCCCTGGCCCGAGCGCTCGGATGCCGCCATCGCCGCCCCCACGATCCCGGCGTCGTTCCGCAGGGTCGCCGGCACGACCGGCGGCCGAACCGTCAGGCGCGGGATGAATCGGTCGGCGTTCTTGCTGACGCCGCCGCCGAGGATGATCAGGTTCGGCGAGAACAGCCGATCGATGGCGTGGAGGTGCTCGTCGAGGTCGGTCGCCCACGCCTTCCACGACAGGCCGCGCCGGGTTCGCGCGACAGCCGCAGATCGCCGCTCCGCATCGCGGCCGCGGATCTCCATGTGGCCCAGCTCGGTGTTCGGCACGAGCACGCCGTCGTTGAACAGCCCGGATCCCAACCCGGTGCCGAGCGTGAGGACGAACACGACACCGGGCTGCCCGGCACCGGCGCCGAAGCGCATCTCCGCCAGACCCGCCGCGTCGGCGTCGTTCAGGATCGTGACCGGCGTCTTCAGCGCCTGGCGGAGATGCCTGCCGAGGTCGTATTCGACCCACGTCGGATCGATGTTCGCAGCCGTCTTGGTGACGCCGTTCATGACGACCGACGGCATCCCGACGCCGACCGGCACACCGGTTGCCGGCAGCTTGTTCTCGCGGAGCACGCGTTTGACGGTCCGGACGATGACCGGCACGACGACGTCCGGCGTCGACGGCTGCGGCGTCGCCACCCGGTGGCGCAGACCGACGAGTGCGCCCGTGTCGACGTCGACCGCCGACGCCTTGATCCCGCTGCCCCCGACATCGACCCCGATGGCCATCCGACCCGGCGCCCGCTGCTCGGTCACGGCTACCTCAGAAGTAGTTGACGGTGATCCCACCGTCGATGACGAGGTTGGCACCGTTCGTCCAGCGGCTCTCGTCCGACGCGAGATAGACCGCGACGTGGACGATCTCCTCCGGTTTGCCGAAGCGGCCGGACGGATTGCGGGCGAGGCGGATCTTCTTCGCCTCCTCGTCCTTGACGAGCCAATCCATGAGGAGCGGCGTCTCGATGGGACCCGGCGAGATCGCGTTCGAGCGGACACCCTGCGGCGCGAACTGGACCGCCAAGCTGCGGGTCAGCGCGAGGACCGCGCCTTTCGATGCGGTGTAGGCGTCCTGCGGGACCGAGCAGCCGAGGATCGCGACGAACGAGGCGATGTTGATGATCGACCCCGAGCCCTGCGCGACCATCTTCGGGATCGCGTACTTGCAGCCGAGATAGACGCCGCGGAGGTTGACGGCCATGACCTTGTCCCAGGTCTCGACGTCGGTGTCGATGACCGAGTGGTCGGCAGCGGGCATGATCCCGGCGTTGTTGTAGAGGACGTCGACTCGGCCGTACGTCGCGATCGCGTGGTCGACCATCCGCTTGGCCTGGTCGTCGCGGGAGACGTCGGCCGCGACAGCTGTCGCCTGACCGCCGGCCGCCGTGACCTCTGCGGCGGCCGAGCCGGCCATTTCCTCGGTGACGTCGACGCAGACGACCCGGGCGCCCTCGGCGGCGAACATCTTCGCGGCGGTCCGGCCCATGCCGCCCCCGGCGCCTGTGATGATCGTGACCTTGTCCTGCAGGCGCACGGTGGCTGGGCCCTCCTGACGCTCGAGACGGAACGTCCCTGATGGTACTCGCGGCCCCGGTCGCGGCGGGCGCTCGGGATGCAGCGCGTGCTGCGATCGATCACCGACGCGCGGCCGCGCCGCTATCGTTCGATCGCGCGCATCGCAGTGGATGGAGGTTGCTCTGAATGACGGCCGTCGATCTGCTCAATGCCATCGACTCCGATGACGAGCCCGCCGTCGAGGCCCTGCTCGCGACGCATCCGGACCTTGCGCTGACGCGGGACGACGACGGGGTGAGCGCGATCCTGCACGCGCTCTATCGGGGTCGGCGGGCGGTTGCGCAGCAAATCGCCGCCGTCCTTGGTGACCTGGACGTCTTCGATGCGGCGGCTCTCGCGCGTGCGCCGCGGGTTCGAGCGCTCGTGGTGGTTGAGCCGGAGCTCGCGACGGTCCACACGGCGGACGGGTTCACGGCCCTCCATTACCCCGCGTTCTTCGGCGGCGCGGATGCGGCCGAGGTCGCCCGGATCCTCCTCGATGCGGGGGCCGACGTGAACGCCCGATCCGCCAACGACTTCTCGGTCCTCCCGCTCCACTCGGCGGTGGCCGGCGCCCACGACGATGTCGCGGCGGTCCTCATCGAGGCTGGGGCAGATGTGAACGCCCGCCAGCGCCACGGCTGGACGCCGCTCCACGGGGCGGCCCAGAACGGGGCCGCGGTCTCGGTCGAGCGCCTCCTGGCGGCAGGGGCCGACCCGCGGGCGACGAACGACGATGGCGTGACGGCGGCCGATCTCGCCGCCGCGGCCGGTCACGAGGAGCTCGCCGCGCGGCTCCGCTGAAGCTCTCCACGACGGCGATGAACGATTCCGCGAAGGCCGGCGCCATACCCTGTCGAGCACGACCGTCATGGCCGAGCCCCAGTCGAGGGGAACCGTGGACCAGCGAGCACTCGTGGAGCGGGCGCGGGAAGGCGATCATGACGCCTTCACGATCCTGCTCGACGTGCGGCTTGCGCGGCTGGACGCGGCCGCCCGACTGATCGTCCGGGACCCTGAGCTCGCGCGCGACGCGGTCCAGGACGCCTTGATCCGAACCTGGCGTGACCTGCCCGGTCTCCGCGACCCGGACCGGTTCGACGCCTGGATTCATCGACTCGTCGTCAACGCCTGTCTCGACCTCCTCCGGCGCCGGAAGCGGCGTGTGATCGAGGTCGAGCTCAGCCCGATCGATCAGCCGACCGCGGTCGACGCGGCCGGTTCCCTCGCCGATCGCCAGGTCCTGGACGAGGCGCTCGCGCGCCTCGAGCCGGGTCACCGAGCGGTCGTCGCCCTGCATTACCTCCTCGGGGTGCCGCTGCCCGAAGTGGCGGCATCCCTGCAGATCCCCCTCGGCACCGCCAAGTCCCGGCTGCACTACGCGCTGCGCGCAATGCGGATCTCGGTGACCGGCGAGGCCGAGCCCGGTCCGGCCGTTGCGGGAGGGCAGATCGCATGACCTCGCCACGACGCTTCGAGCAGGACCTCCCGGGGCTCCTCGGCGACCTCTACGTCGCCGGGATGCCCGATTATCGAGACGACCTCGTCCGCCAGACCGCAGCGATCCGCCAGCGGCCTGCCTGGACGTTCCCCGAAAGGTGGCTTCCCATGGACCTCGCGACGCGGCGTCTGCCGTTCGCAGCCGTCCCGATCCGGGCGTTGATCGTGCTCGCCCTGATCCTGATCCTCGCTGCAGCCGTGCTCCTTGTGAGCGTTGGTTCCCACCACCCGCTTCCGGCGCCGTTCGGCCCGGCCCGAAACGGCCCGCTCGCGTACATGCAGTCAGACGCGATCTACGGCCGAGACACCGTTGGCGGCCCCGAACGCGTCCTGATCGGCAGCGAAGGCGGCACGGTCTCGTTCGCGGGCTTCTCCCCGGATGGGACGCAGATGTCGTTCACGCGGACAGTCGCCGGATCCACCTATCTGTTCGTGGCCGACGCCGCCGGGCACGCCGAGCGGAAGATCCTCGCAACGGCTCTTGGCGATGCGTACATCACCTGGGCCCCCGACAGCCGGACCATCGCGGTCAGCGACGAGATCGACTTCGTTCGCAAGGTGATGCTTGTCCATCTCGACGGCACGCCGCCGACGATCGTCGACCTCGGCGATGCCCGCCCGACGGACATGGCGTGGCGGCCGCCGGCCGGCGCCGAGCTGCTCGTCCGCGCGACGACCAAAGGGGGCGGACAGGACTTCTTCATCGTCGGGGCCGACGGGACCCTGGTCCGATCGTTCGGCCTGCCGAGCCCGTTGCGGTTCGGTCCGGATTGGGAAAACAGCGGTCCCGCCTGGTCGCCGGACGGGAAGCTTCTCGCCTACAACCGGGTCGAACCGCTCGACGGGGACCCCAACGGCCACTTCCGAGTGCACGTGATCCGCGCCGATGGGACCGGCGACGTCGCTCTGCCAGGTCCTTCCCAACCACTCGTGCATGAGGCCTGGCCCACCTGGTCGCCCGATGGGCGCTGGATCACGGTCGAGCACTTCGTGTTCGGCGATCCCGGCGAGGACTGGGTGGCAATCCTGCCGAGTGACGGCAGCGCGCCGGCGCGTGACCTCCTGCCGAGGGGGCCCGACAACGGGGGCGGCGGGATCGTCAAGACCTGGACCCCCGACGGAAGCCGAGTCGTCGTGTACGACCGGGGTTCGCGTCAGACGATCTTGATCGATCCCGCGACCGGCAACGTCGAGAAGGCAGGGTGGACTGCCGCGAGCGAACCCGACTACGTGCGGCTCGCGCCCTGACCGGGGTCAGGACCCGCGTTCGTTCATGACGGCGCCCGGCGTTCGCGCTCCGCGAGGAGCTCGCGCCGGGCGCGTCCGAACGCCGCTGCGATGGCCTCGACCTGGACCGCCGCGTCGGTGACCGCGCCCGTCCGCGCGGCTTCCTCGAGGGTCCGGCTCAGCGCCCCGAGACCAAGCGCCCCGACATTCAGGCTGCTCGACTTCATCGCATGGGCGGGTGGGACGAGGTCCTCCCGGGAGCCGGTCGACGCTGCCGCTCGCAGGGCCGCGATCTGTTGCTCGCCGTCCGCGAGATACGTGTCGACGAGGTCGTCGACGAACTCCAGGTCGCCGCCGGTGATCTCGACGAGATTCGCGAATACGGCCGGGTCGATGGCTGGCTCGATCACGACGCCGCAACCGCTTCGCCAAGGTCCTCGCCGCCACCACGCTCGGCCGACGGGTCCGCAACCGCGTAGACCGCGATCGGGCGGCTGAAGCCCTTCAGCTGGCGCTCGCCGGCTGGCTCCGCCGGGATCGACCCATCGATGGCCGCGAAGGTCCGTGGGGCGATGAGGATCTCGCCGGCTGCCGCCTCACCACTGAGGCGCGACGCGAGGATGATCGCGTTTCCCACGCCGCCGTAGTCGTAGCGGCCCTCGAACCCGATCCGGCCCATCGTCGCGTATCCCGTCGCGATCCCGATCCCGACCCGCAGGATGTGCCCGCGCCGCCGCCACTCGTCGCTGATGTCGACGAAGCGCTCACGGATCGCCATCGCCATGCGGACGGCACGCGCCGCGTGGTCCGCCTGCATCGCCGGATCGTTGAAGAAGACCATGATCCCATCGCCGGCGAAATGCTCGAGCGTGCCGTCGAACTCGACCACGATCGCCCCAACCGTGGCGTGGTAGCGGCGGAGGAATCCGAGGACCTCCTCGGGCTCCGCGGTCTCGGAGAACGTCGTGAAGTTGCGGAGATCGCAGAACATCGCCGTGATCTCGCGCCGGTGGCCGGCCAGGAGCGCCTCGCCGTCCGGACTCGAGACGAGGCTCGCGACCTGCGGCGACAGGAACCGGGCGAGCTCGCTCCGTTGGCGCTCGATCGTCTCGAGGAGCCGGACGTTGGCGATTCCGATCGCGGCCTGCTCGGCGAACCCGACGGCAAGGGCGCGCTCGCCGGCGCCGAACGGCCGGACCTCGTTCCGGGTCAGGGCGAGGACGCCCGTGATGCTGCCGTCCGACGCGATCGGCACCCCGAGCAGCGTGCGATAGCCGCCGACGCGCGTTCCCGCGGTGGCGCCGTAGTCCGGATCGGCGAGGACGTCCTCGACCTCGATCTGCTCGCCGATCAGCGCCACCCGCCCGACGAGCGTCTCGCGGCCGGGGACGATCGGGTGCTCCCGTTCCCACGCATCGAGCTCCGGCGAGCCGCCCGCCGATGCCGCCACCTGGAAGGCGTTCCCATCGAGCACGTAGGCGACGCCGTAGTCTGCCCGGCACAGCCGGAGCGCGGCCCGCACGATCGCCCCGAGAACGACCTCACGATCGAACGCCGAGCGCGACATGATCGCGAGGACCTCGTTCGTCGCCGCCTGCCGCTCGACCGCTTCGAGCTCGGCGTCGTGGAGCCGCTTGCGGGCAAGCGACGAGGCGATCCGGGCCTGGAGGATCGCCGGATCGACCGATTTCGGGAGATAGTCAGCCGCACCCATCTCGAGACAGCGGACGACGCTGTCGAGCTCGTCAACGCCTGAGATCACGATGACCGGCAGGTGCCGGAGGGCCGGATCGGCCGCCAGCTCGGCGAGCGTCTCGTAGCCGTCCATCTCGGGCATGACGATGTCGAGAAGGATCACGTCGATCGGCGGAGCCTCGATGTTCCGCAGCCGGGCGAGGGCCTCGCGTCCGTTCTCGGCATCGACCGGCTCGTGTCCGATCCGACGCAGCAGCCGGCCGAGCAGCTGCCGGTTGAACGGCGTGTCGTCGACGACGAGGATCCGGCCGGGCAGTCCGTCGGCGTCGCGGGGCGGTGTCACGTGGGGCTTCCTGCGACGGCGGGCCGGACCTTGGCCAGGGCGGCGGCGAGCTCCTCGGGCCGGATCGGCTTGCTCACGTAGTCGTCCATCCCCGCCGCCAGGCACGCCTCGCGGTCGCCGGCCATCGCGTTCGCGGTGAGTCCGACGATCCGGAGCGGCCGCTCCGGCCATTGGCCCCGGATCTGGCGAGTCGCCTCGAGGCCATCCATCGCGGGCATCTGGACGTCCATGAGGACGACGTCGTAGATACCGCCTGCGACCGCGTCCACCGCGGCGCGTCCATCCTCGACGACGTCGGCGCGCAGCCCCATCCGGTCGAGCAGGCGCAAGGCGAGCTTCTGGTTCACCGCGTTGTCCTCGGCGAGCAAGACCCGGAGCGAGGGGTCGACGGCGAGCCCCGTGACGACCGTCGTCGGCGATGCCGCCGGGACGTTAGGCTGGTCGACCACTGCGGCGTTGACGGCATCCGCCAGCGCGTCGTGCAGGGCGGATGGCTTGACGGGCTTCACGAGCGTCGCGGTCACGTTCGTCGCGAGGCGGCCGTGCTGGCCGATCGACGATAGGATCACGACGGGCACGGGACGATCCGGGCGGAGTGCGGCCAGGTCGTCGGCCAGCTCGATCCCGTCCCGCTCCGGCATGAGGAAGTCGAGGACGGCCGCGTCGAACTCGCGCCCGCCGCGGACCCAGTCGAGCGCCTCGAGGGGCGACTCCGTGACCGCCGACTCGACGCCCCAGCGCTCGAGGAAGCTGGCGAGAATCCGGCGGTTCGTCGCGTTGTCGTCGACGACAAGGATCCGGCAGCCGCGCAGGCTTCGCTCGGGCAGCCGGGCCGGTGCGTCGGGCAGCACGGTCGCCTGGGCCGGGAGCCGCAGGCAGAACAGGCTGCCCTCGCCGGCGACGCCGGTGCTCGTCGCGGTCAGGCTGCCGCCCATCGACTCCGCCAGGCGGCGACTGATCGCGAGGCCCAGGCCCGTCCCCCCGTAGCGCCGCGAGATGGACGCGTCGACCTGGCTGAACGACTGGAACAGGAGGTCCATCCGCTCCGGCGGGATGCCGATCCCGGTGTCGCGGACGTCGATGTCGATCTGCCACGAGTCGCCGGCGGCGGCCGGCCGGGTCGCCTCGACGGACAGGACGACCTCGCCCTGCTCGGTGAACTTGATCGCATTCGACAGGAGGTTCAGGACGATCTGACGGAGGCGGCCCGCGTCGCCGACGATCGCCTCGGGCAGCTCGTCGCCCATCGCGTAGGCGAGCTCGATCCCCTTCTTCGCCGCGATCGGCGCGACGACGTCCAGGGCGCTCTCGACGGACGTCCGGAGGGAGAACGGCTCGGCGGCCAGGTCGACCTTGCCCGCCTCGATCTTCGAGAAGTCGAGGATGTCGTTGATGATCGTCAGGAGCGCGTCGCCGGACGTCCGGATCGTGTCCGCGAAGTCGCGCTGCTCGGGATCCAGCTCGGTCTCGAGGAGCAAGCCGCTCATCCCGATCACGGCGTTCATCGGCGTCCGGATCTCGTGGCTCATCGCGGCAAGGAACGCGCTCTTGGCCTGGTTGGCCGCCTCCGCAGCGACGGTCGCGTCCTGGGCGGCCCGGTAGAGGCGCGCGTTCTCGATGGCGATCGATGCCTGCCGGGCGAGCCCGACGAGGAAGTTCAGATCGGCCTGGACGAATGGCTCACCCGCATGCCGCCACACCGCGGTGACGCCGGTCACCCGATCGCGAGAGACGAGGGGGACGACCATCATCCGCTCGATCTCGCCGGAGCGGTCGCGCGTGCCCGGCATCCGGACCGCCCGAGGATCGTCCCCCGTGAGGTTGATCAGCTCCGGCACCCGGCGCCGGATGATGTCGCCGACGATCCCCTTGCCGGCCCGGATCTCGCCGGACATGATCGCGTCGGCGATCTGCCCCTTGCCGAGGATCGGCCGGAAGGTCTCGCCGTCCGGTTGCGCGATCCAGAGGGCAACCGAATCGACCGCGAGGAGCGAGCGGACCCGCTCGCCGATCTGGTCGAGGACGGCCTGGACGTCGAGGGTCGCCGAGATCTCCTGGCCGACCTCGGCCAGTGCGGCCATCTCATCGCCGCGCCGGTGCGCCTCCTGGTACAGCCGGGCGTTCTGGATCGCGATCCCGACGTTGGCGGCGATCGTCGACAGGAGTCCCGCGTCGGCCTCGCTGAAGCGACCTTCCTGGGTCGTGCTCTGGACGCTGAGCACGCCGATCGCGGCGTCGCCGGCGATGATCGGCACGCCGAGATAGGACTTCACGTCGACGCCCAGCTGGCTTCCGCTGACGCTGGGAAAGTCGGCAGCGCGATTGAGCAGCAGGGGCGCCTTGGCCCGCAGCACCTCCGAGGTCAGGCCTTCGCCAAAGGCGATCGGCTCCGGCTCGCGTCGGACTCCGACCTCGTAGTCGTACGGGAATCGGATCAGGCCCGAGACGACATCGTGGAGGGCGACGTAACAGGCGTCCACGTCGAACGTCCGGCGCATCTGCTCCCCGACGAGCTCGAGCAGGGGATCCAGGTCGAGCTGGCTCGAGAGCGCCTGGCTGATCTCGTTGACGGTCGCCAGCTCGGCCAGCCGCTGGCGAGTCTCGTCGATCAGTCGGACGTTCTCGAGAGCCACACTCAGGCTCGACGCGAGCGTCGTCAGAAGCTCTTCGTCGGAGTCCGAGAACGCGTCGTCACGATCGAGGTTCTGGAGACTGATCGTGCCCCGGACCCGCGTGCCGACGGCCAGCGGGACGAGCAGGACCGACTTCGGCAGCTCGCCTTGCACGATCTGGACCCGGCCGCTCGCGACCTCATCCCGTAACGCGGCCTCGCCGACACGCATCGGCTTGCCGGTGTCGACCACCGTCTTCCGGAAGCTGCGAAGCGGGACCTGGATGTTCGGAAATCGGACGCCCCTCTCGATCGTGTACCGGAAGTCGAGGAGGCCGGTGTTCTCGTCGACGACGGCGATGTCGACGATCTGGGCGTCGAAGATCGCCTGGATCCGATCACCGACGAGGTCGTACATCTCCTGCATGTCGAATCGCTCGGCGAGACCGCGCTGGACATCGTTGATCAGGGCCAGCTCTGCGGCCCGCTCGTTCGTCTCGGACAGCAGCCGGCGCGTCTCGTCGAACAGGCGCGCATTCTCGAGGGCGACCGCCAGGCTCGAGGCAAGCGTTGTCAGCAAGCGGACGTCGGCCTCCGAGAACACCTCCTCCTGGTCGAGGTTCTGGAGCGAGATCCGGCCGCGGGCATCGTCGCCGACGATGAGGGGAGCGACGAGAACCGCCTTGGCGGGCTCACCCTGCACGACGACGGTCGACAGGCCATGCTCCTCGAACCACTCGATGAGGTTGGCGTTGATCAGGATCGGGGCCCGCGTCTCGATCAGGACCTTGCTCAGGCCGCGGATCGGCGTCGGCTGGTCGGGAAACCGCACGCCACGCTCGATCGTGTACGGGTAGCGAACGACGCCCGCGGCCATGTCGAAGATGCCGATGTCGACGACCTGGGCATCGAAGATCTCCTGGATCTTGTCGCCGACGAGGTCGTACATCGCCTGGATGTCGAGGTTCTCGGTCAGGCCGCGCTGGACCTCATTGATCAGCGCCAGCTCCGCGGCGCGCTCGTTCGTCTCGGTCAGGAGACGCTTCGTCTCGGCGAACAGGCGGGCGTTCTCGAGGGCGACGCCCATGCTCGAGGCAATCGTGCTGATCACCCGCTCGTCGCTCTCCGTGAAAGCGTTCGGGCGGGTATCTCCGAAAGCGACCACCCCGATTGCTTCGTTGCCGGCCAGAATCGGGACGCCGAGATACGACTCGGTGAGAACCGTGCCCGCGTCGGCTTCCTCGTAGGGGCGGACAACGGCGATGGCCTCATAGTCGTCACGAGTCGCGAACCGCAGAGGCCGGCGCGTCGTGAGGACTCGTGACGAGAGCCCCGCGCCCAACGGGATGGCCGGCCCGTGGACCCGTCGCCCCTGATCGAGCTCGTAGGGAAAGCTGATCAGGTTCGCGGCCTTGTCGTAGAGACCGATGTAGAAATCGATGGACGCGAACATCGTCGTCAGGCGGTCTCCGACCACATCGATGATCGCGTTGAAATCCAGCTGCTTCTCGAGCGCCGCGCCGATGTCGTTGATCACCGCCAGCTCGGCGTTGCGCTGCTCTGTCTCGGCCAGCAGTCGCTTCGTCTCGTCGAAGAGCCGGGCGTTCTCGAGGGCGACGCCCATGCTGGTGGCGATGGTGCCGAGGAGCCGCTCATCGGCCTCCGTGAACGCGTCCCGTTCGAGGCTCTCGAGCGCGATCGTCCCGAGGACCCGGTCGCCGGCCAGGATCGGCACCCCGAGCCAGGCCTGGGTGTCGAGCCCTTGACGGATCGCGCCGGCCGCCCCGGGATCGTCGCTGCCGACCAGGCGGAGAGGCAGCCGCGACCGGATGACCTTCGAGGTCAGCCCCTCACCGAAGGCCATCGACCGCATCTCGGTGATCTGTCCCTCCTCCACGCCATACGGGAAGGAGATGACGCCGGTCTTCGGGTCGTACTGCGAGATGTGGAGCGATCGGACGTGGAAGATCTCGCCGACCCTCTTGCCGACCAGCTCGACGATCGATTGGAAGTCGAGCTGCTGGGCCAGAGCCGATCCAATCTCGTTGATGACGGAGAGCTCCGCGGCGCGTTCGTTCGACTCGCTCAGCAGGCGCTTCGTCTCGTCGAACAGGCGAGCGTTCTCGAG